>JBFIDG010000157.1:0-4469 GCA_041581335.1 Thermoplasmatota archaeon
CGTCGTACCCGCTTGTCCAGGCCGTGTCACCGTGCAGGTGGAAGGTCAGGGTCCAGGGGGTCGCTTTGCCACGCACCAGTTCGTCGTGGGTGACGACGAAGGTGGCGCCGAACGCGCTGCTGTTGATGGCGTCCTTGTGGATGGTCTCACGGCCGGTCGAGATGTGCAGGCTCGGGACGCTGCCTTCAGGCCAAGGCATCGGCTCGTCGCCGATGCGCCAGGACGTGTTGATCTGGATGTCGCTGCGGGGTCCCGCCGCGGAACGGAAGCGCCAGGAATCGTCGCGTAGAGGGAGGTCGAAAGCCCAATCCACGTGGCGTCCAAGGTCCACGCTGGCGTTCGCGCGGGCGGAGACGGTGCCGTTCTTGATGGTCGCCACCGTATCCGCGGTCGCCGTGGAGACGGGGGTCGTCGAAGCCGCGCCGGTCGTCGAGGAGCCACCCACATCAGGGACGGAGACATTGCCGGCGGTATCCGCGGTGGACCCGAGTTGGCCCTGGGCGCCTGCAGTCATCAGGACGAGCGTCAGAAGCAGTGCTACACCTTTCATGGCCTAACATGGGGTGCCGCCGATACTTATGGCCCGGCGTGACCGTTGGAAAGCATGAGCGGCCGCCCGGCGGAGGCGTCAAACCCCCGCGCCACAGGGTTTACCAACGGCTTCGGAGACGCTTCTTGAACAAGGCGCCCAGGTTGCCGAAGCCGTCGCGCCAGCTCTCGATGACCGGCTCGCCGATGCGCGGCCGCAGGCTCGCCGGGATCTCTTCTGCGTGGACGTTCTTGCGCTTGAACGCCTCGATCTTGATCTCTTGGCTGAACGCCATCCCATCAGAGAACATGTCGAAGGGGATCTTGCGCAGCGCTTTGCGGCGGATGACCCACATGCCGCTTTGGCTGTCGCGAAGCCGGATCATGAACAGGGTGCGCGTCGTGGAGCTGAGGATGAAGTTGCCGAGACGGTGCTTTGGACTCATGGCACCGGCGTGCAGTTCGCCGTAACGGTCGCAGGTGACGAACTCCAGGTCGAGCAGCAGGAGCCTTTCGATGTATTCATGGCACTTGTCGAAGGGGTAGGTGCCGTCTGCGTCGCCGGTGACGATGATGTCGCCACGGGCCTCGTGGAAACCCGTCTTATAGGCGCGGCCGTAACCACGCCGCTTCTCGATGACGACCTTGGCGCCACGGGCGGCCGCTTCGGCCCGCGTGCGGTCTTTGGAGTCGCCGTCCACGATGAGCAGTTCGAGTTCCCAGCCACGATCCGCGAACGCCTTCTTGTCGATGCTATCGAGCGTTGCGCCGATGCCTTCCTCTTCGTTGAGGGTGGGGATCAGGATCGTGACCTTCACAGGCCCTCGAGGACGGCCCGGTCCTTGAAGGGATGGGGTCAGTGGGGTGGGCGTCGGCCCAGTTTGGCATCGACGTATCCGATGAAGCCGAAGCCCAGCCGCAAGATGCCCCAGACACTGCCGCCCTGCAGCCGGATCATGTCGGTCAGTCTGTACTGGTGCCATAGGCGACCGTGCTTCTGCGTCAGTTGTTTGCGACCGTAGCCGTTCCAGTAGGCCTGGCGGGCGAAGCCGCTGATGCTGTCGCGGGCACGGGCGTAGACGATGGCATCGGGGGCGTGGACGATGGTCCCGCCTGCTTCTATGGCCCGGAAGTTGAGGTCGATGTCTTCGGCGGTGACGAGTTTCGCGTCGAAGCCGCCGATGCGCTGGAAGAGCGCTCGGGGGTAGAGGAGGTTGCAGCTCGGCCAGGTCGTGTCTTGGCCGAGGTGGGGCAGTTCGACGCGATGCAGTTTGGTGAACGCCCAGAAACCGATGAACTGGCTGAAGCCGGCGACGATGCGGTCCTCAGCGCCGCCGTTGGCACGGACCAGTGCGCTGAGCCATTCGGCGTTGGCGATGCAGTCGCCATCGATGAACGCCAGCAGGTCCCCCGTGGCCGCCGCAGCCCCCAGGTTGCGTCCGAGGCCGCGGCTGCACGGTTGCACGATGATGCGGATGGGCAGGCGGTCTTCGTAGCTGCGGCAGATCTCCACCGTCCGGTCGGTGGATCGGGCGTCCACGATGACGAGCTCGTGCAGGTGGGCCTGGTGCACCAGGCTGTCCAGCAAGTGGCGGATGTGCTTCGCCTCGTTGCGGATGGTGACGATGACCGAGACCTTCACGGCGCTGCCAGGCACGCCACCTTCTTGGGTCTGCTCACCCACGGCCGCGCACCTCCTTGCCCAGTTCGCCCAGGTGCAGGGTGCGCAGGAGCAGCCGGATGTCGGCAGGACCGATGCCTTTGACGAGCCAGAGCGCCGCAAAGTAGGCCAGACCGCCGACGGCGCCGATGCCCACCAGCTCCCAGACGCGGTCATAGGCGGTCGGGGCGAGCGTGGCGCGCAAGGCGATCCAGAGACCGAGGGGGACGGCGCCGGCGGCGAACATGCGGATCTGCGCCCGGTCGATGAAGGGGATGTGGAACCTGGCGTTGGCGTAGTGGCGGTTGTACACGTAGGCCACGAGGCTGCTGGCGAAGGTCGCCAGGGCCGCGCCTTCGGCGCCGAGGCCCAAGAGCGGGACGCCCATGATGGATCGGGGGATGAGGATGAGATTGAGGACCACGTTCAGGCTGGCGTTGAGGGTGACCGCACGGACCAGGACGTCCGTGTGGCCTGCGGCCATGTGTTTGGCGCGGACGGGCATGTTCATGGCCGCGATCAGGGTCCAGGCGGCGAGCCATTGTAGGGCCGGTGCGGCACCCAGGAAGCCGTCCCCGACGAAGATGTGGATGCCTTCGCGTGCCCAGATGATCATCGCAAAGGCAAGGGGGATGACGGCGAGCAGCAGGAAGCGTTCGACGAGTCTGAAGGCGTTCATGGCCCGGACGTCCTCGCCACGACCGAGCAGGCTGGCGAAGTAGGGCATCAGGACGGACTTGATCGCCATGTTCGCCAGCAAGGCCACGTTGGCGAGCCTCTGTGCAGCCCCATACCATCCCACTTCCCGCGTCGTCCAGAAGAAGCCGAGCATCAGGACGTCCGTGTGCTGGAGCACGAGGGCGATGACGCCGGTCAGGGCGACAGGAAGAGCGAAGGCGCGGTAGTCGGACGCCAGCTTGGGGTCCCAGGCACCTATGCGTGTCCCGTCCTTGAGCCACCACACCAGGGTAAGGCCCAGGGCCGCGATCTTGCCGCTGAAGTGCGCCAAGGCGATGTACTTCCCAAGGACCAAGACGCCAGGCTTTGCAGGCAGGTCGAGCAAGGAGGCGATGTTGCTCCCCAGTCCATGGAGAGGGATCCAGCCGCCTGAGGCGGCACCGAAGCCCAGGCCGACGAGCACGACGATGCTCGCGTAGGTGAGGCTGTCCACGGCATTGCACCATTCGGCGCGGTGCACGCGCCCCTCCGCGACCCATGTGTCCGTGGCGACGCTGCGGCCCCCGGCGATGAGGCTGGAGGCCAGGATGATGATGATGACGTCGAGGCTTGTGGCGTCCGTGAAGCCGTTGCCGAGTAGGCCGATCCAGACCCAGAGGGCGAACGTGATGGCTGCCACCATCGCCAGCGTCAGCATGGCACGTATGCGGACGTAGACGCCCAGCGCGTCGGAGCGTGACAGGCCGCGCGCCAAGGCCCGTTGGTGAGCCTGGGTGAAGCCCAGGCTGAAGAGCGTCGCGAAGACGCCCACCACGCTGACGGCGAACAGGTAGGCCCCGTAGGCGCCGGGAGCGTAGAAGCGACCGATGGCCAGCAAGGCGGCATACCCAAGCAGCGAACCGAGGCCGTGCGAGCCGACGATGAGGGCGACCTTGTTGCCCAACCGGCTGTGGCCCTGGAATCCGCCGCTGTGGGGAGCTGCTTCGTCGCCGGCCGGTGCAGGCACTTGGGGGCTTCAGGGTCGGATGGACTTCAACGCGCCGGTCAGGACCGATAGGCCCTTGGCTGACGTCCCGGTGCTTCCTGCATGGCGGAGGCGGTGAAGGGCAGGTTGCAGGATCCCACCCAGCGGCGCCGCTACTGGTTGGCGGCCGCCAACAGCGCCACGGCCCTGCCTTTGGCGCATGGGCTGGCGGCCATGCGGGTGACGCCCAATGCTGTCAGCTACCTGTCGTTGCTGGTCAGCTTGCTCGGCCTGGCAGCGGTCGCCACTGGCTCTGGCATGACCCTCGTCGCCGGCGCATTGCTCGTGCACCTCGGCCTGGTGCTGGACCACGCCGATGGCCAGGTGGCCCGGCTGCGGGGCATGGGATCCACTTGGGGCATGTACCTGGACATGGTCATCGACCGCGTCGTGGAGACCGGTCTCATCGTGGCCACGGTGGCCGCTGCGCTCGCCGAGCCCCAAGGGCTGACGCCGCAGTGGCGTCCGCTGCCGGATGTCGGCGTGGCAGCGGCCGCGGTGCTGACGCTGGGTGCCATGATGGTCTGGCGCTTCCTGAACGCGTACAACGATGTCCTCTACTTGCGCAGCCACCTGCGC
>JBFIDG010000158.1:0-4394 GCA_041581335.1 Thermoplasmatota archaeon
CCAGAAATCAACGCCGGTGAACTGCAGCTGCGACCCCTTCTTCCAGGCCGTGACCTCTTCAAGGATGCCGGCGCCCTTGCCGAAATCGCAGGAGCGGCGGCCGCCGACGCCTTGCTTCTTGTTCTCGCGTTTGCTGTCGACGATGCCGGGACTGATGTCCTTGACATTACCGATGTCGGCGAAGGTATCCCACACAGCGGATTTGCTGGCGCTGTAGACGTGACTGATGCTGAAGGTGGCCATGGACAGACCAGACGCGGCGCTCCTGATGAAGCTGATGTCGTGGGCAAAGGCCCGCTAGGCTGGCCCTAGCTCCTTCTCGAAGGAGACGAGGGGGGTCCCGAACAGGTCGGCTGGCCCGTCTGCAGCGACGAAGCCGAAGCGCCGATAGAGCGCCTGCGAAGCGTGCAGGAACGTGGTCGTGCTGAGCCACATCGCCGGGGCGCCATGGGCCACTGCGTATGCTTCGGCAGCCGCGAGGAGGCGCTCGCCCAGACCTTGGCGGCGTGCGTCCGGGTGGACCCCCATGCCGCGGACATACAGGCCGCGTCCATCCATCTTGGCGGCGACGGTGCCCAGCGGCCGGCCGTCTTCGATGATCCACATGGGCCCTTCTGCCATCCGTTTGGCCACCCGCGCTGCATCGATGACCGTGGCGTCGAAGCAGGCGTCTGTGTACTGGTCCCGGAAGGCGGCGAACGAGGCGACCAACAGGTCGTGGATGGCTGGAGCATCAGCCGGGGTCGCAAGGCGCAACGAGGCCACGCCGGGGCATGCCCGCAATGACAGATGAGCGTGGCGTCAGAGCCAGCCGGCGGCCAGCGCCGCGACGAGGCCGCCGATCAGGACGTCGAAGACGATGCAGAAGCCCACGGTGCTCCGATGGATGTGGGTCTTCACGACGCCCCACTCGTGCAACAGGTCCCAGGCGGGGTGGGCCAACCACCCGGCGACAAGCAGCCATGGGGACCAGAGGGACAACAAGGCCAACGCGACGACCGGGATGCCCGCAAGGGCCTCCGTGCGCATGTGGCGGTCACTGTGCATGGCGCCCATGCCGACGTAGATGCCTACCGTCATCCAAAGCAGTCCAGCCAGCCACGGGATGCGATAGGCTTCGGGCAACACGAGCGTTACGGCGGTCACGGCGATGGCGCCGGCCAGGCCCTGCACAAGCGATCTGCGTTCCACCCACCCGACGGGGCGGCAGAGGCCTTAAGCTCCTGGTATCGGGCTGCTCGCTGCCGGTCTGGGGCCGCCTCGGTAGCCTACTCGGCGGGCTGGGTCTTCGCCGTCCCATCGCGGGCGGCGACGAGCGCCTGCTTGAACACGTCCACGGGCTGGGCCCCGGACAGGGCGAACTCGCGGTTGAAGACGAAGAACGGCACGCCTTGCACGCCGATCGCGCGGCCTTCTTCGATGTCGCCACGCACGTCGCCGCCGTGTTGTTCGGACGCCAACAACGCGTCGACGCCCTGAGCATCAAGTCCCGCCTCGACGCCGATCCTTCGCAGCACGTCCGGCGACGACACGTCCTCGCCCGCCGTGTGCTGGGCACGCAGCAGGAGCTCCATGACCTCGGCGCCCAGGCCACGGGTCTTGGCGAAGTGGTGGAGGCGGTGGGCATCGAAGGTGTTCGAGGCGACAGCATCCTCGAAGTTGTAGCTCAGGCCGACGGCGGCGCCCATGGACTCGAGACGGGCGTGTGACTCGCGCACGCGTTCGGCGCTGCCGAACTTCTCGGTGAGGTAGGCCTTGACGGGCTGCGCCTCTTCGATGTGCGGCGCGAGCTGGTATGAGCGCATGACGACCTCCGTCGCGACGCCAGTTTGTTTCGTCGCTTCTGCGAGGTGGGCATTGCCCAGCAGGCACCAGGGGCAGGCCACGTCCGACCAGACTTCGATGCGGACGGGCGGTGCTGTGCTCATACTGCAGGTTCAGCGCCCGCCGGACAAGGGCCTTTGGGCCGGGGCCAGCCCCCAATGGGGTGTCCTTTGGGGCGTAGAGGCCCGGGGCGGTCCCGCCATGCCTTATCTTTCCTGGCCCCAAGGCTGCGTCGTGCACGAACGCATCTGGCTTGCATCCAGCCCCTGGGTCTGGCTGTTCCTGGCCATCATCACCATCCCGCTCGCCATCGCAGGCAGGGCCATGTGGATCGAGCAGCCCGCGACCCTGTGGTGGATGGTCATACCCGGGCTCGCCGTCTTCGCCCTCGTGTTCGGGAATCTGCACATTGTGGCCGAAGCGGACGGCCTGCTCATCCGATATTTCCCTCTGTGGCATCGTCGCATCCCGTGGTCTGACGTCGAAGATGCCCAGGCCGAGCGTTATCGCCCCTGGCGCTTCGGCGGTTGGGGCATCCGCTACAGCCGGCACGCCATCGCGTTCTCGGTGATCACCAAGCAGGCCATCCGGCTGACCGTGCGCGGCCGCCGCCTGCAAGTGGTTTTCTCCACGAAACAACCCGATGATTGGATAGAGGCGCTCAAGCAACGCTACGTGGCCCAAAAGACCACGATCGCACGGCCGGCCAACCGTGCCAGCGGTTCGTAAGACAGGGCTTAGATGGCGAGAAGCCGATCGCTGATGGTGCCCACGGTCGTCGTCGAGTTGACGGTGTTGGATGAAACACGCTGGGCGCAGGCTATGCGAGGCGTGGGGCTCGGGCACCCCTGGCGAAGCTACCGCCGCGACGGGCACGCCTGCATCGTCATGGAGCTGCGCGGCATGGACGACGTTGAGGCGGCCTTGTCGCCCCTGTCCGGGGTGGCTGCCGCGGTCGACGACGTGGTCATCCATATCCTGGAGCCCGTCGCAATCGCCACCATCGATGGGGATGAGATCCGCGTAGATCGTCTGTGGCCCCGGGGCAGAGGTCGCGGCTGATGGCCTATGGCGGCGCTGTCTAGCCGCGATTGATCTTGGACGCGAACCCTGCCGCCTTGCTGCCCGCCGCGACCTCGACGGTGTGTTCCTTGTACGTCAAGACCAGCAGCGTGCCCCGCGCCTCGGCCCCGATCTCCGAGAACGGCGCCTTCGCCTTCAGCATGCCGCGGAACACAACCACCCCTTCCTGGATGTCTGCCTTGACCTTGGCGCCTGTGCCCTTGAGGATGCCTGTCAGTTCGACCATGGGCACTCGAGGCGACCGAGGTATCTGACGATTTCGTGGTCGCCGCCCGGCCTAGCCGTTCAGGATCGCGTCGAGCTTGTCGAACGCCGCGTTCCATGCCGCCAGCGTGGGCGCGTGGTACTGTTCCGGCATGCCGGGCATCCGAAGCACCATGTGGGTCGCCTCGCCGGCGGCTGCGAAGCGCATGTCCATCACCGTGGACCTGTCGGCGGCTCCTTGGACCAGCCTTGAGGGGGCCTGGATGGTGTGGAAGACGCCCTCCTCGGGGTGATCACCACGGGGCGTCGGGATGAGGCGGCGGTAAGCCCCGCCCTCTCGGAAGTCATGGGTCTCGATGACGCACTCGGCTTGGCCGGGCCCGTACCATTTGGCGAAGATCGCCGGGTCGGCCCACGCGGCCCAGACATCATCGATGGCGGCGGAGAAGTCACGCTGCATCTCGAAATCCATGGCCGGGGGATGCCACCGTCGGCGTAAATCGCTGCCGTACGTCCACGTATCAGCCAGACCGGGGAGCGGTTCGTCGCCCAGTCGCCGCTAGGTCTTCGGCGCCGCGACCTTGCGCCGGGCCCGCAGCGGGAAACGGTCACGCTTGGCAGGCCCTGCAAGTTTGTCCGCCTGCGTCAGATCGCCGACATGGGCCGTGTCGCGAGCATGTCCATGTTCGGCCAACAATGCGCCCCACTGTGTCCAGTCAGGGATACGGTCCTGCTCCCAGGGCAGGTGCCCGGCGACGTGGCAACGCGCCAGGGCCTTGACCTTCTTGGCGGCGGCCCCGTGGGCGCCGCTGTGCACGTACGCCTTCAGGGCGTCCGCGTCGTCCCATAGGCTGACGGCGAAGAGGTTCCCTTTGCCGCCGGACGCGGCGATCGCTTCGATGCAGCCAGGCATCTTCGACGCCTGCCGGATGGAGCCCATTCCGTGCATCATGATGCGGAGGTTGTTGACGGGGCCAGGGCGAGCGATGATCTTGGCAAGGGACAAGACAGGCATCGCCTCGGATAGGTCAGCAGGCGCTCTTGAACCTACGCCTGGCCCGTGGCCGACCGAGGCTTCTGGGCGCTTCACGGCGTGTCGGCCCAGCCGCCCCATCGCAATGGGATGCGTCGTCCCAAGGGGTACCAGAGGACGCCCGCCACGGCTCCGATGGCCAGGAAGATCGCCGGCATCCCGAGCAGTGCGCCGAACGCCAAGGCAGTGCCGTGGTTGAGTCCGGTCGTGGCCAGGTCGACGAAGAAGCCGCCCACAGAGTACGCGATGC
>JBFIDG010000159.1:0-4335 GCA_041581335.1 Thermoplasmatota archaeon
ACGTAGTTGCCCTTGTTCGTGTACACGGGCAGATTGATGAAATTCGTGACCTCAGTATCCAAGGTGCATCCCCAATTGTAGCAGGGGGGGCCGGTATTTCACCCGTTCCCTCCTGTTGCTTCGGCCTGCTAATTCATCCAAAGGCCACCATTGATGTGCAGCGTCTGCCCCGTCATGTAGCGCGCATCGGGTGAACAGAGGAAGGAGACCGCTCCGGCGACGTCTTCGGGAAGCCCGACGCGGCCCAGCGGGACCTCGGCGGCGCGCGCCTGCCGGCGTTCTGGCGTGTCCGCGGCCAGGATGTCCGTGTCGATGTATCCGGGGCACACGGCGTTCACTCGGACAGGGGCCATTTCACGTGCCTGTGCTTTCGTCAGGCCGAGCAGGGCCGCCTTGGCCGCGGTGTAGTGGGCGCCGTGGGTGGAGCCGCGCACGGCGACGACGCTGCTGATGTGGACGATCGCCGCCCCTCGGTGCAGAGCAAGGGTCGGCCCCAGCGCCTGGCAAATCATCGCCGGTCCGTCGAGGTCGACGGCCATCGTGCGGCGCCATGCCGCGCTCGTCATGTCGGCCAGTGCCGTGCGGTCATAGACGCCGGCGTTGTTGACGAAGACGCTCAGGTCGGGGAAACGACGGGCCGCAGTCTCGGCGAGGGAGAGCGCCGCGTCCAGGTCGCCGAGGTCGGCCTGGTACATCGCCGCGTCGCGGCCGAGGGCCCTGACCGCCGCCGTGGTGGCCTCGGCACCCGCGGCGTCCTGGTGGTAGTGGATGGCGATATCGAAGCCGTCGGCGGCAAGGCGGCGTGCGATGGCGGCACCGATGCCGCGGCTGGCGCCGGTGACGAGGGCTGTGGGCACGGCCGTCGCAGGGCCCCCTCGGCCTAAAGATTGGGTCCGGGCAGTTCCAGCCGGAAGGTGCTGCCGAGGCCGGGCCCTTCGCTTCGTCCGGTGATGGCGCCGCCCATGCGTTCCATGATGGCGCGCGCGATGGCCAGGCCGAGCCCGGCGGCCCCGGGGGCATCGTGCTGCTGCCCCATGCCCCGCTCGAAAGGATGGAACATGCGTTCCATGTCCTCCGGGGCCATGCCGCGGCCGTCGTCTTCGACCTCGATGACGGGGCCGTCGCCGGCGCGCACCGTCACGTGGCCACCTACGGGCGTGTATCGGCGGGCGTTGTCGAGGACGATGTCGAGCACCTGACGAAGCCTCTCCGGGTCTCCCCTTGCCAGGGCTGCGCCGCGTGGTTCCCAGCTGAGCGAGATCTCCGCCGCCTCCATGACCGGCCGGGCGGCTTCGCAGGCGCGCATGGCCACGTCCGCGGCATCGATGTCGGCGATGTGCACGGGGGCCTGGCCTTCTTGCAGGGCATGCATCTGGGCCATGGATGTGATGACGCCGACCAGCCGGGTCATGTTGGCGTCAAGCGCATCCAGGGACCGCCGCTGCGCCTCGGTGAGGGGGCCTTGCTTCTCGCCCTTGAGCAGGTTCATGTGGATCTTCATCGGCGTCAACGGTGTGCGCAGTTCGTGGCTGGCCGTGTTGAGGATATGCTGGCGGAGGCGGTCTGCTTCGGCCAGTAGCTGGAACGAGCGTTGCAGTGCCTCGCGGCCGCTGTTGGACTCGGCCAATGCGTACGTGAGCTGCCGATGGGTCTCCGCGATGCGGTCGGACATCTGGGCGAAGGAACGTGCCAGTTCTCCGATCTCGTCAGCGCGTCCGGCGTAGTCCGCGGCGACGACCCTGGTGGCTGAGGGGTGCTCGGTCGCCGCGTGGAGTGCGATGATCGGCTTGACGACACGTCGCTGCAGGATCCACACCGCCACGGGCGCCGTGGCGGCGAAGCCGACGACGATGATGCTGGCAAGCCAAGCCGCAGTGAAGGCGCGCTGTTCGACGTGCTGGAGTGCATCGGCGAGGCCGCTCCGTTCGGCGACCCTGGCGTCCTCCAAGGCGGCGAGTGCGGCCTGGAGGGGTGGCCACAAGGTGGCCAGGGCGCGGGGGCCCACTTGGTCATCGTCGAGCAGTCTGCGGACCTCGCCAAGGGCGGCGCTCGACAATGCCAAGGCGTCGGCGGCTTGCCGTGCCTGGTCGGGTGAGAAGGCCTGGGCACTCCGCTCGGCTTCAAGGAGGGCCAATGTGACCCGGCCGGTCGTGCTGGCTTGGGCGACGGCGATCTCTACACCCACCTGACCCATGGCGCGGGCCAGGCGGGCCGTGGCCCTGTCGGTCTCCAAATGGTCCCGTGCCTCGAGGATGCCGGTCTCCAAGCGGGCCTGTGCGGGCGCTGCTGATGTGAGTTGGGAGAGCCGGCGATCGATGAGTTCGTTGCTGGCCCGGAGGCCTGCACTGGCGGCCTCCAGCGCACTGTTGAATGCCGGCGCTACGGTGGCTGGGTCGAGGCTCGCGACGGCCGTCGACAGGACGGCGTGGCCTGCGGCAGCCTCTTCGTGGATGGGTCGGTGCGTGGAGGGGATTCCCTCAGCATCCAGCGTCCTCGCCCATCGCTCGAGCGCCGCTTCGGATGCGGCCATGGTGATGCCGCCGGAGAGACCGCCGAGGGCGCGCAGCGTGTCGTGTTCGATGGCGACCGCGTATTGGTGGATGGCGTTGCGCTCGTCCAAGGCGGCATCCAGGTCGTCCCGCGCGGTTGGGATGGTCCCGAGCGGCGCGACGATGAGGGCCACGATGGCGACGGCGGCGATCACCATGGGCGAGACGGTCAAGGAGAAGAGAAGGCGCAGCCTCACAGGTAGCTGCGTTCAGCGGTCGGCGCCGGTAAGGGGCTTTGGGGAGGTCTTGGCGGTCTCAGGGTCTCCCGCTCGGGGCGCGGAGCCGCCGGCTATGCATGGTGCATGGCGCCCCATCACTCATTTATGGGGGGTCTGGGTCGGCCCGCCCATGGCCCTGCCCGCGTGCTTCCACCTCGCCGAGGATGTGTTCCCTCGCGTGCGCGCTGACGCCGCCCGTCGGCTGGTGGCTGCAGGCTGGAGCCAGACCCGTGCCGCCGACGCCATCGGGGTCAGCCAGGCCATGGTGAGCCGCTACGCACAGCAAGGCGCCGAACAGGACCCGCTCGTGCTGCGGCTCTCCCAAGACCTGGTGGCCTCCGTCGCTGGCGAAGCGATGCCCGACAGCCGATGGTGTGCCGCGCTCGCCCCGACCCGCACCCATGGCGACGTCGCCATGAGTGATCTGTTGAGTGCGGAGGCGCGCCTCCTGGCCGCGGCCCCCGTGGCCATCATGCCCCAGGTCGGCCTCAACATCGCCCGTGCCAGCGCCGCTGCCAAGGACATCGCGGACGTCCTGGCCTACCCGGCCCGCATCGTCGCAGCCGACACGCGCCTGCTGCGGCCCGCCGCGCCGACGTGGGGGGCAAGCCGGCACCTCGCAACGTGCCTGCTCGCCCTGCGCCAATACGACGCCTCGTTGCACGCCATCGCCAACATCCGTGGCGGGCCGGCCATCGCCGCCGCCGCGGGCGCACACATCACGCTCGCCGGCGAAGGTGACCGCGAGGCACTCTTCCTTGCCGAAGCGCCGCACGCCCCGCGCATCGTCCACGACCCCGGTGCCATCGGCTACGAGCCCTGCCTCTACATCGCCGGCACCGACGCACAGGCCGTCGTCGACACCATCCTCTCCATCGCCGCCAAGGTGACCCCATGAAGACAGCCATCATCGCCACCGCTCTGCTCACGACCGTCCTCGCCGGGTGCTTCGACCCAGGCGACATGCAAGACGACTGCTGGAGGGACGTCGAGCCCGCCGGCGCCGGCACGCCCGTCGGCACGCCCGCGGCACACGACTTCGCCGCCAACACCCGGACCGCGTACGCCGACATGGGCTTCGACGGCACCACGTGGCCGGACCTGCACGGCGCCTCCGTCCGCATCCTCGACCACGGCGCCTTCGACTACGCGTTCGAGCCTGCCAAGGCGGCGTTCGAAGCCTTGACCAACGGCACCGTCACACACTTCGGGGCCGACGACGCAGGCACAGCCTTGCAGCTCGCCGTGCAGGACCGCAAGGGTGGCAGCTTCGACGTCATCTACGGCATCGACAACGCGCTGATGGTGCAGGCGGAGACCGCCGGCATCTTCGCCCCCTACACGCCGCTGCTCGGCGACCGCGTCCTCGAGGAGTACCGCTTCATCCCCAGCGACGGCGCCTGGCTCGCCACGCCCGTCGACATGGGCTACATCGCCATCAACGTCGATCCCCGCGACGGACCGACCGTGGCGAGCTTGGCGGACCTCGTCGAGCACGCCGACCAGTTCGTCACCGAAGATCCCCGCTTCAGCAGCCCCGGCCTCGGTTTCCTCATCGCCACCGTCGC
>JBFIDG010000160.1:0-4335 GCA_041581335.1 Thermoplasmatota archaeon
CCGGCCCCGGCGCCATGACGGCGGTGCTCCTGATCGCCGCGGAGGCGACCAACGTCTGGGACTGGGGCGTCCTGCTGGGCAGCGTCGGCCTCATCCTCCTGCTCAGCTTCGTCATCCTCAACAGCGCCCCCGCGATCATGAACCGCATGGGCCGCAGCGGCCCCATCGCCATGAGCCGCGTGCTCGGCCTGGTCATCACCGGCGTCGGTGTTCGCCTCGTCGAGATCGGCATCAAAGAGATGCTCTAACGACGGCGCAACAGGAACGCGGCGCCCACGGCGACGACCAGTGCCAGCAGGCCTACGCCCGGACTTTCTTCGTCATTCGGGCTTGATGTCGGCGCCGGCGGCGCCGCAGGCGGCGCAGCCGGGGGCACGACCGGTGCCTGGGCCTGCTCGACCTTGGAGATCTGCGGCGACACCGCTTCAGGGTCAGCGCTCCACCACGGCATGTACATGAAACTCGGCGTCAACACGCCGTCGTACTTCAGCACCATCGCGGCACCCACGGGCGGCATGCTGGCTGCGCCGACGAGGCCGAAGCCGACCTGCAACGCGCTGCCGTTTGGGACCTCGACATCGACGACGCCAAGGTCCACCAGGGTCGGCGGCTGCAGGACGAGCGGCAGGACCTGCCCGATGACATGGTACACGGCGCCCTGTGGATCCGTAGGGTCAGGCGGGACGAGCTTCAACGGATCCGGGGCCGCGCTGGGGTCGATGTTGATCGGCACCATGCCTTCTGCGATCAGCTCGCCATCCAGCCACACACTGACGCGCAGCTGCGCGTCGTCGGCGAGCGCCGCATCCGGCCAGATGCCTGCGAACAGGCGCCCCTTCAGGTGTGTCCCCGGCGGCTCTTCGATATCGACGAAGGTCGTGGAGGGTCCGGCGAGCTCGATGAGGATCGGCCGGACACTGGACTCGTTCGTCGTGGGCCACGCCTGCGTCAGGATGCCATCGCCCACGGGGCCCGAGGCGCTGTCCGCGAAGAACGCGATCGACGGAGCAGACCCTGCCGCCGCAAGCGGCGCGGCCAGGAGCACGATCAAGAAGAGGACAGCCAGTCTGATACGGGTCACCGCCTTCCATTTGGGCCCGGTCCGTATATGAACCGAGGCCCTCGGGGACGTCCTCCTGCTTCACTTGCTGGGCCAACCCCTTTTTGGCCCACTTGGCTTGCGCAGCCCGTGACCCAGTTGCAGGCCGCAGCGACCAAGCGCGTGTACGCCTTCGAAGAAGGCACCGCAGGCATGAAGGCGATCCTCGGAGGCAAAGGTGCCAACCTCGCCGAAATGAGCCGCATCGGCCTCCCCGTCCCTCCAGGCTTCACGGTCACGGCCCAGGAATGCATCCGTTACCAGGGCCTCAAGAGCATCGACGACGACCTGCGCGCCGACGTCATGGCCGCCATGGCGGTGCTGGAAGAGAAGGCCGGTCGCAAGTTCGGCGACGAGACCGATCCCCTCCTGGTCTCCGTCCGCTCCGGCGCCGCCATCAGCATGCCCGGCATGATGGACACCGTCCTGAACCTGGGTCTCAACGACAAAACGGTCGAAGGCATGGCCGCCGCCACAGGCGACCGTCGCTTCGCCTTCGACTGCTACCGCCGCTTCCTCACCATGTATGGCGACGTCGTCATGGGCATGACGCACAAGGCCTTCGACGATGCCTACCAGGCCTGCAAGAAGCGCCACGGCCAGGCCCGTGGCCAGAACCTCAGCCCCGAGGCCATGGTCGAACTCTGCAACGAGTTCAAGGCCATGATCCAGAAGGGCACCGGCAAGGCGTTCCCGCAGGACCCCACGGAGCAACTCCTGGGCGCCATCGAGGCGGTCTTCGGCTCCTGGAGCAACAAGCGCGCCAAGACCTACCGCGACCTCAACAAGATCCCCCACGACATGGGCACCGCCGTCAACGTCCAGATGATGGTCTTTGGCAACATGGGCGACGACTGCGCCACCGGCGTCGCCTTCACCCGCGACCCCGCCACCGGCGAGAACGTGTTCTACGGCGAATTCTTGCAGAACGCCCAAGGCGAAGACGTCGTCGCCGGCATCCGCACCCCGCACCCCATCCTCGAGATGCGGGATTTCCTTCCTGAGGCCTACGACCAATTGGCAGACATCGCCAAGAAACTCGAAGCGCACTTCCACGACATGCAGGACCTGGAGTTCACGGTCATGTCCGGCAAGCTGTACATGCTGCAGACCCGCACCGGGAAGCGCACCGGCATGGCGGCCGTCAAGATCGCCCTCGACATGCTCGACGAAGGCCTCGTCGACGAGAAGGGCGCCGTGCTGCGCGTCCTGCCCGATCAACTCAACCAACTCCTGCGCCCCATCTTCGACCCGAAGGAGAAGCAGGTCGCCATGGACAAGGGCAAGGTCATCGCCAAGGGCCTCAACGCGGGACCCGGTGCAGCCAGTGGTCGCGTCGTCTTCACGGCCGACGACGCCGTCGAATGGCACAAGCGCGGCGAGCAGGTCATCCTGGTCCGTGATGAGACCAGCCCCGAAGACATCCATGGCATGCACGCCAGTGAAGGCTTCCTGACGGCACGTGGCGGCATGACGAGCCACGCCGCCCTCGTCGCCCGCCAGATGGGCAAGGTCTGCGTAGCAGGCTGCCACACGCTCCGCATCGATGCCAAGGCCAAGGCCTTCGGCGTCGGCAGCACCCTCGTGCGCGAAGGCGACTGGCTCAGCCTCGACGGCTTCACCGGCGAGGTCATCACGGGCAAACTCACCACGCTCCCCAGCGAGGTCATCCAGGTCGTCGTCGAGAAGAACAAGGACCCGAAGGACGCACCGGTCTACCAGATGTTCGACCGCCTGCTCACCCTCGCGGACAAGTTCCGCCGCCTCCGCGTCCGCGCCAACGCAGACCAACCCGACCAAGCGCAGGCCAGCATCGCCCTCGGCGCTGAAGGCATCGGCCTGTGCCGCACGGAGCACATGTTCTTCGGACCGGGCAAGATCGAACACATGCGCGAGATGATCTTGGCCAAGAACGAATCCTACCGCCGCAAGGCCCTGGATCTGTTGCTCCCCATCCAGCGCGAGGACTTCGAAGGCCTGTTCCGCGCCATGGGAGACCGACCCGTCACGGTCCGCCTCCTGGACCCCCCGCTGCACGAGTTCCTGCCCCACGAAGAACGGGAGCAACGCCACTTGGCGCTCATGATGGGCATCGACCTGGAACGCCTCCGCCTCCGCATCGACGCCCTACGGGAAGCCAACCCGATGTTGGGCCACCGCGGCTGCCGCCTCGGCATCGTGTACCCGGAGATCACCGAGATGCAGGCCCGCTCCATCCTCGAAGCGGCCTGCATCGTCAAGAAGGAAGGCATCAACGTCCAGCCCGAGATCATGATCCCCATCGTCGGCTTCGCCAGCGAGTTCAACCACCAAGAAGCCCTCGTGCGCCGCGTCGCCGAAGAGGTCTTCGCAGAACGCGGCGAGACCGTCGACTACCTGGTGGGCACCATGATCGAACTGCCCCGCGCCGCGCTCACCGCCGACGAGATCGCGCTCAAGGCGGAGTTCTTCAGCTTCGGCACCAACGACCTGACCCAGACCACCCTCGGTGTCAGCCGCGACGACGCCGGCGCGTTCCTGAGCCACTACCAAGACCATGGCCTGTTGCCACACGACCCGTTCCAGACCATCGACTTCAGTGGCGTCGGCCAACTCGTCAAGATCGGCACCGAGAAGGGCCGCCAGACTCGGCCCGAGCTCAAGGTCGGCATCTGTGGCGAACACGGCGGCGACCCAGACAGCGTGGCGTTCTGCCACGGCGTCGGCCTCGACTACGTGAGCTGCAGCCCCTACCGGCTGCCCATCGCACGCATGGCCGCCGCCCGCGCGGCACTGCAGGAATAACGTCCTCATGCCGGCCCGGACGACGACAGCCCTGGCGATGCGTTGCGTGTGCGTGACCGCGTGAACCTGGGAGACGTGCGTCGACTCGCCGTCACGGCCACCATCCTGGCCGGACTCATGCTTGGCTTCTTGCTTTGGCTGGCCCTTGAGTTCCTCGGCTTCACGTCGAGCCGCCTCACGGTGAGGGCCCTGGCGCTGTGGACCCTGACGACCTGGCTCTGGATCGCCGTCAGCCTGTTCTTCTTCGTCCTCGTCATCATCGTCGGCTTCTTGTTCTTGTTGCGTGAAGCGCCCAAGGGCTTTGCCCGCGGCATCATGCGCCAAGTGCAGTGCCAACGCTGCAAGGCCGTCTTCGACATCCACGACACGGGCCACCGCCCGATCACGCACATCTGCCCGAACTGCAAGGGACTCGGCGTCTATGACGGCACGGCGCCACCGGTCGGCGTCGC
>JBFIDG010000161.1:0-4284 GCA_041581335.1 Thermoplasmatota archaeon
GCCTGGGGGTTCCAGGTCTCACGGGCCAGCGTCGTGATGATGCGCTTGTGCTTCTGCTCAAGCATCTTCTTGCGCTGGTCCTGGGTGAGTTGGATGTCGCCTTCCTTGAGGATGCGACGAGCGATGAGGATGACGTCCTTGGTGTCGAACCCTTTCGTGAGGTCCTCGTCCTTGGCGCGTTCCCCCTCGGACCAGTCGACGAAGACGTCATCGACCGCCATGACGTCCCGGACCTCTTGGTCCTCAGCCTCGTCCCAGCGGGAGTACAGGGACTCCGCGCCCTCAGGATCGACGAGGATCTCGAACGTCGTACCGAACCGCGCGAGGCGGGCGACCACGGCGTCGTCAAGACTCACCATATCAGTCACCACGGCTGGCTTTGACCGCCGCCGCGACGTCGGCCGTCGAGAGCTTCTCGAACGAACCAAGGCCGGCCTTCGTGGAGACCACCGCGATCTCCAAGGCCTCACTGTTCAGCTTGCCATCGGTGGCATCATGGATGGCCTGCAGACCCAGCTTGGTCGCAGCGGCCACCGTCATGTTGTCCTTGAATCCCTCCTCGAGGGTCTCCATCGCCTTCTGGCGACCGGAGCCGACCGCGCTGGCCGTGTACTCGATGAGCGCCCCAGACGGGTCGGTCTCGAACAAGTGAGGGCCAGAGTCATCCACGCCAGCGATCAGGAGAGCGGTGCCGAAGGGGCGCCCGCCACCGTACTGGGTGTAGGATTGCTTGAAGTCGCAGACCTTCTTGACGAGGGTCTCGATCTGGATCGGTTCGTCGTAGGAGACGCGGTTGAACTGCGCCTCCACGCGGGCACGGTCGACCAAGGCACGGGCGTCGGCGACCAGGCCGCTCGTGGCGCAGCCGATGTGCTGGTCGATGGCGAAGATCTTCTCGATGCTGCTCGCCACCACCAGTCTGCTGCCGACGCGCTTGTCGACCAGGAGCACCACGGCGTCCTTGGCACGGACGCCGACCGCGGTCGTGCCGCGCTTGACGGCTTCGCGGGCGTACTCCACCTGGAATAGGCGGCCATCCGGACTGAAGACCGTGATGGCGCGATCATAGGCCATATTGGGTTGCATGTTCACCTCGTTAGGTGAACCAAAGCGTGACACACCAGTCCCGTGGCGATGAAGTGCCACGCGGGGGTCTGTCGTCGGCGACGACGCCGATGCTTTCGGTTCTCAAAGCGGGCCACACGAAGGGCGTATAAAAAAGCGGGGATGCCATGGGACAGGCCCCGGCCCCATCTACGACACGCCCCGGCGTGAGCCTCGCCAGACCTCTTCCCCAGCCCCATGGACCCCATCCCGAAAGGGAGGGAAAACCATGCAACGCAACGAAAAAGCACGCGTGATGATGCCAGCCGCCTTCATGGCGATCGCAGGGATGCTTCTGGGGGCCGGTATCGGAGATGTAGGGTTGAGTGGGAACATTGGAGGGGTTAGAGGTGATGGAGACCTCGCGGCGATTCCATGTGTCACGCCCACACTGCCTCAAACGGGTCCGGTTACGACCAACCTCTACGAAGTCACAAGGGCTGGCATCTGTCAGACCCTCAGCCTCGGGTTGGGCCCGCTCGACATTGCCGACGGCGGCGCGCTAGTCGCCCCAGTCGCGGTTCAGGGACACGATTTCACAATTGCCATCGAGGTGTCCGCCGGGGGCGACGCATTCCTGCCATTCACCATCTACCAACCTGCCGGCGAGGATGTCTCCAGTCGCGTCGATGACCCGGAGATCACCGCCAATTGTAGCTTCCTCTCGGCAGCAGATGCCGATTCCGCGACCGGACGAGAATCGCCCCAGTTCGTCAGGATTCCTTACAGCAACGTTCCTCAGCCCGAGGCCGGCAAGGACGGCGAGTATGAGGTCTATCCGCCCATCTATGCGGACGTCGGCGGAGTGGCAGGGCTCATACTGCCCACAAGCGCAGCAATCGGAATCAAGATGCACGCCCCGCTGCTTCCCCCGAGTATCAACTGGAAGTCCTTCACGTGCTATGTCTCGGTGGCCGTCCCATACACCTACGTGGGTGGCGCGGCTGGAGCCCTTAGCGCCGTTCGCGACGCAGTCATCGTGGAGATTCCGGTCCGCGTGGTACCGGAATCGTATGTACTTCCCCTGGGGACCTGCGATGGCGTCAACGACGACGGCCTCGCGCAAGAAACCGTGACCTGCGTGGTCAGCGAAGTGTTTGGCGGGCGTTCGCGGTTGCGCACGCCCAATGTGCCACTGGTTGGGCCGAGCCCGGGCATCACTTACAACGCGGCGATCACCGCCACGTATACTGACGCCGATTCATTCGACGACGACATTGGAGTGGCATACTTCACGTTGTCATACCATAATGGGGACGATTGGACGACGGCCGACGTAGGGCAAGATGCCGTCATCACCGGCGAAAGCGAAGGCGCGAAGCTCTCCAACCTCATCTACATCGGCGATGGCGACTCACAAACCGTGTGCGGCGGCCTCGCCATCTATGACAAGGAGCAATCGGTCGATCTGATCCGTAACGGAATCGAAGGCTCCGACACCATCTGCTTGAACCTGAACTACGATCAAGTGGATCTGGTCAACCTGGCCCCCACGGACCCCTGCACGGAGATGGCCCTGAGGATCGCCGGCATGACCCCGGTCAGTATCTTTGAAGTGGCCGAGGCGTGCGGCACCCGGCTGCTGACCTCGGGGATGCAATCGTTCGGAGCCGAATGGGTCCTGATTGATCTACGAGACCGGCCTGGCTTCGAAGGCCTGTTCTTGTCCGAACTGGCTTAAGAACCTCTCCCCTCCTTCTTCTTTTCCATGCTGAAGATGGCGGTATTTGCGGGGCTTGCAATTCTCGCGGCCGGCTGCTCGTCCGAGCTGGCCCCGCAGGAGCTGTTGGTACAAGCACCTGGGCCTGGATCATGGGCCGAATTCCATTACGCCGGCTACGCAGGCATCAACGCCGCCAGCGGACAACGGGTGTCATTCTCGGCCGAGAGCATGGACCTCAGAGGCCTTGACGGGCTTGAGCGCACAGGCACCATCCATCGATTCAGCACGGATGCCGAAGCCCGCTTAGGGGCGGGCCCGTTCGGGCTCGGCAACCTAACACTTGTCACTACGAGTCATTGCGGCGAACCGATGTGGCGCGCCACAAAAGCCGGCGAGTGGTTCGTCGACAGCAGCGGGGGGCGAAGCGCGGTGCAGCCATTCAATCTGAGCGAACTGCCCCCATTCCCTTTCGTCTCCGGGATTGTGCAGGTCCCGCGGGAAGCGATCCCCGACCTCGATGACCCCGCATTCATCATCTACGAAGATGCATACGCCAGCCTGCAGGCCTGGCTGAGGCCCGACGGCGCGGTCCAGGTACGATGGAACGAGGATGCTGGTACGCGCGGCCCGTCATGGGCAATCCACTACGGGTCCTCAGGGGTGCCTGAACGGGTCGTCGGAGGAGCCTTCGCCCCCGGGTCCCTGTCCGTCGTCGACGGCCATTGGGTGCCAGCCGACCCGTGCCCGGCAACGCCACCTGCTGAGCAGGGGCCCACCATCTCTGTGGGTGTCCGAGCTACACTTCCCAAAGGCCCCAACACATACATCTCGCTAGCATCCGTCGTCGAAGCTTCTGAGACCGCTGCTGGGCCTGCAGCCATTGATTACTTAGCCAAGCATCCGGAGGCTTTCATCTGGAGCTGGTCGCACATCCAAGAAGAAATACGCGCCTTTGACCGGCCTACTGGCGAACTGGCCGAGAATTGGCTTCTCGTCTATGCGAGCCCCACGACAGCAGATCGCCTTAGCGTCGAGTGCGGCGTTATCGTCCGACCTGTCGTAGCAGCGAGCGGCCCGGATTCGTGCCTGGCCACGGTCGACGAATCCAACGGACCAATGAGCCTCGAGGCTGTCGCGATGCAGCCCTACGAACGCCTCCAACCGCTGGTCCGGGACTTCGGCGGGCATCCGGGCTGCCGCCACACCTACCGCATTGCCAGCGATGTGGTCCAACTCGATTTGGACTGCTTCGACGGGGGCGTAAGTGTCGTGAACCTTGATGCCACGCAGGGACTTCTGCAGTCGTGGCGGGGCAACAGCTTCGAGGAGACGTTTCTGCTTACCCCGTGAGGGGCGCGCCACCATCGCGGCCACCCCCACCCCAAAACACCCTTATACAGGACCTGAGTCGGCGAACCTATCCGCAAGTCCTGCACCCCCCGGGGAGCAGGTCCCGCGGGAGCCTCTGGCTTCTTCGGTAGAGACGCGGCCCACCTGGGCCTCGGGTCTTTCCGAAC
>JBFIDG010000162.1:0-4262 GCA_041581335.1 Thermoplasmatota archaeon
ACGGCTGCGACGATGATAGCGACCCCAGTCACCTGGGCCACGACACTTCCGAGCGCCCGTCTGACGGTGCGGGGCCGGATGCCGATGGCGTGGCAGACCGCGATCTCGCGGTTGTGGGTCTCGAGTTGCCGGCCGACGCCGTGCAGGATGAGGAAGGCCGGGAGCATGAACAGGAAGATGCTGACGAGCAGCGACAAGGCCTGCAAGACCTCGATGAGCTGCCCCAGGTAGCGGTCGGTGAAAGCGGCCGCAGACTGGCTTGTCCAACCGTTGCGCGTCGCCACCGAGTGGACCCCATCGGCGTCCCCGGACGCGACCATGACGACGTTGGCGATCGGGGCATTGGGCGCGTGGTCGTTCAAAGCGCGGACATCCTCGATGGC
Organism: Thermoplasmatota archaeon; assembly: GCA_041581335.1. Classification (GTDB taxonomy): domain Archaea; phylum Thermoplasmatota; class E2; order JACPAO01; family JAHFTW01; genus JBFGSX01. Next base: position 384 of record JBFIDG010000162.1, read on the forward strand.
CGCGACGTACGTGAACGAATCCAGCACGTCGACGCCGGAATCGTACAGACCGACCACGTGCGCCGGGCGCCGGATGACGTCGCGGGTGCCGGCGTTCTTGTCCTCGATGACGACTGCGGCGGTGACCTCGAAGCTGAGGTCGCGGACCTTGCTCATGGGCGGCGGCCAGGAGCCGAGTTCGGCGCGCTCCTTGGCGGTCAGGAACTGCTCGAAGCGGTCGAGGCTCATGACGATCGGCATGCTGCCCTGGCCGGTGCCTTTTGGCGGCAGTCCGCCGACGACGAGGTGTTGTCGCAGCGCGTCGCGGTCGACGCCGTTGGCCTCGATGCCGATGAGGGCACCGAGCGCGATGACCTCGTCGCCGTCGCCTTCCTTGCCCCCGGCGCCGACCTGGAACTGCTCGTCCTCGTTGAGGGCGGCTTCGATGAAGGCGCGCCGGCTCAGGATCGCCTGTGATTCGTAGTGGACCGCGATGGCTCCGGTGGGCGCCAGTGCGGACTTGGTCGCGTTGAGATCGAAGAATGTCCGGCTGGGGATCGCCCCCTCACCGGCAGGCGAGACCCGGACGTCGCTGGTGTAGAAGTCGGCGACGCGTTCCTGCGTCTCGGATTGCATGCCGGCGAACAGGCCCGAGATCGTCAGGAGCAACGTGATGCTCAGACCCAGCACGAAGGCCGTGCCGATGTACCAGCGCAGAGCGCCGCGGCGCCAGCCACGCGCCAAGGTGCGGACCGCGGTCACGGTTCGGCTCCCGGTTCGGGTTCATCCTCGGGACCCGCCACGGTCGCCGTGGACGCCCGGGCCTTGCTCTTCTTGACGCGCTTCTTGGGCTTGTTGGCCGCGACCCAATGGACGTGTCCAAGGTCGCCGCCACCGCGCACATAGTCGCGGGCGGACTTCATGGTCTTGTGCAAGTGGCCGATGTGAACGATGGCGTTGCCTGGATTGCAGAGCGGGATGGTCGCGGTGCTGAGCACCACGCCGCCGTGGGGGGCGACGATCTCGTCGATGTGCCGACCGAATGGATCATGGATGGTGCCGATGCGTTGCTTGGCCTGCACCAGGTCTCCAGGCGTGACGTCAAGATCCAACAGGCCGCCGTGGTCGGCGCGCAGCCATTCGGACTTGCGCACCATGATCTGGAGTTCTTGGCGCCTGACACGGCGCTTGGTCATCTCCATGTGCTTCATGACGCGCAGGACGCCTTGGTAGCCGATCTCGATGACGTGGTGTTCGAAGCGGCTCGGTTCCCCCGCTTCGTAGATGATCGTCGGAACACCGGCCTCGGTGGCGGCGCGGCGCAGACTTCCTTTGGGGCCGTGCCCGTGCAGCGCGATGGGGGTCCCAAAGGCGCGCATCAGGTCCCGGACCGCTGGGACGTCTGCTTCGCCGCGTACGTGGCACAGGTTGCTCTGGCCTTGGCCCGCCGTGTGGAGGTCGATGCCGGCGTCGCTGATCATGATCACCTTGCGGAACAACACGTCGGCGATGCGGCTGGCCATGCTGCCCGTGGCATCCCCCGGGAAGAAACGGTTCAGGTCGCGGCGGTCGGGCAGGTAGCGTTCTTGTTCGCTGAAGCCGAAGCGGTTGACGACGGGGACGCCGATCACCGTGCCGGACAACGAGTCGGGTTCGATGACGTCCAGCAGTTTGCGGACGATGGCCACGCCGTTGATCTCGTCGCCGTGCACGGCCCCGGTGAGGAACAGCGTCGGACCTTCCTTGGTGCCACGGACGATCGTCACGGGGGTGCGGGCGTCCTGATGCGTGACGGTCTCGCTGACCTTCAGCTCCACCTGTGCCACGTCGCCGGGCAGGATCTTCTTGCGCTCGAACATGTCGTTCTTGAGGCCGGTCTGTCTCATCGTTCACCTCGGGCGAATTCTGCAGCGTAACGGACGACCTGGCCCGCGATGTCCACATTGGTGGCACGTTCGAGGCCCTGGAAGCCCGGGCTGGCGTTGACCTCGATGATCTTGGGCCCTGAATGGCTTTCGAGGAAGTCGACGCCGGCGATGGGCAGGCCGATGGCCTGCGTCGCTTCGAGGACCGCCTGCTCATCGTCGGGGGCGAGCTTGAGGGGGCGGCCGATGCCGCCACGGTGGATATTGCTGCGGAACTCCCCGACCTTGGCCTCGCGGCGCATGGCGGCGACGACGCGGTCGCCGATGACGAACGCACGGACGTCCTTGCCTTTGGATTCCTTGATGAACTCCTGCAGGAGGACGCTGTGCCCAAGGCTCCAGAAGGCCTGCAACATGGATTCGAGGGTCTCCTTGCTCTCGGCCAGCATCACGCCGATGCCCTGCGTGCCTTGCAGGAGCTTGATGACGCATGGCAGGCCACCGACCTGCTCGATGGCGGCGTCCAGGTCGTTGACACCTTGGATGAATGCGGTGCGCGGCATGTCGACGCGGCAGCGGCTCAGGACCTGGAGGCTGCGCAGCTTGTCACGGGCCCGCAGGATGCCGGTGCTCGGACTGAGCACGGGGACATCCATCGCCTCGAACTGCCGGACCACGGTGACACCGATGTCGGTGATGCTGGTGCCGATGCGTGGCAGCACGACGTCGGCCCAGTCTTGATCGATCGGGACGCCACGGTAGCGCAGCTGCGGGCGCTGCGCGTGGAGGATGATATTGCACTTCAGGACGTCCAGTGTCTCGAAGCTATGGCCCTGCTGGACGCACGCCTGACGGAACCGTCGCATGGAGTAGAGCCGAGGCTCGCGCGTCAGGAACAGCAGGCGCACGCCGTTGCGACCTCCGTCGCGCTTTATAGGAACGCTGGTGAAGCGCGACGAGCCTACAGCGTCGATCCGGTGAGCGTCACGGTGTTGAGCCAAAGGTACACGCCGGTCGCGACCCCCGCTCCGACGGCGCGCATCTGCCATCCGCCGACGATGGGTTCGTCGTCAATGAAGGCGACCTGGAAGCCAGGACCGTCCATGCCTAGCTGCTGGTACCCGTACGTCGTGGCGACGCCGTTGGGGTCCGTGAGCGTGACATCCATCTGGCCGCCGACCGCGATCGGGACGATGAAACCCATGAAGCGGTCGCTTTCTTGGACCTGGAAGTCTTGGGGCACCGGGTCACCTTGTACGGGACCTGCCGGATCGGGGAAGACGCCTTGGAAGTGTTCGATGACCGTGGTGGCGTCGGCTTCGAAGTAAGCGCCGGTGTAGTTCTTCGAAGTACCCATGCTCATGGCGTGGAGCATGAAGCTGTCACCGCCGTTGTCCAGATCGTAGAGCCAGAAATGGCTGAACCATCCGATGGCGGGGACGTAATTGTAGCGCGCCAGCTTGTCACCGTCTTGCGTGATGGCTTCGATCCAGAACCCGGGGAAGTCCCCCTTGGGCGTGTCGATGTTGGCTTCGTACGATACCGTCATCGTCAGGTCGTAGTCCGTGAAGCTGTACGTGTTCCAGTTCATCAGTTGCTCGACGCTGGCGGTCCAGGTCTTGCCGTCGGAGAGCGGGAAGTCGTACATCCAGCTCCAGTCGGCGCCGAAGGCGGTGGTCTCGAGGCCTGATCCGATGTCTCCCAGGACCGGCAGGTCGTAGACCGCTTCGTAGCGCGCGCTGGCTTCGTCTGGCGTGGCGATCCGGTAGCCTCCGCTGGTGTCGATGACGACGGTCTGGATGTGCGTGCCTTCCGCGTCACGGGAGCCCAGGAACAGGTGTTGCTCGAAGACGTCGCCACGGGCCCACTTGGGGGCTTTGACCACGTCGGCCGTCGTGAGATCCGTGCGCAGGTCGCGCCCGTCTTCGGTCAATTGGCCGTTTTGGCCACAGACCCCTTCCGCGGCACAGGCCAGGGGTGGAGTCTCGTCGATGACGGGGTCAGGGGATGCAGCGCAGCCCGCGAGTAGGATGAG
>JBFIDG010000163.1:0-4253 GCA_041581335.1 Thermoplasmatota archaeon
CTGTTCTGGGGAAGCGCGACCAGACCGACGTTGTCGACGACCGTGGCGGTGGGGCGCACGGCGTCAAACCCGATGTCCGCCATCGCGAGTTTCTGGTTGAGCGTCACGGTGACCGTCGCGGTCCCGGGCGTGTGCTGCGTGACCGTGTTGAAGGCGGAAGCGCCGCCGGCGTTGACATCGGAGTAGCGCAGATCCTGGAAACGGATCTTGCCGCCCGCTGCGGAACCACGCACACCTTCGCTGAACGTCAATGTCAGCACGTTGTCATCGGCGCTGCCCGAAGCGGTCAACAGCACCGGAGCGGCACCGTCCGTGGTGGCCCGGTTGCTCAGGGGTTGCAGGGGTTCGCCGCCCGCTTTGGCGCGGAGGAACGATACGCCACCTTGGCCGGCGTAGCTGATGGTCGGCGTCGCGTCGGTGGGCCACTTGTAGTCCGTCCCAGGAGTCCAAGCGAGGAAGACCTTCGCATCATGGCGGTCGGCCGCCGGCGCAGTGCTGCAATCCGGAGCCGATGCGGTCTTGAGGTGGGTGTGAAGGGCCAGGTCTGCTGCCTTGATGGCGACGCCGCCGAAGCGGACGGTCCACGTGCTGGAGTCCAGGTTGGCGCAGCTGGCACCATCATCCATGTCACGATCGAACGTGATGCGGATACCATCGATGAGGCCATCTGCGTTGCTGTCAATGGTGACGGCAGAGCTGATGGTCGGATTGGAGACGCTGGCGAAGGGCTTGGTGACCTGCGCCGCGGAGGCAGGCGTCGTGTCCGCGGCCGTCAGTGTCCGGCCGTTTGTGAACGCCACGTACTTGGTGGCCGCAGACTCCACGACGCGGTCCGCGTTGACGGTCACCGTGTCCGACGAGAAGTCCGAGGAGGTCAGGTCCGCGTTCAGCGTCGCGGTGGCGACGGCGGTCAAGGCGACGTGATCGATACCGCCGTCAAAGCCCGAGGCGCCGGCTTGGTTGATGTTGTTGTAGACCAGATCACCGGCGGCCAGCTTGGCGCCGCTGGGGTTGGAGACCGGTTCGCTGAACGTCATGATCAGCGAGCGCGAACCGACCGTGCCACCGGTGCGGACGAGCACAGGCCGGGCGCCATCGACGATGTGGGGCTCGGTGGCCTCGTCGTCATCCATGTCGCCGGGGATCTGCTTGGCCTTGCCATCGGTGGTGTCGAAGCTGGCGACAGCGACGCCGGAGACATCCTTCAGGCCGCTGGACCGGGTGAACTTGATGCCGGGGAGCATGCCCGTGTCAGGCGTGCCGCGTTCGGTCAGCTCGAGCAGCAGGATGGCGTCGTTCGCCGTGGCGCCAGTCGCGGCACCCGTGACGGTGAAGGCGACGTCGTCGCCGTCGCCGAACTTGCCCTTGAAGGGGCTGGCGAGGGTGCTGTCGGTGTTGACGGGGTCGATGACCGTCCATTCGCTGGCGACGAACGAACTGTCATCGATGGCCTCTGAGAACAGGAGTTCGATGGCGTCGACCTGGCCGTTGCCGTTGCGGTCGAGGGTCTTGTATTGCAGGACCGTGGCCTTGGCCGAGTCTGCTACGGGCAGATTGGCGAACGGCCGGACAAAGGTGTCACCATGGTCAGCGAGCGTACTGCCGCCGTAGCTGATGACAGGCGTCGCGCCGGTGCCGAGGACCGCCGCATCCTCTTGGATGCAGACGTAGACGGCGCGTGGCACGTCCGGCAGAGCGCCGCCGCCGCAGGAGGCGCCCGTGGCCAGCTTGGCTTCGGTCCCGACGGCCTCCAGGGCGACGGCGGTGCGGGCGTTGCCAGAGATCGTGTGGACGGCCCAGCTGTCGTCGACATCCAAGATGTTCTCCGAGAAGAGCACAAGGATGGCGTCGATGGCCCCGTCGACGTCTTGGTCGATGGTGAACGCGCCGGTGGCGCGGGGGACCAAGCGGTTGTGGGTCATGGGCGCGTAGTCACCGGTGACGGGCTTGTTGCGGTCGAGGGTGACCGCTTGGGCGCCGTTGATGTTGTCAGCGTCGCCAAGAGCGGCGACAATGCCGGCCTGGATGCGGATCTGGTCGCCCCCGGCCGCCATTTCGTCCTTGACGAGAACGCCAGCCAGCGTGAGTCGGACCATGTTGGATCCAGCGGTGTGCTGGACGGCGGCGATGCCCGTGGCGCCGCCTGCCGCGTTGTTGATGTATTGGAGATCACCCACGACCAGGCCACCGCCGCCGACCTTGGTCACCGGGCCATTGAACATGACAAGGAGCTCCGAGGTGCCCGGGTTGCCGTATGCGCCGGCGATGAACGGGGCCTGGATGTCGCTGATAGGGCGGATCGGCCCTGCGGCGACCTTGTTGCCCGCCGCATCTTGGACCGCGGCGTTGTTGCAGCCGGCACCGTCTTTGTCACCGAAGCCGATCGTGGCGGGCTGATTGATGTCCTGGGATTGCAGGGTGCTGGCGTGGCCAGTGCCTGAGCTGCCCATGGTGATGGTGAAGGTGCTGCCGGAGGCGCTGGCGGAAGCGACGACCTGGGTCGTGCCACCCTTGTCGGTGTAGCATACGTCACCGGCGTTGAGCGCGGAATCCCCGCCGCCCAACACGCTGCCGGCGACGTTGAGGTTGGCGATGGTCTCGGTGAAGTGGGCGATGACGGTGCCGTCGCCGGAACGAGCGTAGGCGGCCGTGAAGATGGGCGAGGCCCCATCAAATTCGGCCACGTCGCTGTCATCGGCCATGAAATCGCCCTCGGTGTCGGTCAAGGTGCCGCGCTTGTAGCTGACGGCCGGCAGGGCCCCGCCGGTCTTGTAGTCAAGCGATTCGTCGATGACCAGGATGTATTCCGGCGTGGCAGCATTCTTGTCGAGGTCGCCCGAGGACACACAGGCGTGGCCGGTCACGGGAGTGCAACCGAGGACCACGTGGCCATCGACGCGGAAGTCGGTGGGGCGCAGCGTGGCAGCCAGAGGGACGCGTTCGCGGTCCACATTGTGGTCGCCGGCGGTGAGATCTGCCGCGAAAACCACGGCGACCTGGTCGAATCGACCATTCTTGTCCGCATCGAGGAAGTAAGCGCTGATCAGATCCGGCGCGTTGCCGGTGGCATTGTGCGAGGCCGTCGCGGACGGCACGATCACAGCCACAGAGGCCGAAACAAGCAGGAGCACGACGGCCACGTTCAGGAAGGATCGACGGGTCGGCGATGGAGAATTGCGCATGGAGGGTTCCTCGGAGGTTGCCCGACCAGGAGACCTGGCCGTGGCTGTTAGCCGCTCCATGCGAGGCGATTCATAAAATGCCATCGAACGGGTCTGGAAGGTTCCGACAGCCCTCCTGATGGCGTCCAGCCCGACCGAGCGCGAACCATGCGCCCAAGGCCACATCCTCCGACGGCCTTGTTGCAGGTCGCCGAAGTCAAAGAAATGGGGAAGAAAGGGAGAAGAAAAGCCGCTGGCTTACGCTTTGACCTTGCCAGGGTAGCTGTTTCGGTCGTCGGGATCCGTCCCGTGCTCCACTTCGCGGTCGTTGCTGTGCCCGTCGCCGTCGCGGTCACTGTCGCAGACGTCTCCGCGGCCATCGCCGTCTAGGTCTTCTTGGCCAGGATTGTAGACTTCCTTGCAGTTGTCGACGTCCTTGTGGATGCCATCACCGTCAACATCGTCGAAGTCTGCGTCGCAGCCATCAGGGATGCCGTCGGCGTCGTAGTCACGGGCGTCGTCGAAGCCAGCGCACTGGTCCGCGTTGTCGCCGACGCCGTCAGCGTCGGAGTCGGCCCATTCAGCGCCGTTGTCGGGGAAGGCGTCAGCGTCGTTGGCGACGCCGTCGCCATCGCGGTCGTCATCGCAGCCATCGGGGGTGCCGTCGTTGTCCAGATCGGCCGCGTCGTCGTGACCTTCGCATGTGTCGGCCCAGTTCTCGACGCCATCGGCGTCAGAGTCGCGGTTGTCCTGGTCGTCGCAGCCATCGGGCGTCCCGTCCCCGTCCAGATCGGCGTGGTCGTCGTGGCCTTCACAGACGTCTTCGGAGTTGGGGACGCCGTCACCATCAGCGTCGTGGCTGACGATGATGGAGATCACGGCGTTGTGGCGTTCGAAGCCGGCATCCATGAGGCGGGCCGCGAACGTGTAGGTGCCGTCGGGGAGGTCGGGCACGGCGTGCTGCCAGGCCTCGTTGCCTTCATCGTAGACGTCTGCAGCCTGCCAGTCGGCGCCGTCCAGGCTCACCTCGAGGGTGAACCGGATGGGGCGCGCAGGGGTCGCGGTGACCGGGGCACTAGCGGGGCCGTTGCC
>JBFIDG010000164.1:0-4245 GCA_041581335.1 Thermoplasmatota archaeon
CATCATGCGATAGGTGAACTGGGTGCTTTCGACGAGGAAGTGGTGGATGTTGCCGGCGCCGTCGACCAGCAGCGGCTGATTGCGGGGCAGATCGGCCAAGGGGACGCCGGGGCAGGAGTGGCTGCCGTCTTCGTGGACGAGACGCCAGGTGCAGGGTGTGCTGCCCGGGAGGCTCGTTGGGCTGCCCTGTTGCAGGCCGAAGCCAGGGGCGAGGGGGCGGCTGGGGCTTTGGCTGATGGGGTGCATCCAGTCCATGTCCGGGTCGGCGCCCAGTAGGGGCATGCCGGAGCTGGGTTCCCGAAGCGTCGGCAGGGCGGCGTCGGTGACCTCGGCGTAATGCAGGGCGTCCAGGCTTCGGAGCAGCACGGTGGCGCTGCTGCCATGGAAATTGGACTCCACCAGCACGATGTAGGGCGCGACGCGGCCGGCGATCTCGAAGGGGCCCTTCAGGATCGTCGTCCAGGCGCGGTCGTAGAACGGCTGGTGAAGGGGCATGACCTGCGTGTACCACTGGTCGTCGGCGGCGACGTACTTGTGCGCCCAGAGGCGGTCGCCGGTATAGGGGTCCCAGCCGACGGCGGCGATGTCCCCTTGGGGGCCCGTGACGAGGGCGCCTTCGCCGTTCAGGTAGGGCGTGATGGCGCCGACGGTGGACCAGGTGAGGCCTTCGTCGTCGGAGTAGTGCAGGAAGGTGCCGCCGAAGTCGACGATGCGCCCGGTCGGCGTGGTGATGACGTAGTTCTCGCAGCAGTTGCCGGTGCCGGTGACGATGCGCCACGTGGCGTTGCCTGTGACGTTGCCGTCGGCATCCAGCACGGGGTAGGCACGCATCTGGGACCCGTCAGCGCGCCCCAGGGGCGTCACGCCGACCTTCAGCGCCTCGGCGCCGGGCAGGGCGAGGCTGGTCACAGCGGCGCTTGTGGGCCCTTCCAGGCCACACGCGTCGATGGCGGCGACCTTGTAGCTGCGGCTGCCGTGGTCGCCGAAGGCGAGGGTGTTGCCGAGGAGCACGGGTTCGCCGTCGCGGTAGATGATGTAGCGCGCGGCGTCATCGACGGGCTCCCACGTGACGGTCGCCATGCCGGGGCCGGGGCCAGGGACGGCTGCGATCCCGGAGGGCGCTGCGAGGGGCGCGACGGACACGCAGGGGTCGACCGGAGCCTCCACGTCAAGGACGGCGTCGCCGTCGGTCTGCACGGAAGCACAGCCGGCCAGCACGAGACTCAACAGGACCAGGACCGCTCGCATCGGGGTCGAAGGGGGAGAGACGGGTCTTCAGTCTTGCGTCAAGGCCGGAAGAACGAGGCCGTGCCGCCGCGGACATCGACGAGGATGCTGCGCGTACGCTCGGCGAGCTCGGCGGCCTGGGAGTCCATGCCCAGTTCGTGGGTGGCGGACTTCAACAGGCGCACCTTGACGAGCTTGTCCTTCTTGAGATGGCGGTCGAGCTCTTCGATGGTGGCGTCAGTGATGCCGTTCTTGCCGACCGTCACGGTGACGTCGGTCTTCGTCGAGTCCGACTTGAGTTGCTTGATTCGGTTCTTGTCGATGTTCATGGATTCACCAGTGGACGGCGGTGGATGTGGCCGCAGGAGAGACAGGTGGTGACGATGCGGCCGCCGTGGAAGCGCACGCGCGCCGTGGCGCTGGTGCGGTAGGTGCGGCATTTCTTGCACACCTGGACCTTCTGTTGGGGCTGCATCGGCATCTGGTATCGACGTGCCAGGCGCATGACGAGGTCGCTGTATCGGTGGGCCAGATCTTGATCTGGGCCGAGGCTCTCATCCCGCGCCCGTGCCAGCAGCACGTCGAGGCGGCGACGGACGATCTGGCGTTCTTCGCCCTTGTTGCGTCGCCGCGCCATGCCGTTTCGACCCCTGGCGGCCTTATCATGCTGTCGCCGGTGGCCGCGGCGTGGAGCGCGCGCCGAACGCCTGGGACCGGTTCTACCATGCCCAGGTGGCGCCGTGGCGCGGCGAACGCCCCGTAGAAGCGCTCCTGCCCTTGCTGGGCGCTGGGCCGGTCCTGGAGCTCGGCTGCGGCAACGGCAAGCTCCTGAAGCCCCTGCAACAACGGGGCATCCAGGCCATTGGGCTGGACATCTCATTCAACATCCTGGCCCGCCTCGGCGAAGGCGTGCTGGCGGACGCGTCGGTGCTGCCGTTCGCCGATGGCGCGTTCTCGGCGGTGCTGGATGTCCACTGCACCGGCCACTTGCTCACCGACGGCCGCGCGGCGGCAGCGGCGGAGAAGCACCGCGTCCTGCGACCGGGCGGCCACCTCATCGTCGAGCGCCTGGCCCCGGAGGATCTGCGCGCCATGCAGGGCGAACCGGTGGAGGACGGTACCTGTGTCCTCAAGGATGGCCGGACGACGCACTTCTGCGATGCCGAGGCCATCATGCGGGAGCACCCTGGCTTCACCATGGTCTCAGAAGAAGTGGAGAGCCGGACGCCGCGCTACGCGGGGGCACGCGTCACGCGGGCCAGTGTGCGTGTCGTGCTGCGGCGCGATTAGGCGCGCTTCTTGTCAGCGGGCGTCGTGTCGCCGGCCGCCTTTTTGGCTTCACTGTCGCCGACGACGACCTTGACCACCAGTTCGGCGATGCGGCCCGGATTGCGGGCGCTGCTGGCGGACAGGCCGACGGAGACTTCGGTGCCTCGGGGGGCGTCCTTGGGTGCGGTGACGACGAGGTGCAGCTCCTCGCGGCGCTTGCCGTCCAGGGGCAGTTCGGGCACCGGCAGGCTGGCGGCCCAACCGGCGGGCACGGGGGCCACGTGGAACAGGATGGTGTCTTCGGCGCGCAGCAGGTTCTCGACCGTCACCGGCACGGCGACGGAGCGCCCGGGCGCGACGGTGGCGCGAGGGGAATGGGTCTGCATGACGACCGTGGGTTTGTTGCCGCGGGCCAGGACGAACGCCAAGATGACGGCGACGAGCGCGGCGGCGCCCAGCACGACCCAGATCCATGAACCGACGCCTTCCAGGACCTCGCGGGTCAAGGGGTCCTCGCGCTTCAAGGTGACCTCGCTCGTGCCTTGCGCCTCAGGGTCGATGAACGCGCCAAGAGGGGTGCCTTCTGCGCCGCGGGGGACGAGCTTGGCGGTGAACGTTACCTTGGTCTCACTCTGCACAGCGCCGGCGCCCAGGGTGACGGTGGCGGTCACGGTGGCGCTCTCGCCGCTGGCCAGCGAGACTTGGTTCGGCGACACACGGACGCTCCAACCGGCCGGCGTCACGGTCTGCTCGATGCGGATCTGCCGCGGCTGCAGGCCGTCGAAGGGATTCTCGCTGTCGAACCGCACGGTCATGGTGAACGTGCGGTCTTCCTCGCGGTCCACGATGACCGGCGTCTCGGGCGCCGTGAGGGTCACGGTGGGGGCTGGAGCGCCCTGTGCCGCCACGAGGGGAGCCATGAGGAGGATGAGCAGTGCCAGAGACAGCAGTCGCACGAGCAAGGCAATGCGGCCCTTCTTGAAAGCCTTGGCCGGCGCAAGCCCGAAGAAGGGGCGCACCCCTGACCCCAGTATGACGCGGCTGCTCTACATGGATTCCATCGACGCATGCTACCAGACCGAGTTCGAGGCGACCGTCACGATGGCCAAGCCGGATTGGCTGATGCTGGACCAGACGCTGTTCTATCCGCTTGGCGGCGGCCAGAACTGGGACACGGGCCGACTCGAGTTCGAAGACGGGACGGTGCTGGAGGTCAACGAGGTCACGAAGCGTGGCCCGGTCAAGCACGTCGTCGGCGACGCCGCGCAGGTCATCGAGGAAGGCAGCACCGTCAAGGGCACCATCGATTGGGAGCGCCGCTACGCACACATGCGCATGCACACCGCGCAGCACCTGGTCAGCGGCGTCGCCTACGAGCTCTTTGATGGCACGCGCACGGTGGGCAATCAGATCCACGCCGACCGCAGCCGCATCGACTTCAACCCCATCCAGTTCACGCCTGAGATGCTGGACGACCTGGCCTCCGCCGCCAACGACCTCATCAAGGCCAAGAAGGACATCGAAGCGGTCACCATGACCCGCGAAGAGGTCAACGGCATCATGCCGGAGGCCCGCACGAACATGGATCTGCTGCCCAAGTCGGTGACGGACCTGCGCGTCATCCGCATCGGCGATGACATCGACCTGTGCCCATGCGCCGGGACGCATGTCCGCAACACGGGCGAGATCGGCGAGATCCAGATCCTCGGGCGCCAAGGCAAAGGCAAGGGCACCCAGAGGATCGAGTAC
>JBFIDG010000165.1:0-4149 GCA_041581335.1 Thermoplasmatota archaeon
GAACTGGACGATCACGGTGGATGCAAGCGATGCCAGTGGTGAGCTGTGGCTGCGCTTGGCCCCCCACGTCGCGGCCCCAGATGGCGACATCGGCGGCCCTGGCCAAGAGGATGCGGACGTGCACGGGGAAGATGGCCCTGATGCCGCCCCCAGTGCCGACAAGAAGGAGAGTCCGGGCTTCGGCTTGGTCGTGGTCCCAGCGCTCCTGGCCATCGCCATGCTGCGCCGCCGCTAGGCCCGTAGCCTTTTTTCCCCACGCCGACTGGCACGCCCCATGGCCACCATCGGGCGCGGACTGTACGCCGAAGCGGTGCACGAATTCTTCGAAGGGATCCGCAGCTACGACGTTGAGCGCGCCGTGGCCGTGCTCGCCGACGATGCGGACCTGCGCAGCCCGTGGAATGACGGCACCTTGACCGGCAAGGACGCCATCAAGGGCGTCCTGGAGACGGTCCTGCTGGCTCCGGCCACGCGTCCGAGCTTCACGATCCAGGACATCTCGGGCGATGGCCACATCGTCAATCTCAAGGTCAGCGTCAGCGGCCGCTTCGGCAAGGCCCCCCGCCTGCATACCTTCAGCATCCTTCACCTGAAGGGCGTCATCCACCAGGTCGTCATTCAGCCCGCGTAGAGGTCCGGCCGGGTTCTCAAGGCGTGATCGCCAGCGCCGGGCCCGCCGGCGCGCGTGGCATTGCCTGTCGGACGCCGAGCGCCAGCGTTTTGACCACTCCTGCCGGTGGCCCCGCGTGAAGGCGTGGTTCGTGTTGTTGCTGTTGCTTCCGCAAGGCGCAGCGTTGCCCCTGTACGCGGTCGACACCGGGGCGGACCTGGTCCTCAGTACCCTGGTCGACGACCCGAGGGCGAACGCCACGAAGAACCCTGGGCAGGTGAAAGCCTCGGATGTGGTCGTATGGAGTCTCAGGCTGGACCCCGCCCTCGAAGCGCCCATCGTGCTTGATGGACTGCTCAACGCGACGGCCGTGTTCGACGGCACGACGGGAGGCGCCGCCGTGTCGGTCACCATGAGCGTCGAAACCAACGGTACCCGCATCGCCAACGGCACCGCACGTAACCTGACGGTCATCGCAGGTATGCAGGTCCTCCATTGGTCCTTGCCCGTGGCTGCCCCGTTGCCTGCGGGCCCGCTGTGGTGGAACATCACGGCCACCGGCCATGCCTTCTTCGGGCCCCAACTCCGTGTCCAGGGGGGTGAGACGTACCTTGTCCTGCCGGACGTGCCCATGCCGGGGGGCCCCCTGCATCTCGAGCGGGGGCTGGCCGGGGAATCGATCAGTCTGACCGAACTGGGCGACGGCAGCGACGTCAGCACCACCTACACCTGGCCACGCAACGGCTCTGACATCAACGTGACGTGGGACATCGCTCACGAAGCGGGCAACCTCTCCATCGCGGTCTTCGGCCCCGACGGCGCGTCGCTGTTCGCCAAGACCTGGGGCCACGACGACGCCGGCTGGATGCTGCTGGACGCGTCGGCCGGGGAGTGGCGCATCATCATCGAACGAAGTGGATTCATCGGGTCGGCGTACATGACCGCGCAGGCGCCGCTCCCTCTGGATGATGTCGTCGCGCCCCGTGCACGAAGCACGCCGTTGCCGCCTGTCTTGGCGCTGGCGGCGCTCGCCATCGCATGGAAGCGGAGCCCCCGCTCTGGGGTTTGATTCCAGAGACCTCGAAGAGGTCCCGGGGCGTCTCTGCGATGCGGTGCGTGACGGCCCCGGACGGGGATCCCGTGCCCAAGTGGGCTCGGGAAACAGCTTCCGACGGGTGTGGGTCGAGTGCGGCTAACGCCGGAAGCTGAGTCAAAAAGCTCTGGCTTTGGTATATACCCTCATTGGTGGAGGGGTCGAATACTAGCTGCGTCGTGAAAACAACTCAGAGCTCGCCGTCGCGGATGAACATCCAGCCTTCTGGCGGGGTCTGGTGGTAGAGCAGACTGAAGTACATCGTGAATGGCTGTTCGATGACGATGCTGGGGGTCAGTGGATCTGCACTGCCCGCCCAGATCCCGTACCCCATGGCGTGCGGCATCGAGACATTGGTCGCGCCGCCGATGCCATGCTCGTGGATGGCTACGCCGTCCATGGCGAGCATCAGTGGGGAGGTGCCTTCGACGCCGCGTAAGGACTTGCGCCCCGACTGGTCAGGGTTGTAGAGCCACGGGTGGAGCCACAATCCTTCGCCGGCGATCTGGTTCGCCTCCCAGTAGAGCTCGGCCTGCAGCCAGTCGGGGGCGATGCCCGGTTCCATGGTCTCGTCCCAGAAGTTGCGGTAGCGATCGATCTCCCGGGGGTTGCCTGTGACGATGCTGAGGAACCCGCACCCGGCGCTGACGTAGACGACAATCGTGTACGTGCTGCAGCTGACGAAACCATCCCATTCGATGAGCGTATGGATCGGCACGATCGGCGGGCGGGCCGTGATCTGCATGCGCAGGCTTGCGGGGCCTCCGATCTGGAGGTCGACCTGGGTCTCGGCCTTGTCGTAGCCTTCGCGCTGCGCCGTCAAGCGGTAGAAGCCGTCGGCCAGCCCTAGGAACTTGAACGCCCCGTTGCTTCCCGTGTTGACCTTGGCCAATTGCTCCGTGCCCTGGAACAGTTTCACGGTGACGCCTTTGACGGGCGTGATGGTCTCATCGACGACGACGCCGCGGATCTCAAGCGCCTCAGGCGCTTCGGCAACCGTGATCTGGCACGCGTCTTCATCGCAGGTCTGGATTGTGGCAGACGGCGTGACGTCGCCCGAGCAGCCGGCCAGCACCGTGGTCAGGAGCATGAGGGCAATGGCGCCCATCATGGGGCGGTTCGGGGTGGCTTGGGGGGTCATGTAAGGGCTCCGTCGCGGAGGAACGTCCAGCCTTCAGGGGGCGTGACGTTGTAGATGAGGCTGAAGAACAGCGTGAAGTCCTGTTGGATGGTGGCTGCCGGAACGAGGTTGTTCTCGCTTCCGGACCACATGGAGAACCGGAGTCCGTGCGGCATCGAGACGTTGGTCGCTTGGCCGATGCCATGGTCCTCGATGGCCTTGGCATCGAAGGCTGTGGTCAATGGTGATAGGCCCTCCGCGATCCCGACGCGCTTGATGGTCTGCCCGGTGGGGGCATAGCGCCACGCGTCCATCATGAGCGCGTCGCCCGCTGCCTGGTTGGATTCCCAGTGAAGTTCGGCCTGGGCCCACGAAGGTGCCCGACCTGCCTCCATGATCTCGTCATAGAATCCTCTGGAGTGATCGTTCATCGACGGGTCGCCGAGGATGCTGACGATCAGGCTGCAGACCTGGGCCCCGCCGTTGACGATCCGCACCGAGCAGCCCACGATGCCGTCCCACTTCAGCAGCGTGTGGATGGGTACGATGGGCGGCTGTGAGATGATCTGTACGCGGAGCGTGCCCTTGGTGGACGGCCCGACATCGAGCTGCGTCTCGGTGCTATCAAAGCCGTCGCGGGCGGCCACCAGCCGATAGAAGCCGTCGGGGACGCCCCGCAGCGTGAACGCCCCTTGGTCGTCGGTCGTCAACGCGGCCAGCTTCTCGCCCGCCTGCCATAGCGTGATGCGGACCAGCGGCACCGGCGTCACGGTCTCATCGACGACGACGCCGCGGATGTCGCGGTTCGTGTCAACCGCGTCGGCCCCGGCGATGGTCGCGATGCAGGACTCTTCCTGGCAAGTCTGGACGGTCGCCGCGGGCGTGTCCGCACTGCAACCAGCAAGGGAGACAGTGACGAGCAGCACGGCCCACAACACACGCATCAGTCGCGGACGGCCCTTTTGCCCGATAAAAGCAACGTAGGCTCATCGGCTAAACGTCGCCTCATCGCAGGTTGTCGCTCTGGCTGACGCTACCCGTTCCTTTGATGTCGGGTGACCGCAGCCAGAGCGGCCTGCGCCTATGCCTTGGTGTCGTCGGCGGGCTCGGCGTCGACGACGTCGGGCTCGTCTGGCTGACCGGTCCAGGCCTCTTCGCCGCCTTCGGCTGCGCCGCCTTCGGCTGCGCCGCCTTCGGCTGCGCCGCCTTCGGCTTGGGCCTTCTCGGCGGCCTTCTGGTACATCTCCATGACCGCGGGCTCGAGCACCTTGCTCAGTTCCTCGGTCTTGGCTTCCAGGTCGGCCTTGGAGGCGTCCGCCTTCTCGA
>JBFIDG010000166.1:0-4077 GCA_041581335.1 Thermoplasmatota archaeon
CCGGCACCAACCTTGAAACCCTGGCGCCAGGTCGCCGCATCGTCATGGCCGAGTGGGACCTGGATTCCGTCACCGAGAAGTGGCAGCAACGCTGGTGGGACGCCCGCCTCCAACACGCGGAGCGCGACGACTCGAAGCCGAGCTACTTCATCCACTTCGCCTACCCCGGCATCAGCGGATACCTGCACGTCGGGCACATGCGGGGCTTCACCTACTCGGACGTGTTCTCCCGTTACAAGCGGCAGACCGGCCACAACGTGCTGTTCCCGGCCGGCTTCCACGCCAGTGGCATACCCGCCGTCGCCTTCGCCAAGGACGTCGAGCGCGGCGAGAAGACCGAGTACCTGCGCAGCAACGGCTACGAAGGCGACATCGAAGCCCTCGCAGACCCCCAGCAGGTCGTCGACTACTTCGCCCACGTCTACACCCACGATTACTGGAAGAAGTTCGGTTTCCTCATCGACGAACGCCGCAACGTCACCACCATCGACCCAGGCTACCAGAAGTTCATCCAATGGCAGTTCCGCCGCCTCAATGACCTGGGCTACCTCATCCAGAAGCCGCACTACGCGCCCTTCTGTCCGGTCGCCGGCCCGGTCGCCGTGGACAAGTCCGAGACCGACATCAAACAAGGCGGCAGCGCCGAGATCCAAGAGTTCGTGGCGCTGCGCTTCAGCATCCCGGCCGGGGACATCGTCGACGCCGACGACAACTTCGACCACATCATCCTGCCGTGCGCCACGCTGCGCCCGGAGACCGTGTATGGCGTGACCAACCTCTGGGTCAAGCCCGAGCACGAATACGAACTGGTGCGCGTCTGGAAGGATGGCGCCGTCGGTGACGACGACGACTCTGAGGTCTGGATCGCCTCCAAGCAAGGCCGCACCAAGCTCGAATGGCAGATGGAGCGCGCCGAAGCCCTCGATATCCAGATCATGGGCAGCGAACTGGTCGGAGAGGTCGCCACCGCTCCCGTCACCGGCGCCAAGATCCCCGTCGTCGCAGGCAGCTTCGTCGACCCGATGATCGCTTCGGGCATCGTCATGAGCGTCCCTGGCCACGCGCCGTTCGACTACGCTGCATACCGGGACGCCGGCCTGTTGGAGACCCTCGGCGAGCCGCCGCAGATCGTCAAGATCGAGGGCTACGACGGCCTGCCCGCCAAGGTCGCTTGCGACAAGCACGGCGTCGCCTCCCAGGACGACGCCGAGGCCCTCGCCCTGGCCACCGACGAGATCTACGCGGATGAGTTCAACAAGGGGATTCTCACCGACGCGTGCGGCCCCTACGCCGGCAAGCGCATCAAGGAGATCAAGGACCAGCTCCGCGACGACTTCACCGCCGCCGACCATGGCCGCTTCCTGCGCCAGTTCAGCGAGACCGTCATCAGCCGCGCCGGCGAGATCGTCGACGTCAAGCGCATCCCGGACCAGGACTTCATCCACTACGCGGACGAAGCCTGGACCGAGCAAGGCGTAGCCCACGCCAAGACCATGGACATCTATCCGCAACGCTACGCGGACGATGTCGAGAACGTCATGCGTTGGTTCGGCGACCGTGCCTGTGTGCGCCGCGGCTCGTGGCTCGGCACCAAGTTCCCCTTCAAGCAGGACTGGATCGTCGAACCCATCGCCGATTCGACGTTCTACACCTGGTACTACCTGGTCAGTCGCTACGTGGACGAAGGCCCAGACCACGCAGGCTACGGCGACAACGCCGGCCGTCCCCTGAAGCCCGAAGACCTCGACGACGCGTTCTTCGACTTCGTCTTCAACGGCATCGGCGAGGCCAAGGCCCCGATCTGGCAGACGATCCGGGAGGACCTGCTGCACTTCGGGCCTCTCGACATCAACCTGGGTGGCAAGGAGCACCAGACCGTGCACTTCCCCGTCTGGATCATGAACATGGTCGGTCTGATGAAGGACCCGGCCTTGTGGCCTAAGGGCATCTTCGTCAACTGGTGGGTCACCCAAAAGGCGGGCGCCAAGATCAGCAAATCCAAGGGCGGTGCGGAGCCGATCCCAGGCGCGGCCAAGCGCTACGGCGTCGACCCCATGCGCCTGTACTACTGCCATGTCGGCAGCCCCCACGTGGACATCGAGTGGGATCCGGACATCGTCCTGACCTACCGCTTGCAGGTCCTACGCGTGGGCCGCCTGGCCGATGACCTGCTCGAGGTCGCCGGCGGCGCCGGCGTGATGGATGCCTGGCTCGAAAGCCAATGGGCCCAGCACGTCACCCGCGCCGGGGCCGCCTACGAGGCATACGACCTGCGCGGCGCGGCTGGCGAACTTGTCTACTCGATCCCTGAGACGCTGCGCTGGTACCAGCGCCGGGGTGGCCAGAACGGCGACCTACTGCGTCGCATCGTCCAGGAATGGGCCGCCATGCTGTGCCCTATGCTGCCGCACCTGGCCGAAGAGATCTGGAGCCGCGCCGGGGGCGACGGGTTGTGCAGTGTCACGACCTTCCCCAGGCCCGGTGGGTCGGACGAAGCGGCCCTGGCCGCTGAGGGCTACTTGCGCGACACCTTGGAGGACATCAAGACCGTCGTCAAGCTCGCCGGCGTCGAGGAGCCCGAGGAGATGGTGCTCTTCACGACGCCCGGCTGGAAGCGTGGCCTGGCCGCCAAGGCGCTGCGCATGGCGGGGGATGGCAAGTTCCCCATGGGCCAGTTCATGGGCGAGGTCATGCAAGACCCCGAGATGCGCTCCCTGGGCAAGCAGGTGCAGGCGTTCACCGGCAAGTTGCCGCAGGCCGTCAACCAATGGACTGCCGCCCAGCGCACCGTGCTGCTGGAAGGGGTCGACGAGGCGGTCGTCCTGTCTGCGGCGGCGCCGTTCATCGCGGCCGAGGTGGGCGTGCCTGCTGTGCGGGTCTTCGCCGCCGACGATGGTGCTGCCCCAGATGAGCCGAAGAAGGCTGTGGCGGCACCTCTGAAGCCCGGCATCGCCCTGCGTTGAAGCGGCGCCACGGAGCCGATCAGTCCCCCTCCGTTTCGCATGGAATCAGTCGCGACAAGCTTCAGGGGGTAAACCAATTGGCTTTACTATGGGGAGCGACCCATATCCTTACTGGTGAACCTCATGGGTCCGCACGCTAATGCAGATACACACGATTTCTACTACTGGTAGAGTCGTCCATCTGAAACACTCATTCCTTTGCAGCCATCCCCTCCGGGTCGATGGCCGATACTTGCACGATGTGGCGGCCGCCGGAGCATCCTATGGCTGGATGGCGCTCTTGCCCATCATCTTGGCGAAGACCGCGTTGGGGAATCCTCTGAGCGCCTGGTTGTAGCGCTCCACTTGGGCGGGCAATCCGTCCGCCGCCGCGCGGGCCAGGCTGTGCAGGCGGATCCAGAACCACAGGAACCCGACGAGGCAGTACGTGGCGAAAGCATAGAGCCACCAGATTCCGAAGGACCAGGCGCGGACATCCAGGTCGAAGCCGTCGAGCACAAGGGGGCAACAGCGCCCGTCAGATTTATAGGGCGAAGGCCTCCGCGCCAGCGAGCCCATGCCAGACGACGAAGCGCCGACGCAGATGAACCCTTACGAGATGGCCCTGGTCCAGCTCAGGCACGTCGCGAAGCGCATGAAGCTCGACCCGAACATCCACGAGGTCCTGAAGCACCCGATGCGTGCATTGGAGGTCTTCCTCCCGGTCCGCATGGACAACGGTACCATCCAGGTGTTCCGCGGTTACCGCGTCCAGCATAGCATGGCCCGCGGCCCCGCCAAGGGTGGCGTCCGCTTCCACCAGCACGTCAGTCTTGACGAGGTCAAGGCGCTCGCCATGTGGATGACCTGGAAGTGCGCCATCGTCGGCATCCCATACGGGGGCGGCAAAGGCGGCGTCATCGTCGACCCACGAGACCTGAGCCACGGCGAACTGGAACGCCTGGCCCGCCGGTACTTCAGCGAGATCAGCCCCATCATCGGCCCGCAGGTCGACATCCCGGCCCCCGACGTCAACACCAACGCCCAGACGATGGCCTGGTTCATGGACACGTACTCCATGAACGTCGGCCACGCGGTGCCCAGCATCGTCACCGGCAAGCCCGTCGACATCGGC
>JBFIDG010000167.1:0-4071 GCA_041581335.1 Thermoplasmatota archaeon
GGGCATGGAACTCCATATCCATGTCGAAGCACGCGGCGGCCACATGGTCGCGACCATCCCCAACATGCCGGGTTGCCAGGGCGTCGGACCCGATGCCGAGACCGCGATCCGCCGCCTCAAACGCGTGGTGCACGCCGCCTGCGACCGACTGCCTCCGTCGCCGTTCGCGTCGGTCCGGAAACGGCTGGGTGAAAGATCGGTGGGATTCTAGCCGACGGGCACGGTCTGACTGGGGTTGCGCCAGGACCGCATGGGTTTGGCCAGTTCCCGCCGCCGCGACTTGGTCATGACGGGCACCGGGACCGGCTCGTCGAGGAAGTCCAGCAACGTGACCTGTCTGCGCAGCCACGGGTCGATGACCTCGCCGTTGTCGCAGACCGCGCGCCAGCGACCGCCCGGGGCATCGATGGTCCAGCGGGTGTGCACCGCTTCATAGGTGGCCTGGGCGAGCACGGGATGGGTGCGCCACCAGCGCTCCATATCCACGAACAAGAGGACCGGAATGTGGTGGCGCCGGGTGAGGTTCTTGAGGTGCTTCAAGGCATACCGCGTGTAGTCCTCTTGCTCCCAGTCCTGCAGTTCATCCGTCGAGAACAAGCGGTCGAAGGGCGACACGATGACGGCCTCTGCCTCCATCTGCATCAGCTTCTCGTCCAGGTGCTTGGTCAGCACCGTGTCCCATTGGAAGGGTGTCATGCAACGCTTGATCAGCACCCGGTCGGCGCCGTGGTCTGCCTGGTGGCCGCGTTCGAGGTTCAGCTCGGCCATGTGGTAGGGGTCGAAGCCATGGTCTCCGTCGCACCACAGCACGGGGCCTGGGCGTTCGTGGATCGCGAAGTGGCAGATCTCCTGCCCGAAACCGCGCAGATCGCGGCGACTGCCTGACAGGAGCCCAAGGCCCGGCTCCAGGAGCGGGGACCACATGGGACGGACTGGCACGCGCCAGGTCTTTGGATATGGGGCTGGGTGAGTGAAATCACGCCAACAGGACCCGCAGCACCGCCAGGTTCCAGAACACGACCCCCGTGTACACCAGCGCCCCACCAAGGATCATCGCCAACACCAGGCCCATGCTGCGCGTCGCGTGACGATCCTGCAGCCACGCCACTGCAGGCATCCAGGCGACCAATGTGACCAGCATGACGATGAGCTTCATCGCGAGCAAGGCCTCGGTCCCGAGTAGCCCCATCGCCTGTGCGGGCCCGAGCTCATTGGCCTCGATGCCCCCCTGGCCAATGACCGCAAGCGTGGTACCCAGATCCAACAGTTGCAAGCCCAGGAACCATGCATACACCACCATGAACGTACCCCACACCCCCTCATGCGTGTCCAACGTGCCCACATCATCCCCGACCCACCCACGCCAGAGCCAGGAGAACATACCGACTCCTTCTTGCCGCGGGGCCCATAACCATTGGTTCCTGTCCAAAGGCCCAAGTCATTCAAGTCCCGATACGGTTCCCACAGCATGGACTTGACCGACAAGCGCTGCGCCCCGTGCGAAGGCGGCACCCCCAAGATGGGCGCGGCCGAAGCAGACGCCTACCTCAAGCAGTGCCCGGCGTGGCGCCGCGAGGGGGATTGGATCCACCGCGACATCCAGGGCAAGAACTTCGTCGCCTGCGTCGACATGATCCGTGACATCGCGGACCTCGCCGAGGACGAAGGCCACCACCCAGACCTCCACTTGACCGGCTACAAGCACCTGCGCATCTCCTTGCAGACCCACGCGGTCGGCGGCCTTTCGGAGAACGACTTCATCCTCGCCGCCAAACTTGACCGCCTCTTGAGGCACGCATGAACCTCGCCGGCCAGACAGCGCTCGTCACGGGCGGCGCCAAGCGCATCGGCCGCGCCATCTGCGAGACCCTAGCCGATGCCGGGTGCCCCGTCATCGTGCACTACGGCACCTCCGAAGCGGAGGCTGAAGCGACGGCCAACGACCTGCGCGACCGCGGCGTCGAGGCATGGACCGTCCGCGCCAACCTGCTCGAGATCAAAGAGGCCGAAAGCCTGGTGGGCGCCGCTGCCGAGGCAGCCGGACGCCCCATCGACCTGCTCGTCAATAATGCATCCGCATTCCCGCAGCAAAAGTGGGCGACCGCCACGTATGGCGACGTCGACCACATGATGCGCATCCACGCTTGGGCGCCGTTCGCGGCCACGCGGGCCCTTGCTGCCCAGGGCGGCAAGGCGGTCGTCAACCTGCTCGACACCCGCATCACGGCCGACGACCCGGCGCACGGACCCTACTTGCTCTCCAAACAGGCGCTCTGGCACATGACCCAGGACATGGCGCGCCAGTTCGCTCCCGTGCGCGTCAACGGCGTCGCCCCAGGCCCCATCCTGACACCCACCGACGGCAGCGGAGATGCCAGCATGCAGGCCGCCATCGAAGCCACGGTGCTCGGGCGCATGGGCACCCCCCACGAGATCGCCCACGCGGTCCGGTTCCTCCTCGAAGCTGATTACGTGACCGGCGACGTCGTCTTCGTCGACGGCGGGAGGCATCTTCGTGACTAGCCTGATCACAGAGCGCTTCACTGTGAGCGTCGACGGCGGGAGGCACCTCCATGACTGACAAGATCCACATTACAGGCCTGCATCTGCGCACCCACATCGGCGTCGCCGCATGGGAACAGAAAGCACGACAAGATGTCCTCGTGGACATCGTCATCCACCATGACCAAGCGAAGGCCGCAGCCAGCGACGACGTGGCCGACACCGTCGACTACCGCGGCATCCGCGACGAACTCGTGCACTACGCCGACGAGAGCAACCACGCCCTGCTGGAGTCGTTCGCCCAATACATCGCCGACACCGTGCTGAAACGCGAGGGCGTCATCGCCGTCGACGTCAAGGTCGCCAAACCGGGCGCTTTGCGTTTCGCCGACAGTGTCGCGGTAGAGATCCACCGGCCATGATCCACGTCTCGGTCGGCAGCAACATAGACCCCGACATCCACGTCCCTTCTGCCATCGCCCGCCTCTGCGGCATGTTGGATGTGGCCGCCATCTCCCCATTCTACCAGGTCCCCGCTCTTGATCGCCCCGAGCAAGCCGACTACTGGAACGGCGTCATCGCCATCAGCCACGAGGGGCCCGGCCTGGCCGACCAGCTTCGGGAGATCGAAGCGGCCGAGGGCCGCATCCGGACCAAGGACAAATGGGCAGCCCGCACCCTTGACCTTGACATCCTCCTCGACGGCGGCCGCATCGTCGACGGCGACCTCCACAGCCGCCCGTTCCTGGCCCGTTGCCTGGCCGACCTGGGCGCCCTGCCCGACGGCATCCCCGACCCCGGCCAGCACTGGCCCGTCGTCTGGGGCCGCGAAGCACAGCATTGAAAGCCCGCCCGCCGAGTGCTGCACCGATGCAAGCCGGCGAACAATGCCCCGCTTTCAAGACCGAAGCCGCCGTGAGCGGCCGCGTCGTCTCATTGGAGACCCTGGCGGGACGCCGCGCCGTCCTTGTCTTGCACGGCCCCCGCACCGCCGACGCCCCCAAGCTCGTGGGCAAGGCGGTCCGGGGCAAGCACACGTCCGCGGATGACGTCGTCGTCGCCAACGTCGTGAACCTCAAGTCGATGGCTGGCCTTTGGAAGAAGGTCGCCGACGCACAGATCAAGGCGACGTACGAGAAGATGGCCGCCAAACTCGGAGACAACGCCGAAGACTACGTCATGATCTGCTCCGATTACGACAACGCGGTGGCCACGGCCTTCGGCTTCGAGGACACCAACCAGAAGGCTGCGGTCGTGGTCCTGGAAGACGATGGCCGCGTCATCGGTGCCACCGACGACGGCGACCTGGCAGCGCAGGCGCTGGCCTGGTTGGGCTAGCCCCGTCAACAGGCCTTATCACCCCACCTGTCCATCCTAAGGGTGAACATGTCCAGAGATGTCTGTGTCGTCGGCGTCGGTATCACGCAATACGGCAAGCACGAGCTGCAAGCACGCGAACTGATGACGGCAGCCGCGGACGCAGCGATCGAGGACGCCGGCATCGATGTCAAGGACATCGAAGGCGGTTACTTCGGCAACGCGTTCGGCATGGCCGAGAAGCAAGGCCAC
>JBFIDG010000168.1:0-4069 GCA_041581335.1 Thermoplasmatota archaeon
GTCATTTCCTCCGAACGGATCCGGGCAGCGCTGGAGGGCGACAACGCGTTCAACACCAGCGCCGAGAACGCGACCTTCCTGAGCGAAGTCTTCCTCCCGGCTGAGGTCTTCCGGGCGTCGGTCACCGCCGAAGCGATGGCGAGCTTCCAGGAAGAACAGGAGCGTGCGTTGTCAGACTACATCACCGCCAGCCTCCCTGAGTTGGAGGTCTTGGGGCTCGAGGTCCTGTGGGAGAACACCGAGCCCCTGAAAGCGCTGGGCGACACGTCGCTGACAGAGCCACCCATCATCGTGACGCTGGATACGACTGTGCGCTACCTGCGCACCGAATCTGTGGGGAGCCTGCTATCCGCCTATTTCGCCGGCCGCGACGAGCCGGAGGACCCAAAGAAGGCGTATGCCCAGAAGCTGAAGGACGAGAACGGCGATGCCCTGCGCGCGCGGGACTTCTTCTCGGCGGCCGCGTACACGCAACTGCTCAACCTGAGCATGCAGCCCGGGTGGACCATGCACGTCGAGATGCGTGTGCCCCGGGGCTACTCCTTCGAGTACACCAATGAGAACGTCGAGCTCGACGGGGACCGGCACATCAGTTTCGATGTCGATGCATTGGATGCCGACGACCCGCAGCAGGAGGTGTTGCTGGTGAGCCTGACGCACCGCCGCGCCATCGCTCTGGCGATGTTCTCCACCATGCTGATCGCAGGAGCACTGCTGGGCACACCCGCTTGGATGCTGTACAGCCACTTCCGCCTGCCCCGTGTCTTGGGGCGTCAGGGCTAACCACGAAGAGCGCCTGAGGGGCCATACCGATGTACGCGTGCCCGCATTGCAGCAGCACCAAGATGTTCATGGCCTTCAAGGACGGGATCCTCGTGAAGGTCCTCGAGGACAACCAGGACGTGGAAGGCCTCGAGGCGGTGGGCGAGTTGCTATGCTCGCACTGCAACCGCTGGTTCCCTAACCCACAATTCGGTGACCGGGAACTGACCGGCGAACTGGTGACGATCACGGGGCTCCGGGGCCGCGGCACCATCAAGGTGGTCGCCACCGGCGTCGATTTCCCGTTCCACTACAATTCCTTCGAAGCCGAGGCCATCGATGTCATGCGCGGACTCGACCAAGAGATGCTGAAGGGCCTCAAGGAGTTCAGCACCCTGCCGGATCACAAGCTGGCCCTGCGCGTCAAGGAGGAAGGGAACCCGAACACCTGGGTCTACCGCCTCAACACCCGGCGCGTCTGGAAGGCCCTGTCCAAGTAGACAGGTTCTTGGCCACCTGGTGAAGTGGGCGCCCTATGTTCCCCTTGGGACTCCTGATGGCCATCCAGCCTTTGATCGAAGCCGGAGACTTCTCGGCCCCTACCCCCATCGTCCTCGGCATCGCCGCCGCGGTCATCGCGTTCTTGGTCCTGCGCTTCGTCATCAAGACGGCCCTGACCGTCATGAAGATCGGTATCCTTGTGGCCATCGGCGTGGCTGCCTACCTGGGCATCACGTTCATCATGGCTGCGCTCTAAGCGATCGGTTGACCTTCTAGGATGGCGACGGCCATGCTGTCGTCAGGCACCAGTTCATCCCGCGTCCATACGGTGACATCGGGCGCCGGCCAGCCGGCCGCACGGACCCCGTCCAGCGCGGGGCCTACAGCATCGAGGGCCGGTTCGGCATCGTCGCGGCAGACGACCGCGATGCGGGTGGGGCAGAGCGGGTCGGCGGAGTGGTCTTGCGGGGCGACCCAGCGCAGCACTTGGCGCACGCCTTGGGGGTGTCCGAAGGCGGCCGAGAACGCCTTACAGGTGCCTAGCCGCACGTCTGGCAGGCGGAGCATCCAAAGGGCGCGCCCCATCTCTGTGTCGCGCCGGAACCTGACCTGGGCGTCGCGGCCGGGGCGGATGACCTCCAAGGCGCCGAGGGCCTCGAGCTCCTGCACGGCCCGTGCCGCGGTGGCGGGTTGGACGCCTGCTTCGCGAGCCAGTCCGCGCACCGACCAGGTCTGATCCGGGGCACCGCACAGGGCGTCGACGACGGCGCCGCGGCCTCGACGACCGAGCACAGTGAGCAACGGGTGATGCCGGAGCATAGGACTGTCACACATTTGTGACAAAAAGCGCTTACTCCTGGAGAGGCCCCTCCAGCACCCCCAAGCTCCGGCAACACAGTCATATAGAGGACGTTTGTCGGCCGCCATACTCAGGTGAGAATATGGCTCTAGCACGTGCTCGTCAAGCAGCCCGCCGCGTCAAGGACCGGTGGAAGTCCAAGGAATGGTACAAGGTCGTCACCCCCGTGGCCTTCAACAGCAAGGTCATCGGCGAGACGCTTGCCGACGAACCGGCCAAGCTCATTGGCCGCACCGCTGAAGCCACCATGCACGATCTGACCGGCGACATGAAGCAGATGCACGTGAAGGTCCACTTCCGCGTCGGCGAAGTCGTCGACAACCAGGCCCGCACCTACTTCGTCGGCCACGAGATGACCAGCGACTACGTCCGCCGCCTCACCCGCCGCGGCCACACGAAGATCCCCGCGGTCTTCGATGTCAAGACCAAGGACGGCTGCCGCCTTCGCGTCAAGCCTTTCGCCGTCAGTGACCGCCGCTGCCAGACCACGCAGGCCCAGATCATCCGCCAGATGATGGTCGACCAGATCACCGCCTGCGCCGCCGAGAACACCCTCAGCGCCTTCCTCAAGGAAGTCCTGGTCGGCGACCTCAACACGCGCATCTACAAGGACGGCCGCAAGGTCCACCCCCTGCGCCGCGTCGAGATCGCCAAGACCGAGGTCCTGGGCGCCCCGACCATCGAGGTCGATGAGACCCCGATCATCGTCGACGAGCCTGAGCCCGTCGAAGCCGAAGAGGACGACGCTGTCGAACTCGAAGGCGATGAAGACTCCGAAGAGGAAGCCGTCGCGGCTGACTCCGAAGAGGAATAAGCGCGTCTGCGCACCCACTCTTCCCTTTCTCCTTCCTTTCCCCTTTGAGACATCCTGGGCCTATAGGGTAGTCTGGATATCCTGCTGGTCTTCGAAACCAGCGACCTGTGTTCGAATCGCGGTGGGCCCGCTGGAGGGCGAAAGCCCGACAGCGGGACCGCCGCGACGCGGGCGTTGCCTGCAACGCCTGCTAGTCGGTGGGCCCGCTTTCGAGCCCCGCAGCCAAGCCCGACGCCAAGGGCATTGGATGGCTTGCCGGCGATGCTGCCGCTCAGCAGAAAGTCGAAGACGAATCAAACGCCGATAGTGTGCACTACACTACCAGCCTGTTTTAGCCCCAACTTCACACAACGCATTGATGCGATCAACGCGGCGAGCGGGGCGCAAATACCCGGTCTATGGGCGGACTTCGGCGAGGAGACCGGCGCGGTCGACGAGCTCCGCCATGGAGCCTTGCGCGTCACCGTTCAGGTCGACGCCCTTGGCCAGGAGGCCGATCAAGCTCCATGCGATGCTCTGCAGTGCGTTCACTTTGGCACCGTCGACGCTGCGGGGATCCCCCGGTCCGTCGAGGATGGAACGGATCGCGTGCCGAAGCGCCTCCTCTGTATCCACTTGCTTGGTCATGACAACCCAATCGATACGAGACCGCTCTGGTATTAGCGCTTTTGGTGTGGAATGTTGCCCATTGGTCCGCAGGTCGATTCAAGGCATGAGGCGGGGTCGCCGCGGCGTGCGCACGCGACGCTCCTGGACCAAGGACGACGCCATCGTGGCCCTGGCGGCCTACTTTGAACGCCCGGCGGGCCACCTGTTGCCCCCCGAGGCCGCGATCCAGCGCACAGCCAACCAGTTGCGGGTGCCGGCGGAGAAGGTGCGGACACACATGGACGCCTTCGCGAGCCTCGACCCGGACAATCCGCGCAGCGGGGCGCTGGCGACGCGGCTCGACAAGACCATCTGGGAACGCTACCGGGACGACGGCCCCGCTTGCGCCATGGACGCCGAGTGGATCCTTGAGGGTCGCAAGTGGCGCCCCAAGTGGCTATTTCACTCGTAGAGTCGGCGCGGGATCTCGTCGCCGATGCGGTGCGCCACGGCGTCGCTCAACTCACCATTCTGCATGAGACCCA
>JBFIDG010000169.1:0-4052 GCA_041581335.1 Thermoplasmatota archaeon
CTCGTGGCCGTCATGATCCTGGTCAGCGTGTTCGGTGGCCTCAACGGCATCACCCTCAGTGGCCCGCGCATCTATTTCGCCATGAGCCGGGACAAGATCTTCCCCCGCATCTTCGAACGGCTCACCCGTCACCACACCCCCGGTTGGGCGATCCTGTTCCAGGCGCTGCTGGCCTCCGTCTTCCTGGCGCTCTTCGACTTCGAAGCGCTCACCGACAACGTGGTGTTCATCTCGTTCTTCTTCTACGGCCTGAGCGCCGTCGGCCTGCTGGTGCTGCGCCGCACCCACCCTGACCTGCCGCGGCCATACAAGGTCCCGTTGTACCCGTGGCTGCCGCTGGCCTACGTCGTCGTCGCCTGGTCCTTCGTGGCCTACCTCATCGTCGACCAGATCGAAGCGGTCCGGAACTCCGCGGGTGGCATCGACGTGCAGGACCTGAACCGCGTGTTCTCGTTCCTCATCGTCTTGGCAGGTCTGCCGATCTTCTTCCACTACCGGAAGAAGGCCATCCAGCTCGCGAAACAGACCGGCCAGCTCCCGCCGCCGCCGCTGTTCGGTCCGGACCCCCACGCCGAAGAACGCCTGGGCTGAACGCCTCCAGGGGCGGGTCCCCGGTTCCCCTGCCAAAGCTTTGAACCGTCACCGCCCGCCTTCTCCTGCGTGGCCGACGCCCTACGCCTGGCAATGCAGCTGACCGACGCCGCGCGCGATGCGTGGCACGATGTCCGGCGCCAAGGCGACCTGTACCGCGTCGTCGGCATAGGCGCCGACGGCACGGCCACGTCCCTTGCCGACCGCATCCTGGACGACGCCATCCTCGAACTGGCCGGTGACCTGGGCATCAGCGTCATCAGCGAAGAGAGTGGCCAGACCGGCGAAGAAGGTCCGTGGGCCTATGTCGATCCGCTGGATGGCAGCCGCAACGCCGGCCGCGGTATCCCGTTCTATTGCACCAGCATCGCCATCGCCGACACCCCCACCGCGGCCGGGCTGCGGGCCGGGGTCGTGCGCAACCTTGTCAGCGGCGAGACCATCCACGCCGGCGACGGCCCCGTCCACATCGACGGCAAGGTCGCATCGCAGCCGGCGTTCTCGCCCGAGGAAGTCATGGTCGCGGTCATCGCCGACAGCGCCGAAGACGAGATCAAGGCCGAACAGGGACGTCGCGGACACCACCTGCGGGACTTCGGATCAGCGGCGCTGGAGCTCGCCTACGTGTCCGTGGGTCGACTCGATGCATTCATGGTGCGCCGGCCTTGGTTGAGGAACATCGACATAGCGGCCGGCATCCATCTCGTGCACCAGGCAGGCGGCACGTGCCTGTCGCCAGAGGGCGACGCCATCGAGCTCGGCCTCGACGTCCGGCAAGGCCTCGGCATCGTCGCCGCGCGCAGCCAAGCCGCCTTGGAGGCGGTCGAATGAAGTGGGGCGTCGTCGGAAAAGGCGGCATCACCCACGTCCAACGGGAAGCCGAGTTCCTCATCCAAGCACTCCTGGATCGCGGCCAAGACGTCGTCGTGGACCGGGAACTCACGGCGCCCCCCGGGCTGCGCTCGATGCTCATTCCCGACATGGACGTCGACATCATCCTCACCGTCGGCGGCGACGGCACCATCCTGCACGCCCAACACCACTCCTCGGCGCCGGTCTTCGGCGTCAACTGCGGCGCCATCGGATTCCTGGCCGAGATCGAGCCCCCCATGGCGGAGGCGGCACTCGACCGCATCATCGCCGGCGACTACCGCGTCGAAGAACGGCACAAACTGGCATCCTACCTGGACGGCCAACGCCTCGACGACGCCACCAACGAGATCACCCTGCAGACCAGCCGCATCGCCAAGCTGATCCGCTTCGAGGTCCACGTGGACGGCGAACTGCTCGACACATTCCGCGGGGACGGCATCATCGTCAGCACCCCGACCGGCTCCACCGGTTACGCCATGAGTGTCGGCGGTCCCCTCATGCACCCCGGCGTCAACGGCCTTGTCCTGGCGCCCATCGCGCCGTTCAAACTCGCGGCCCGCCCATGGGTCGTGCCGGCCTCCGCCACGGTGGAACTGAAGCTCCTGGAACGGGACAGCGCCCAAGGGGTCCAGCAGGCCCGCGTCGTCATCGACGGCCAGATCGGCCACGACGTCGCCACCGGCGGCACCCTCACGCTCAACATCAGCGACCGCAAAGCCCGGTTCATCCGCCTCAGCAGTGGCTTCTACGAACGCGTCCGGACCAAGCTGACGCGCTGATGGGACTGTTCGGTCGCAAGAAGGGCAAGTGGCGCAGCATCCGCGCAGACTACCAACGGCTGCCCCGCGAGGAGTGGACCGAAGATGAAGAGGCGCACTGGTGGGCGCACTGCTCGGAAGCCGACTACTGGGCCGAGTGGGAGCGGTGGAGCCGCGCTACCTACGACCATCCGCACATCAAGAAGATCAAGCGGGGCGTCATAGACATGGCCCGCGAAGCGGCGGCCGCGACGGACGCAGAATCTCCGGCGGAGTTCGCCTGTCTGCTGGAGGTCAAAGGCGACACGGTCACCGAATTGGTGCTGTTGCCTGGCACGGTCGCCGGCGACGAGCACGCCATCTTCAACCTCTGGATGGCGCCCGTCGACGCCAGTGTGCGGGGCAGCCTGCACAGCCATCCCGACGAGCACCCTTACCCGAGCGACGCGGACCTCGAGCTCTTTGACAAGCACGGCGAGATCCACCTCATCCTGTGTCGCCCCTATGGGCCTGATGACTGGCGGGCCTATTCCCACGACGGCCTGCCCACGCATCTGGACGTCGTGGACTAGTCGGACCTTCGGCGGTTCCAAAAGGGGCAAAAGTGTCCGGTGTCGACATCTGTCCATGCATCGGGTCGTGGCGGTCGTGTCTGCACTCTTGGCCGTCGGCCTGGCGGCCTGCCTGTCCCCCGACGATCCGGAACCGAGCCTCGAAGGCTCGCCGTCTGGCGCCACCCGGGGCGCCGACGAGTTCTGGTTGGTCCTGGTCTCCGGGGACGGATCACAGGTCCCTGCTGCCACCACGGCATGCAGCGTCGCCTGGACCCACACGGTCGACGAAGGGGCCCGGACGATCCGCTACTCCACGGACCTGCTCGCCGGCAACCAAGTAGGGGGCTCGCCGACGGTGTTGATCAGCGCAGTGGTCTGGGACCCAAGCGGTTGTCCCATCATCAACCGCCTCACCGACACGGGCCGGGTGGATGTCGTCATGAGCGCCCTGGGGAGCGTCCCCATCACGGCCTTGGATGATGGACGCGTGCTCGTCGGCGACCAGATGATCCGGCCGGGCCAGAGCATCACACTATCCGGCCAGACCCTGGCGCAGGACGGCGATTTCCGGACGGTGCGCTTCACGGACGAACTCGTGGTCCGGGCGGCCGGACCCTGGCCGCTCAGTGCCTTGATGCCCGAAGCGTGACGAGACGCTCGGCGTCTGCTCCCATCGTCGGCCACGTCCCGGACATGGGTCTTCACCCCCATGAGCCGGCGTGTCGGGTTGGGCCGGCACCAGACGGTTCCGGCGGCCCTATGTGGTCCGACGACGCATTCTGTCTATGCGTGGCATCCTGATCATTGCCGTCTTGCTCGTGGCCAGCTTGGCCGGATGCACGGGGCCCGACGCAGTGCCCGGCGAGGTCGCAGGCACGCCCTCCGGTGCCACCCGCGGCCCAGGCGAGTACTGGTTCGTCTGGATCACCGGGGACGAGCGCCGCGACCCGCCTCCAGGCTCGGTCTGCGACGTGGCATGGTCCCACGGTGTCGATGAAGCCATGGAAGCCATCGAATACTACGCCGGCCCGGACACCTGGAACCATGTCGAGGCCAAGCCGGCGACCGTCATCGCCAGCACCGTCTGGGACGCCAGCGACTGCCCCCTGCACTACCGGGTCACGTCCGACGGCCGCATAGAGATCCCCAGCAAAGCGTTGGGCACCATCACGGTCCAGATGTCCGGCGATGGCGGGGTGCGCGTCGGCGCCGCCCAGCTTCAGCCCGGGCAACAGATCACCCTGGAAGGCAGCCGCGAGGTCGACGACGACCACGA
>JBFIDG010000170.1:0-4047 GCA_041581335.1 Thermoplasmatota archaeon
CCCCGGCTGCGCCGCCTGCGGCGCCGCCGGCGCCGACATCAAGCCCGAATGACGAAGAAAGTCCGGGCGTAGGCCTGCTGGCACTGGTCGTCGCAGTGGGCGCGGCGTTCCTCCTGCGCCGTCGTTAGAGCATCTCTTTGATGCCGATCTCGACGAGGCGCACACCGACGCCGGTGATGACCAGGCCCAGCACGCGGCTCATGGCGATGGGGCCACTGCGGCCCATGCGGTTCATGATGGCGGGGGCGCTGTTGAGGATGACGAAGCTGAGCAGGAGGATGAGGCCGACGCTGCCCAGCAGGACGCCCCAGTCCCAGACGTTGGTCGCCTCCGCGGCGATCAGGAGCACCGCCGTCATGGCGCCGGGGCCGGCGTGGATGGGGATGGCGAGGGGCACGACCGCGATGTCGTCGTGGTCGATGGCCTCTTGGCGCTCGATCTGCGTCCGTTTGGCGGTCATGGGGCGGCCGCTGACCATGTCGAAGCCGATCTTGAAGAGCAACAGGCCCCCTGCGACGCGGAACGCGGGCAAGGTCAGGCCGTAGGCGTAGAAGATGAGTTGTCCGGCCACGGCGAAGACACCCAGGACGGCGCCCGCGACGACGAGGGCGCGGACCAGGATGGCGCGCCGCTCGGCCGGCGTCTCGTCCTTGGTGACCGCGTAGAAGAACGGCACGTTGGCGATGGGATTGATCATGGCCAGCATGGTGACGAAGACACCGACGGCGGCCACTATTTGGGACACGGTTCCCGGTGGACCCGGCATCTTACTTCAAGTCGTGGTCGCCCGCAACCGGCTGCCGGCGACGCGCGGGGTTTCAGACGGTCTCGGCGGCGATCTCGGGCAGGGCCGCGATGAGCTCGAGTTTGTCTTCGAAGGCCAGGATCTTGTCCAGGTCGCTGCGCGTGGCGGGGTGGTCGGGGCCCAGTAGATCGCAGAGTTCTGGGCCGAGGCTGGTCTCGTAGGTGCCCATGCGTTTGCCGTGCTCCACGATCTCCATCTTGTCCAGGCCCAGCAGGGGGCGGATGATGGGGAGCTTGGAGGCCGATTCGAGGGTGGCGAGGTTCTCCAGCGTCTGGCTGCTGACCTGGCCAAGGTTCTCGCCGGTGACGATGACGTCGCAGCCGGTGGCTTCGGCGACCTGATTGGCGAGGCGGTAGAACATGCGCTTCTGCAGGACGAAGTAGAATTTGTGGGCGTCGCGGTCGACGGGGATCTTGCCGAGTGCTTCGCCGAGTTTGGCGACGTGCACGGTCTTGATGCCAAGGATCTTGGCCAGTTGCTTGACCTTGATGACGGAGGCGTCATCGGTGATGGGCTCGAAGCTGCAGTGGAGGGCTTCCAGTTCGACGCCTTGGTCGAGCATCATCTGGCCCGCCACGGGACTGTCGATGCCGCCAGAGAGTAGGAGGAGCGCCTTCACAGGTTTTCCACGCCCCCGCGACGGATAATGGTTGGTCTGCTGGCCACGCTGCCTCAGGCGAACTCCGGCGTCTCGGCGTAATCGGCGGGATCCAGGGTGAACAGGTCGTAGCATTCCTCGCCGCAGAACCGGTACGTGGTGCCTTTGTGCTCGTAGTGGAAGATGGACTGGCTGAGCCAGAACGCTTTGCCGCAGACGGGGTCGACGACCCGTTCGTGGCCAGCGGGCGTGTACTTCTCGGGGTGCTCTTCGAAGATGAGCATGCATTCTTCGCTGCAGAACGTGAACACCTGGCCATCGTGGGTGACGGCGGCTCCGACCTTGCCGTCGGGGACGATCATGGCGCAGACCGGATCGCGCAGCGTCATCGCGGGGTCGGTGGGGCGGCGCGTCATGGGACCACTTCCGCTGCACGGGGGTTAATGACGACGGGATGGGGAGAATGGGCGCGTGGCCGGGTGGCTCAGCAGACGATTCCGTAGATCTCCATGTCCTGCGGGGCGGGGAGAGCTGCATCACTGAGGACTCGCCGTACATCGGCCTGGACGGCCTCATCAGGGTGTAGTTCCGGCCAGCGGCCATCGATTGAGGCACGTCCGTGGGCATCCACGGTCAGGTTGTACTCGCCGAGGGCCATATGCTTCTTGGCGACGTTGAAGCCGAGGCCCCAGCCAGCCACGACGGGGTCTTCGCGACCCATCCCTTCGTAGCCGAGGCGTGAAAGCAACCCTATGGCGTTGAAGTCCGCGGCGATGTCCACGCGGTAGGCGTTGATACGCCGGGGTTGACCGTCGTCGACGAAGTAGGCTTCCCCGTCGTCCCGGGGTGCAGCCAGTAGGCGTTCGATGCGGTCGTCGATCTGGGCGGCGTTCAACGCAGTGGCGTTCTGCAGGAAGACGCGTGCATCGCTTCGGATGCCATCCAGTTGGTCTGGGTCCCAGATGTCGGCGTGGAGGTGGCCATCGTGGAAACGGACGCCCTCCATCGACGCCTCCCGGTAGTGGGCATAACGGAGGGCGACATGGGGGATGCCGACGTCGATGCCTTCTGGTTGCGTGGGCGCGACATCCATGGCGTCGTACAGCGCCTCATCGATCCACGTGGCGCCGTTTGGCGTGTATTCGCAGTGGCCAAAGCAGCCTGCGAGCATGACGGCCAGCAGACAAGCCACAGCGACACGCATACCGCGGGAGCCGCTTGCGAGTAGTTGAAGGGTTGGCCAGGTGGCTAGCACACCATGGCCGAGAACTGCATCTCGTCGGGCGCAGGCCAGCCTTGCTCCGCGACGCGCTGGCGGACGTATGCCTCGAAGTCGCCCTCGAAGCCTGCCTCGCTGAGGGCCCGGGCATTGCCAAAGACATCGACTTCGACAAGCATGGCGTCCAGCCAAACGGATTTGCTGGCGCCCAGGAACTGCACGTTCCAGCCATCCGCCTGCACCGCGCGTGTGTCCGGACTGACGCCGAGACGTTGGATGAGGAGCGCGGCGTCGATGGCCACTTGGTGTTCGTGTTGCTGGTACTGGTCGCCGGGGGCTTCGCCCGGGGCGACGCCGAGGGCGTAGTTCTTGGTGGCGGCCATGAAGGTGCTGACCTCGTCGTCGATGTCACCGCCCGTGAGCGTCGTTGCGTTTTCGACGAACGCCCGGTAGGCGGCCTCGACGCCGGGGCCTGCACGGGCCGCGGCCTGCGTGCCTTCGTAGTGGATCGTCGCGGCGCCGTGGACGAACTCGATGCCTCGTAGTGCAATGTCCGGGTGGCCGTCAAGGGCAGGCAACGCCAGGCTGGGCGGTGCCTCGATGAGGTCGTACAACGCTGGGTCCTGCCAATCCGCTTGCGTGACGTCGCAGTCGTAACCGCAGCCGGCCATCAGGACCATGATCGACGCAAGGGCGATGACGCGCATGCTGACCGATCGGACGGCGCGCTCTTGGAGGCTGCGGTCGCTTCGTTCAAACCCGGTGCACGAATCGACGGTTTGTGTTCGACGTGGCGGTCATCGGCGCAGGGTGCATCGGGGCGAGCACCGCCAAGCACCTCGCCGAAGCGGGCCACAGCGTCGTGGTGCTCGACAAGGAACCGCGACCCGCGATGCACCAGTCGGGGCGCAATTCGGGCGTCATCCACGCAGGATACAACCTCAAACCAGGTTCCGCCAAGGCGCGCTTCTGCGTGGCAGGCAGCCGCGCGATGCGGGCCTATTGCGTGGAGCGTGGCGTGGCGATGGAGCAAGGCGGCATCCTCGTCGTCGCCACCGACGAATCACGCCTACCCGTCATCGACGACCTGCTCGCCAAGGGCCGCGCCAACGGCGTCGCCGTCCGGGACGTGGACGAGGCAGGCATCCGGGACATCGAACCCCACGCCGTCGGCCTGCGCGCACTGCATGCTCCAGAAGGTGCCAGTGTCGACGCCGCAGGCTACGTGGAGGCGCTGGTGGCGGATGCAATAGCCGCAGGCGCCGACTTCCGCTTCGACACCCAAGTGCTGGACATCACCGACCCCGGCCGCATCCGCACGAGCCAAGGCGACGTCGCGGCCCGCGTGGTCGTCAACGCGGCGGGGCTGCACGCGGACCGGCTTGCCCGCAGCTTGGCACCGGAGTTCCGCGTCATTCCGTTCCG
>JBFIDG010000171.1:0-3923 GCA_041581335.1 Thermoplasmatota archaeon
AGTCCAGCGAAGCGCCCAGGTGATCGTAGATGCCTTCGCTGCCGCCGGCGCGGTCGACGAAGTTGCTGGACGTCGTGCTGGTGCGCTGGATGGGGAGGCTCTCGTCTTTCTGGCCGCGCAGGAAGTAGGCATTGCCCGATTGGCCGCTGCCATAGCCCGTCATGTCCATGTCGACACTCAGTCCATCGGCGCGGTCGAGATCGATCTGCGTGAACCACTTGACCTTCGGGCTGTAGGTGTGGACGATCTTGGAGCCGTCCGCGGCGCGGCCGGTGATCTCGTAGCCCGCGTCCGTCACGCCGCCGGGCAACGTCAGCGTGACCGCCTTGGCCGTGAAGTCGAACTTGGTCGCGAAGAAGGTGTCCGTCCATTGGTGGCCATCACACAACGGGAAGCTGAACATGTTGACGTGGGCGCCGCTCTCGTGGGGCGAGTAGAGCGTCTGGTGCACGCGGCCGATGACCGGGTTGGTGCTCAGCACCGCCGCTTCCAGGGCTTGCTGGAAGGTCGGGGTGCCGACCATGTACTCCTCACCTTGGTCGTCGTAATAGATCAATTTCGTCCGACCGTGGTCGATACCATCGTAACTCAACCGGTACTCCCACCAATCCCCTTGTCGCCATGGGGCGGTCTTCCCAGCGGCGTCGGGGACGTCCGGAGCGTAGACCCGGGGCAGGTCGTTCTTGACGCAGTAATGGTCCTTCAGGTAGGCGTCCAGGTCGCACAACGCCTCGTCCTCGCACTCCGGCTCCGTCTGGGTCTTGCTGTCCTTGTTGACGCACCCGGCGAAGACGACGACCAACAGAAGGGCCGTCACGATGAGCTTGGACACCGGTTCCGTTTTAGACGGGCCCGCAGCTTAATCGTTGTGACCATTGCACCACAGGTCCACCCGTCGGCCTACATCTGTGACGGCGCTGTGCTGATCGGCCAGGTGACGGTGGGCAAGGACTGCTTCATCGGCCCCAACGCCGTGCTGCGCGGCGACATCGAACCGCTCGTGATGGAGGAGGGCAGCAACGTCCAGGATTGCGTCATCCTGCACACCCACGCCGGCAACCCGGTCACCATCGGCAAACAGGCGAGCGTCGGCCACGGCGCCGTCATCCATGGCGCCACCATCGGCGCCCACGCCATCATCGGCATGAACGCCACGGTGCTCGACAAGGCGCACGTGGGCGACCACGCCATCATCGGGGCCGGCGCCGTCGTCCCCAATGGATTCCAGGTGCCTGCAAAGAGCCTCGCCGTCGGGGTCCCGTGCAAGGTCGTCAAGACCGATGACGATGCCGTGGCGGAGATGGCGTTCAACAACGGGCAACGCTACTTGGGCTACCGCAAGCAGCACATCGCTGGCGAATGGGGCGTCCTGAAGGGCCCCCACTACGGCGGCGAGTGATGCAGCGCTTCGTGCGCATCGGGGGCGCCAACGTGCAGGTGCTCAGCGCCATGATGCACGATGGCAAGGAGACCGAGCGTGCGATGGCGAGTCTGACCGGTCTGCGCCCGGAGGCCATCATGGTGGACCGCAGCGTCGCCGAATGGACGACGCCGGGGGCCGTGGATGGTCTGCAGAAGATCATCTTGGAGACCCTCCCGGGCCTGCATGCCAACGCGTTGTGGCGGGGCGTCGGCCGCTTGGCGCCGACGATCGGTTCCGAGGTCGTGCTGATGCACCAAGAGGTCCCAGGCTTCCCGCGGGGCGCCGTGGCGAAACTGCGGACCCTTGTGAAGAAGGAGGGCTTCGACGCCACCGGCGACCCGAGCCGCGACCTTGCCAACTTCCATCGCCACTACGTCTCCCGCGTACCGGAGATCTGGCAGACCATCGAGGCGCGGCGGGACCGCTGCGCCGCCCGCCTGCGTGCCACCTTCGAGACGAGGCCCCGCCGTGCGGCGGTGGTGATGGCCTACCCGGACGCGGACATCGTCTGTGACCGCATCCAGGCACTCAATCACTAGCTTTTTGCTACTGATTTGATTGTGTTTGGCAACCAATTGCGGCGGCAGCCCTTTCGGAGCGCTGCGCCACCGCGCCGCTCCGGGGACTCTTTCTAAGCCGCCGCGGTCGCAGGAGCGTGGTAGCCATCGCACCGTTCCGGGCCCTCCGTTTCCAAGGCCAGGACATGGCCAACGTGACCAGCCCCCCGCACGACGTCATCACAGACGCCGAACGGGACGCCTTCATGGCGCAGGACCCGCACAACATCTGCGGCATCATCCTGCCCCCGGACGGCATGGAAGCCGCTGCCCAGCGACTGCAGGCCTGGATCGACGACAACGTCTTGGTCCGCGACGACCACCCCGCGTTCTACTACTACGAGGTCCGCCACGGCGCCGAACGCACCCTCATGCGGGGCTTCTTCGCCCGCCTGCGCATCGACCCGGACTACCAAGAGATCCGCCGTCACGAGATGACGCTCCCCAAGAAGCGCAGCACCCGGCTCGATCTGTTGCGTGCCACCAACACCAACACCGAATCCATCTGGATGCTGTACCGGGACGAACGGGGCTGGGTCGACGAGATCCTCAGCAGCAACGCACTGCATGAGCTGACCCGCTTCACCGACGAAGAAGGCACCGAGCACCGCATGTGGCGCGTCGACCGCCCCGAGGCCATCGAAGAGATCCGCGCCCAGTTCTCCGACCGCACCGTCGTCATCGCGGATGGCCACCACCGTTACGCCACCCAATGCAAGCGCTACGAGGAGACCGGCAAGGACGAAGATGCCAGCATCATGGTGTGCATGGTGCGGGACACCGACCCTGGACTCGCCATCCGCCCCACGGACCGCCTCCTGCTCGACTGGCCCTTCGCGAGCGGCAAAGAAGCCGTGGCCGCGGCCAGCAGCTTCACCGCCGAACCCTTGGCGCTGCCGCAGAAGGCCTCCATCGCCGCCAAACTGGCCCGCGAGCACGTCGTCGATGGCCGGACCCTCGTCGTCATCGCCCCCGACGGAGCCTGGACCCTGCGTCTCAGACCGGACGTCACCATCGACCAAGGCCGAGGCCGCCTGGACACCCTCGCCGTCACCATCCTTCATGACCACTTGTTGACCCGCCACTGGGGCGTCGACATGGAGCAGGTCGAAGACCACCTCACCTTCACCCGCAGCGACCAAGAAGCGGTCGAAGCGGTGCGCTCGGGCCGCGTGCCCGCTGCCGTGCTGCTGGCCGCCGAACCCGTCGATGCGGTCTTGGACGTCGCGGCCGCCGGCCACGTCATGCCACAGAAGGCCACCTACTTCGTGCCCAAACTGCGCTCCGGCCTGCTGCTCTCGCCCTGCGACGAAGCCAAGCCCATCACCTGGGGCGAAGATGTCACGGACGGCGGCAAGGCCGACTTCCGGATGCCCAAGCTCTAGAACGGCATCTCGTCGCCGTTCAGGAACGACCACTCCGCCGACGGCGTGCCGAAGTAGAACGTGTGGGAGAACACCGTGAACTGCTGCTCGACGGCCGCGGCGACCAGGTCTCCGGAGGCGGTGCGGACCCCGGCGAAGTGGATGATCTGGTCGTAGCCTTCGGCCGGGATCAATGTCGGATCGCCCCCACCCTGCGTGGGGTGGACCTCGTTGACGTCGAAGCGCATCCACAAGGGGCTCTCCCCTTCCATCTCGCCGAACTGGTGGCTGCCGCCGCCCACGACGAAGTCGCGCACGATGAGGCCCATCTCCTTGCTGGTGGCCTGACTGGAGGGTTCCCAGGTCATCTCGACGACGTGGGCCTGCCAACCAGCTTCGACGGCGCCGATGAAGTCACGGGCGTCACCCATGATGGTGCGTAGCTGAGGGACACAGCCGCTGCCGCAGCCGGGGACCAGCTGCGTCCAGTCGGTGACGCAGGGTGCCGTCAGGCCGGCCTGGATGTGGCAGGCGAGCCTGCCGTCGAACTTGAACTGGATGACGAAGGGGTCTTGGTCG
>JBFIDG010000172.1:0-3882 GCA_041581335.1 Thermoplasmatota archaeon
CGCCATGTGCCGCGATCGGGGCCTCGCCGGCCAACGCCGAGAGCCGGAGTGGATCCGGCCCGGGGTCGTCCCGGTTGCCCTCGGTGGCCATCAGCGTCTGCGCTTCCCGCATCGGCGGGGACAGGCTGGTCGTCACAAGCAGCACGACGATGACGCCGGCCACGAGCAGTGTGGAAGCTCCGACGAAAGACCGCATGCGGTCCATACCCGGTCATCGGCGGCGGGATGGATAACGCTTGCGTGGTCGGATGGTGGCTCAGAACGTGAACACGGCGCGGAAGCGCATCTGATTGGCCAGCAGCTTCTCCTGGGCGGCCGCGATGTCTTCGAGCTTGAACGTCTCGATCATCGGCTTGACGCCTTTGACCGCGCCGAAGCGCAGCAGGTGTTCGATCTCTCGGGGCGTGCCGATGACGCTGCCGACGATGCCTTTCTCGTTGCCCAGGAACTCGTATGCTGGCTGCGTGATGGGGTCGCTGCTGACGCCGACGATGGTCATGCGCCCATCGGCGCCGAGGCCACGGAACAACGGGTTCATGGCGTCGCCGCTGGGGGCCGTGCAGAGGATGCCGCGGGCGCCGCCCAGCGCCTGTAGTGCTTTGGCGGGGTCGGTGTCGGCGGCGTCGATGTAGTGGTCGGCGCCGAGTTGGCGGGCCAGGTCTTCTTTGGCTTCGCCGCGGCTGATGGCCACGGTCTCGAAGCCCATCTTGTTGGCGTACTGGACCGCCAGGTGTCCGAGCCCGCCGATGCCCTGGATGGCGACGAGGTCTCCGGGTTCGGCTTCGGTGCGCCGGAGGCCGTTCCAGACCGTGATGCCGGCGCACATGATTGGTCCCGCGTCCTCGAACGGCACGCTCTGAGGGATGCGGGCCAGTGCCGTGTGCGGGGCCACCATGTGCTCGGCGAAGCCCCCGTCGTAGCTGCTGCCGCAGCCTTGGCGATGGGCGCACTTCAGGAACTTGCCGTCGCGGCACTGGTCGCAGTTCTGGCAGTGGCCGCCGTGCCAGCCGATGCCGACGCGGTCCCCTTCCTTCCACACGGAAGGGACTTGGTCTCCGACCGCCTCGATGATGCCTGCGACCTCGTGGCCGGGGACGCGGGGGAACGCGTTGCCGGTCCATCCCTTGCGGATGTTCTCGTCGCTCAGGCAGTAGCCGCACGCCTGCACGCGGATCCGCACCTGCAAGGGGCCTGGTTCGGGGACGGCGCGGCGGACGATCTCGTAGGCGGCGCCGGCGGCCGAGACCTGGGCAGCAAGGGACATGCGTGTGCAATGGTCGGGCACTTGATGGGGCTTCGCCCGAGGGTCGATGGCCGGGGGGTGGGGCGCCCGGTGCGACTATGTGCCCTCCGGGGCCTTCCTGGGGCATGGGGCGCA
Organism: Thermoplasmatota archaeon; assembly: GCA_041581335.1. Classification (GTDB taxonomy): domain Archaea; phylum Thermoplasmatota; class E2; order JACPAO01; family JAHFTW01; genus JBFGSX01. Next base: position 1,379 of record JBFIDG010000172.1, read on the forward strand.
AAGCGACGGCGGCGGTGGGGCGGTGGGCGATGGCCATCATCCCGGGCGTCATCATCCTGTTCGGCGGGCTGGCCAAGTTCACGGCGGCTGAGCGATGGGAGGCGGACTTCGTCCGCTGGGGCTATCCAGCCAGTCTGGTGCCTGTGGTGGGCGTCGTCGAGGTCCTTGCGGCAGTGGCGATGCTCGTCCCGCGCACGCGCTTCTACGGTGCGGCTGCCGTCATCGCCATCATGGTGGGTGCTGCGGGGACGCATTTCATGCACGTCGAGATCGGCCAGGGGGTCTTCACGCTCGCTGTGGCGGGCATCGCGGCGATCTCGGGCTGGTGGGCGCGCCCACGCTGGTTCGATGACCTGTTGGTCCGCGACCGGCCCGACGAAGGTCCGAAGCCTGGTCAGTCTCGCCGTATCAAGAAGTGATCTCGGCGGTCAGCGTGTTGGCGGCCGCCCATTCGTTGAGGGCACTGAAGACGTGCCGCAGGCGCAGCGCCTTGTCGGTGGCCTGGTAGTCGACGCGTGGGGGGATCTCGTTGTAGGCGGTCCTTGTGGCGAGGCCGGACTCGGTGAGGGTCTTCAGGCGGCCGCTCAGGGTGTTGGGGCTGATCTTGAGGCGGCGCTCGACGTCATTGAAGCGGACAGGGCCGTCGGCGTGGATCAGTGTGTGCAGGATATCCAGCATGTGGGCTTTGCCGAGCATCTGGAACAGGTCGCCAATCTGGCAGCCGTGCTCTGCGTTGTCGCAGGGGCGTTCTACCATAGCTTCTCAATGTGTAGTGGCTCCTGATTGTATATCAATGCGGTACTTCGGGGCGTCGTAGCTGCTCCAATACTACGGACTGCGGACCTTAATACTCCTGCGAACGTAGTAGGTTGCATGGACACCACAACATCCACCTCCAAGCGCACCACGATCGTCCTCTGGACCATCTCAGGCCTGCTCGCCCTGGCCTTCCTCGGCAGCGGCGCCGGCAAACTCTCCGGCGCCATGACAGAAGCGCTCAACGCGGGTCTCGGTGTCCCGACATGGGCCGTCCCCCTCATCGGCGCCATCGAGGTCATCGCCGCCATCGCCATCCTGGTCCCCAAGGCCCGCTTCTACGCCGCTGCGGTCCTCGTGGGCACGATGGCCGGCGCCGTGCTGACCCACCTGGTCGCCGCCGACTTCGCCGGCTTTGTCGCGCCGCTCGTCCTTGGCGTGCTGGCTGGCCTTGCCGCCTGGATCGCCCGCCCCGTCTGGGTCCGCGAACGCCTCGCCCGTGGTGTCCCTGCATGAAGACGGTGCTCGAGACCCGCGTCCCCGCCCACCCCGTCGATCAACGCTTCGTGCAACGCTGGAGCCCTCGGGCCTTCAAGCCAGAACCCGTCCCCCGGGAGCACCTGGCCATCATGTTCGAGGCGGCCCGCTGGGCGCCCAGCAGCATGAACGCACAGCCATGGTCCTTCGTCGTCACGGCCGATGGCGAACCCCGGGCGCGCATGGACGCCGCTATCTTGCCAGGCAACCGCGCCTGGTCCGACGCGGCACCCGCCATCATCTGGGTCATCGCCACGACGACCCTCAAGGACGGCGCCCCGAACGCCCACGCGATGTTCGACACCGGCGCCGCGGCCATGCAGATGGTCCTGCAAGCCGACGCCATGGGCTACCGCAGCCACTACATGGGCGGCATCGACGTCGATGCGGCCCACAAGGTGCTCGGCCTCGACGACGATCAAGTGGTCGCCTGCGCCATCGCCGTCGGTCGGCAAGGGGACGCCTCGACGTTGCCCGACTGGGCCAAGGCCCGCGAGACCCCAAGTGGCCGGCGCGAGCAGGATGCGTTCGTCACCTATGCCTGAGCAGCATGCGCCGGAGGGTCAGGAGAACCTCTTGACGGATGCCGCCGTCGCCCCCTCCATGCGCCCCGTCGTCGCCGTCGTCGATGCGGTCCAGACCATGGAAGGTCAAGGGATGGTCGTGCGTCGCGCCATCCCGAACCCCAAGTTCCGCATGGTCGATCCGTTCATCCTGCTGGACCAGATGGGCCCCAAGGCGTTCGCGCCCGGGCAAGGCAAAGGCGCCCCCGACCACCCGCACCGTGGCTTCGAGACGGTCACCTACATCCTCGAAGGGCGTCTCCAGCACAAAGACAGCCAAGGCAACGTCGGCGACCTCAACACCGGCGACGTGCAATGGATGACGGCCGGTGCAGGTGTCGTGCATTCCGAGATGCCGCACCCCGAACTGCAGAAGACCGGGGGCACCGTCCATGGCCTGCAACTCTGGGTCAACCTGCCCGCTGCGGACAAGATGATGCAGCCACGTTACCAGGACATCCACTCCGGGGACATCCCCGAAGTGGCCGTGCCCGGTGGCAAGGTCCGCGTCATCGCAGGAGCGTTCCACGGCACGCAGGCAGTCATCGACACCCGCACCCCGATCACTTACCTGCACGCCGTGCTCGACGGCGGCCACGCGCAGCTCCCGGTCCCCGCCGGCCACAACGCCTTCGTCTACGTCACGGA
>JBFIDG010000173.1:0-3855 GCA_041581335.1 Thermoplasmatota archaeon
CTGGCGCGGCATGACCGATGATGCACTCGCCCGTGCTGTCTATGCCCGCGCCTGCGCAGCGACGGGACGCCACGGCGCCATCGTCGACTGCGCCGCCCCCTTCCCACCGTCCCGTGGCCTGAAGACCAGCAGTGCGGCAGCCATCGCCATGGCCCGCGCCGCCTTCGACGCCGCGGACCACCACGCGGACGAGGCCGCGCTGGAAACGCTTTGCATCGACGCCGCCATCGAGGCAGGCGTCACGCTCACCGGCGCCTACGATGATCAGGTCGCCGTCGGCCGCGGCGGCTGCCACGTCACCGACAACAACGCCCGGAAGATCCTGTTCTCCGTGGAGGTCCCCACCCGCCACGTCGCCATCTGGGTGCCCCAACAGGCATTACCCAAAGCCACCGTCAAGAGGGTCGATGTGTCAGGCATCGCCGACGACATCGCCGAGGCCACCAAGCTGGCCCTCGCGGGCGATGTCGGCGCGGCCCTGACGCGCAACGGCGCAGCCTACCACCGCGTGTACAAAGCCGCAGGGCTCCCCGTCGATGACGCGCCCGCCCGCCTCGCGCTGGAGTACGGTGCGCTGGGGGCAGGCCTCAGCGGCACTGGACCCGCCGTCGCCGCCTTGTTCGACCAACGCCTGGATCTGCCCGCCATCGCCGGCGGGAGCTGGATGTGGGGACTCACCGTAGGAGCCGAGGCATGATCGCCGCCACCGTCAGCCCAGGCCGCGTCGCGGGCACTGTCCACGTCCCCGGGAGCAAGAGCTTCACCCACCGCGCCTACGTCCTCGCGGCCCAATCAGACCGGCCCTGCACGATCGTCAACCCGCTGCGCGCCGCCGACCCCAATGCCACGCTGGCCAGCCTGCATCGCATGGGCGCCAACATCGAGCTCGGCGACCGGCATGTCACGTTCCGCCCCGCGCACCTCAAAGCACCGTCCGGACCCCTGGACCTCAAGAACGCCGGCACCGGCCTGCGGCTGCTGACCGCCCTCGCAGCCCGGCTTGCGGCACCGGTCGCCTTGACCGGGGACCGATCACTGTGCAGCCGCCCCAATCAACCGCTGCTGGACGCCTTGCGCGGTCTGGGTGTCCGCATCGATGGTGACCGCGACGGCCGCGCCCCCTACACCGTGCGGGGCCCCATGCACAACGGATCCGTCTCCCTTCCAGGGGGCGTCAGCAGCCAATTCGCCTCCTCGCTGCTGTTGAGCCTGCCCATGGTGCCCGGCCCCAGCACGCTCCTGCTGGGCACGCCTGTCCGGAGCCGACCCTACCTGGACATCACCCTGCGCTGCATGCAAGCCTTCGGCATCCGCGTCGAGGGCGACGGCCCGATCGCGGTGCCGGGCGGCCAAGTGCCCCGCTGCGAGCGCTTCGAAGTCCCCGCCGACTGGTCCACGGCTGCGTTCCCGCTGGCCGCCGCAGCCGTCACCGGCGGCAAGGTCACCGCGCGCGGCCCCCGCGCCGAGGACCCACAAGGCGACAAGGCCATCCTCCACTTCCTGGCTTCCTTCGGCGCTGACGTCGACGCGGGCAGCAACACGGTCGCGGGCGGCCCGCTCAACGCGCCGGGTACCCTCGACATCGAGGCCACGCCCGACCTGTTCCCGATCCTGTGCGCTGTCGCCGCCATCGCCGAAGGAACCACCACGTTCGTCGGCGGCGCCGCCCTGCGCGACAAGGAGACCGACCGCATCCACGCCATGGCCACCGGCCTCACCCAGATGGGCATCAAATGCCACGAGACCCCCGATGGACTCGTCGTCACCGGAGGTACACCCGTGGGCGCCGAAGTCGACGCGTTCCACGACCATCGCATCCACATGGCCTTCTACGTCCTCGGTCTTGCCGCCTCTGGAGAGACGCGCATCAGGCAACCCGACTGTGTCGACATCAGCTACCCCGGCTTCCACGCCGACATGGCCCGCCTCCGAGGTGATGCATGAACACCTTCGGCCGACGGCTGCGCATGCACATCATGGGCGAAAGCCATGGTGAGGGTGTCGGCATCGTCCTTGATGGCGTCCCGCCAGGCCTCGTGATCGACGAAGCACTGATCCAGCGCCGCATGGACGAGCGGCGCCCTGGCCAGAACCGACTCACGACCCAACGCAGCGAAGCGGACGCCGTACGCTTTCTGACCGGCGTCCTCGACGGCCACACCACCGGCGCACCCGTCACGCTGTGGATCGACAACGAAGACACCCGCAGCAAGGACTACAGCCACCTGCGCCGCACGCCCCGCCCCGGCCACAGCGACTGGGTCGCCGGCGTATGGGCACATGGCTTCCAAGATCACCGCGGCGGCGGCCACTACTCTGGTCGCCTCACCGCACCCCTCGTCGCCGCGGCGGCCCTGCTGGAGCCTTGGCTCGCCGAGGCAGGCATCACCGTCGGTGCCCACGTCCACCAGATCAGCGCCCTGGTCGGCCCCGACGATGAGCTGACCGTTGACGCCATGGCCGCGGCCAGGGACTCCTTGGTCCACACGGCGCACGCCAGCATGGATGCCGCTTTCGCCGAGGTCGTGGAGGCAGCCCGAAACGACCGCGACTCGCTCGGGGGCGTCATCGCCTGGCGCGCCGAAGGCATCCCCGTCGCCTGGGGTGACCCGCTCTTTGATAGCGTCGAATCCCACCTCGCGCATCTGCTGTTCTCCATCCCCGCTGTCAAAGGCGTGGACTTCGGCGATGGCTTCGCATCCGCTGCCATGAAGGGCTCCGAACACAATGACGCCTACGCCAAGGACGGTGACCGCATCGTCACGACGAGCAACCACAGCGGAGGCATCCTCGGCGGTCGCACCACCGGCATGCCTCTGTGGGGCCGCGTCGCCATCAAGCCCACGAGCAGTATCTTCCAGCCCCAACAGACCGTCGACCTGGAGACCGGCGACACCGTGACCCTGGACCTGAAAGGCCGCCACGACCCCTGCATCGCGATCCGCGCCGCGCCGGTCGTGCGCGCCTGTATCCTTCTTGGCCTCGCCGACCTGATGCTGTTGGCCCGCCAAGAAGGGCATGGAGGCCAAGCATGAAGGTCCGCGTCATGAAGTTCGGCGGCGCGGCCCTGCGCAGTGGGCCCGCCATGCAACACGTCGCAGGCATCGTCAAGGCGGCGCCATACCCTCGCGCCGTCGTCGCCTCCGCCATGGAAGGCGTCACCGACGCCCTGGCGGCTGCGCTGCCGGTCATCACCAAGGACGAATCCCAGGTCTACGTCCTGCTGGACTCCTTGCGCTCCAAGCACAACGACGCGCTGCGGCATGTTGCTCCCGACGGTGACTCCGCAGCCCAGTACGGCCTCGACTCCGCACTGGAGCGGCTCGAACGTCTGCTCTATGGCATCGCATACACCTCTGAGTGCACGCCGCGGCTGACCGACCTGGTCCTCAGCTTCGGCGAGCGCCTCAGCACCGTCGTGCTGGCTGCCGCGATCCGCGCGGCCGGCATCCACGCCGTGCACCTGGACGCCGAACACGCAGGCATCCGTAGCCACGGCCCCTTCGGCAACGCCCGGCCCGATCTGCCCAAGATGCTCGAACTGGTGCCCGACCACCTGCGCCGCATGATCGACGCGGGCGACGTCCCCGTCGTCACAGGCTTCTATGGCGTCGACGGCGACGGGCACGTCACCCTCTTCGGACGAGGCGGTAGTGACTACGTCGCCAGCCTCGTCGCCGTCGCCCTCGACGCAGACGCAGTAGAGCTCTGGAAGGACGTCCCCGGATTCCTGACCACCGACCCAGCCGCCGTCGCCGAAGCGGCGCTCGTTCCGGAACTGGGCTACGACGAAGCGGCAGAACTGGCGCAGTTCGGCGCCAAGGTGCTGCATCCCCGTGCCGTCGAACCGGTCGC
>JBFIDG010000174.1:0-3852 GCA_041581335.1 Thermoplasmatota archaeon
GGCAGCATGGAGCGCGCGTTGCAGAAGGCATGGTTCCACATCATCTTCTTCGTCATCATCTACACCGCCCTGTGGTACGCGCAGTGGGAGCAGGTGCTGGTCTACATCAGCCCGCTCTGGGTCGCGCTGTCGGCGGCGGTCGCGTTCTTCGCTCTCCGCATCATGTCCGAGCGCAATCGCGCCATCGAGCCATGGTATCCCGTCGTCACGTTCAGCATCGGCTGGTTCCTGACCGCCTTGATCTACTACGGGTCGTACTGGAACAACCCGTGGCCCCCGAAGACCCCGGACTTCGACCTCAACTTCGCCATCTGGCTCGTTCCCGGCCTCGCCGGCGCCGTCACCGGCGTCGTGTTCCTGGTCGCCCGCCAACTCAAGGCCCGCGGCAAGGAAGCGGCCGGTGCGTTCCTGCAGCCCATCAACCTGTTCCTGGTGTTCAGTCAGATGGTGGATGCCTTCAGCACCGCGGTCGGCGTCGATCTGAGCACGTACATCGAGAAACACGTGCTTTCGGAGGCTGTCCGCGAGGGCTTCGAGCGCCTGTCCCGAGGCATCGGCTGGAGCTTCGGCGAAGAACACCCGACGTTCATCGGCTTCGCGTCCGTGAAGCTCGCCGTCAGTCTGCTGGTCATCTACGCCATCGACGTCAGCGGCAAAGAGGACACCAAGCGTATGCCGACCCTGATGAACCTGGTCAAGATGGCCGTCATCATCGTGGGCATCGGCCCCGGCGTGCGCAACACCTTGCGCATGACGCTGGGGATCTAGGGCGCGGTCGACCAGCCCGGACGCCCAGCGTGGTACGGCGCGTACGCGTGGCATTGCCCAGTCGCGACTCGTGACGGGGGCGGCGCCTGAGCTAGTTGGCCGACGGCTTTTCCGGCGGCGCCCAGTCGCGATGCGCAACGGGGGCGGCGCCTGAGCTAGTTCGCCGACGACGTTCTCCGCGACGCGAGGGTTGCGCGACGACGGCCGCAACGTGGCCGAGCGCGATGGCGAGACCCGGCCGCGAGAGGTTGCCGCCGGCACGGGATCTCGGCCGCGGACAGTATGGAGCCTAAGGCCCGGCGCTCAACTCGCGACAGTGATGGGCTCTGCCACTGTGGGCACGCGGCCGCCGACCCGCTTCAACGTGGCACGGATCCGCAGTTTCGCAGCGTCTTGGTCGTAGAACCAGTCGCGGCTCCATACACGCATGATCTTCCAGCCGTGCCGTGCCAGGAACTGCTCCCGCGCCACGTCCCGTTCCCGGACGCTCTTGGCGCTGTGGAATGCCCGGCCGTCGCATTCGATAGCCAGCACGTAGCGGTCGGGGTCATCCGGATGGGCGACGGCGAGGTCCAACTTGTAGCCGCTGTAGCCGACTTGGGTGTCGACCTTGTAGCCGAGCTCCACGAGGTAGTCGTGGATCTCTTCCTCGAGCGGCGAGTCGAATGCCTTCGTGGCCTTGGCGGCGTCGCGGTCGAAGCCCGGGTTGAGTTCGCCCAGCACCGTGGCGACGGCGTCGTCGTGGGCGTCGCTGACGGCCTTGGCATAGCTGAGGTACTGCTGCAGGTGCACCGGTCCGAGGTGGGTGCTGGCGCCTTTGAGCTGCGCGGGATTGATGCTCGCGACGATGTGCACCTGTAGCTTGGCGCGTGTGATGGCGACGTTCAGGCGGTTCTCACCGCCTTCTTGGCTGAGCAGGCCGAACTGGAGACGCAGTTTGCCATCGACGGCACTCGGGGCGTAGGCGATGCTGAAGATGATGGCGTCGCGTTCGTCGCCCTGGACGTTCTCGATGTTCTTGACGAAGGGTCGATCGTCGAGGCGGCCGCTGGCCGGGTTCATGGCGCGGTGCCAGGCCTCTGCGAACTGCCCGTCTGCGGCGACCCGTTCGTCGATGCGGCGTTCGATCAGGTCCCGTTGCTTGGCGTTGAAGGTGACGACGCCGATGGTCGGCGGGGCATCGGCCGCAAGGATCTCGTGGATGAGGTCGACGACGCGGTCTGCTTCCACGGGGTTCGATTGGTCCTCCCAGCGCCCATCGACGCGGTGCCAATGGATCGGTTTGGCCGCCTTCTGTGTGCTCGCGGCGATCTGCAAGAGACCTTCGTAGTAGGCGTGGTTGCTGAAATCGATGAGTTCCTGGAACTTGCTGCGGTAGTGCCAGGTCAGGTGGCGGGGCGTGTAGGCGCTCTTGCTGAGGACCAGCAGGCTCTCCGCCTGGAAGCTGTCGCCCGCCTCTTCGTCTTCTTCGACGGTCTCACGGAACTGGTCGAACGGGCGCAGCTGTTGTTCGTCGCCGGCGACCACGATGCGCTTGCCACGGTAGATGGCGGGTAGGCTGCGTTCGACGGCGAGTTGGCTGGCTTCGTCGAAGATGACCAGGTCGAACATGCCTCGGTCGAGGGGGAAGATAGTGCTGCAGGCTTCGGGGCTGACGAGCCAGCAGCGCGCGATGCGCGGCCAGACGTGATCGTATTGGGGGTCCTGGTAGAGCCTACGGATGGGCTTGACCTTGCGCTTGAGTTGGAATTGCTGCTTGAGGCGATTCCATTCGGTCTCCGGGCGGCGGTTGACGTGGTGCGTTCCCGGGGGCAGGATGGGGTGGCGTGCGACGGCGATGGTATTGGTCTTCAGGTCCTGCGCCAGGGCGGCCCGTTTGTCCCGGATGCCGCTGGCAAGGATCGTCTGCAGTTCGGTGTACTTGCCGAAGGGATTGCCCGCAAGGCTGTAGTGGCGGCGCTCAAGCGCCCGGATGTAGCGGTGCAGGAATTCTTGGTGCACGGCGCCCCGGGGCTCGTAATCCTCTGATTGGAACATGCCTGCGTGGCGAGAGACGAAGCGACGCACGTCGCCCGGCAGGGCGGCCATGTCGCGGTCGAACTGGATCATGTCATGGAACGCATCCATGGCTTCTATGAGGCCGCGGAACTGGCGGGCGCCGTCGTGGGGCTCGGCGCGGGCACGTTGCAGGATGCGGTCGAGGGCATGCTCGCGGATCCAGGGTCGCAACACGTCGATCTTGGGCCAAGCGGCCACGGCTCGCCGGATGGCCACCTCGTTCTCGACGCCCAGTTCGGCGACCGCTTGTTTGCTGATCTTGTAATCCTGCGTGAACCACTTGGCGATGCCTGTGGTCTCGCGGTAGATCTTGAAGGCGTCCACTGCTCCTCGCTGGTGGTCTTGGTTGGCCAGAAGCTTACCGCCGGCCTCGAAGATGTCCACGAGCCCTGCCAAGGCGGCTCGGATGGCCTCTTCGTCTTGGGCGTTGGCCTTGGCGAAGCTGGTGCGGCTGCGCCAGGGGCTGTCCCCGTCGAAGCGCTTGGCGCGCTCGGCGTAGCGCCGGCCAGCGTCCAGGATCTGGTCGACCACGGCGCGGTCGACCTCGAACGTGGCATCGGAGGCTCGGCTCTGCAGGACGTGACCGGGGCGGGCCAGGCTGTAGATGTCCTTGACGTGGTAGCCGTGGTGCTGGGCCCAGAGCGGGCTGACGATGTCGTTGATGTCCCGGATGGCGCCATCGATGCGGTCGCTCAAGCGGGCACTCTCATCGACGTGGGCCGGCGTGCCGTTCTCGAGGTCGATGAGGCGAGCGAGCTTGGCGTAGGTCGCCTGGCGATCATTGCGGGCATCATGGACCAGAAGCGCGATGTCCGCCAGCCCGACCTCTTGCAGACGCTCGTACACGACGTCTAGGGCGGCGCGTTTCTGGCAGACCAGTAGGACCCGCTGGCCGTGGTGCAAGGCGTCTGTGATGAGGTTGGTGATGACCTGCGATTTGCCGGTGCCGGGTGGGCCGCGAATGACGGTGAGGGGGCTGCGTTGGGCTTCCAGCACCGCTTCGTCTTGGCTGGCGTCGCTGGGGAC
>JBFIDG010000175.1:0-3818 GCA_041581335.1 Thermoplasmatota archaeon
CGGAGGACTCAAATCTATTCCTAGAACTGTTGGCGGAGATCCGGGGCGAGTGACATGGCTGACCGCACACTGGCCGAGCGCCTAGAGCAATTGAAGGAGCCCGTGGACGCGGTCGAGCCCCCCAGTGAGGCTGGCTCGGGGGCCGCGGATATCGTCATCGAGCCCACCGAGGAGATCGAGGAACGTCTCGAACGCCTACAGAAGGAGCCGTCGCTGGCACCCCGCAGCCGCATGCGGCTGATGTCCTGGCTGCTGGGCGCGGAGCGCCAGGAGATCGGGACGGGGGTCGTGACGGAGATCCCTGATTTTGATGCTCGCCGCTGGGCAGAGTTCGACTTCTATCCGGTGGAGCCGCCGTACAGTTTCGCCCGTATCCTGCGCGACCGCGTGACGGGCGAGCTGCGCTACGAGGCCATCGAGCCGACATTGTCGGACGAGGACAAGCTCATCTTCGAGTTCGTCCAGGACGCCTTGGTGCGCGGGCTGACCATCAATCCGGCCAAGCTGGACATGGATGCCCGCCATGACTACCTGAAAGATGCGGTGCGGCGGATCCTGCGCGACTACCGCATCCGCGTCGACACCGTGACCGAGGAGCGCCTCGATTACTATGTGCGCCGCAACTTCCTCGGCTATGATCGCATCAACGTCCTGATGCGGGACCCCAATATCGAGGACATCTCCTGTGATGGTGCGGATGAAGGCATCTTCATTTTCCACCGCGAGCACGAATCCTTGCAGACCACGGTCGGTTTCGGCAACGATGCCGCGCTGGACAGTTTCGTCGTGCGCATGGCGCAGGGCTCTGGCAAGGCAATCAGCATCAGTGAGCCCATGCTCGACGCGGCGCTGCCTGATGGCAGCCGTCTGCAGGCCACCCTCGGCCGTGAAGTGACCCAGAACGGGTCTACGTTCACGATCCGTCGCTTCAGGCCGGATCCCTTCACGCCCCTCGACCTGGTGCAGTTCGGCACGATGGATGTGCCCATGTTGGCGTGGTTCTGGCTCGTCGTCGAGCACGGCTATTCTTTGATCTTGGCGGGCGGCACGGCCTCCGGCAAGACCACTTCCCTCAACGCCATGGGGCAGTTCATCCCGCCGCAGGCCAAAGTGGTCACCATCGAGGACACCCGTGAGGTCAACCTTCCCCACAAGAACTGGATCAAGGCGGTCACCCGTGCGGGCAGCCGCACCGAAGGCGCCGGCGAGATCGGTATGTTCGAACTGCTCAAGGCGGCACTGCGCCAACGCCCCGAATACATCCTGGTCGGCGAGGTGCGTGGCATCGAAGCGACGGTGGCATTCCAGGCGATGGCGACGGGGCACACCGTGTACTCGACGATGCATGCGGATTCGGCCCGCAGCGTGGTCTACCGCTTGGAGAACGATCCGATCAACATTCCGCGCCTCGTGTTGCAGGCCTTGGACATCATCGCCATCCAGGGTCAGGTCCGTATCGGGCAGCAACGGGTGCGGCGCATCATGGAGGTCGTCGAACTGGTCGGTCTCGATCCGCAGACCAAGGAGCTGCTGACCAACAGCGTGTTCAAATGGGATGCCAACACGGACTCGTTCCGGTTCAATGGCCGCTCCTTCATGATGGAGAGCATCGGCGCCAGCACCAGTCGGACCCCGGCGCAGATGCGCACCGAGTTCGACCGACGCAAGAAGGTCCTGCAGTGGATGATCGATGAGCAGATCTCGTCGGTCCAGGGCCTGACGGACATCGTCAAGGCCTACTATCTCAACGCGGACGAGGTCATGGAAAGGATCGGGAGCACCGGATGAACGCCCTGGAGCACCGCGCCCCCAATGCGTTCGAGGCCGCCGCCTTGACGATCTTCGGGCCCTTTGCGCGTAGGCGCCTACAGAAGATGCCTGAACTGCCCGGCAAGCTGGCCAGGGCGGGTGAACACCTGGTCCCGTCCGCTTGGCTGGCGGGGGTCTACATGCGCTCCGGCGTCGTCGCTGCGGTCTCCATCTTCTTCGTCATCTTCTACGTCGTGGTGGCCGGCAGCGCCGGCGCGTTGAGTGCCAGTATGGCCATCGCCGTAGCGGTCTCCCCTATCTTGCTCACGGCCATGATGTACGCCTATGAGATGCTCCGCCCCGACCTGGCCATGCGGGCCCGGCAGCGGGCCCTCGAGAGTGCCTTGCCGTACGCGCTGAACTTCATGGCCGCCTTGGCCAACGCCGGCGTCGTCGCCGAGGAGATCTTTGGCGCCATCGGCAAACAGAACGTCTACGGGGAGGTCCGCGTCCAAGCGGCCAACATCTACCGCGACACCAAGCTGTTCGGGAAGGATCTGACCCGGGCATTGCACGACGCCACCCGGCGGTCTCCAAGCCCGCAGTGGGAAGAGTTCCTGCAGGGCAGCATCAACACCATCTCCAGTGGCGGAAACCTGAAGGCCTACCTCTTGGCGCGTTCCGAGCAGTTCACCGAGGAGAACCGACGTAAGACGCGCAGTTTCCTAGAAAGCCTGGGCGTCATGGCAGAGTCCTACGTCGTCGTCGCCGCTGCGGCACCGTTGTTCCTGATCGTCATCATCAGCGTCATGGCGGTCCTGTCCGGCGGTGACTCGGCCGCCCAGATCCTCAATCTCATCGTCTTGGTCGCGCTTCCCGGCATCCACGGCATCTTCAGCTACATCCTGCGGACCATGAGGGTGGACTGATGGACAACATCCATGGACGCGTCCCTATGTGGGTCCAGATCGCTGGCCTGTCCGCCCTGGCCTTCGGGCTACTGGCAGGCTTCGCCGATGGCCGCATCCGGTCCGTGGCCCTGTTGTTCATGTTCTTGGCGTCGCTGGCGCTGACGGTGCTCGCCGCGCAGCCGTTTGCCGGTCGGGCTCGCCCCAGTCCCCTTGAAGGGCTGGATTACGTGGCCCCCGACAGTGCGTCTGTCAAGACCATCCACTTCATCGCGACGGTCCTCTACAACATCGGCATCGCGACCATCGTCTTGGCGGCCGTCGTGCGGGCCGGCATCCTGGACATCGCCTTCGCGGACGCCATCATCGCGGGTTTCCCCATCGTATTGGGCGGCTACACGATGCTCTTGGCCTTGGCCACCCGTTACCGCATCTCGGAGGAAGGTGGCACCTACGCCAACTGGTACACGCGCTACCATGGGGTCCTGCTGGCCGTTGTGGCCCTGCCCATCCTGGCCTTCGCCGTCGCCTTGGCCATCAAGTCGACCGTGCACCTTGGCGGCTTCGTCATCACCGAGCGCGACCTGCTCGTCTTCATCCTCATCGGCATGCTCGGCGTGGGCACGCAGCTCTTCCTGGCGCTGCGATTGCCCAACATCGTCGACCTGATGACGCAGATGGTGCAGTCGTTCGTCAAACCCGGAGACCGGCAAGGGACCCCGCCATTGGTCTACGTCATGGTGATCACGTTGGCCGCGACGGCCATCATCGCGTGGCTGATGCTGCAGTTCGACGTCGTCGCTGGTCTGCAGAACCAATTCGCAGACGCACGGATCACGTTCCTCATCCTGCTCCTGCCCCTTGGGCTGACGGTCTTCTTCGCCACGTCGACGTTGGCGATCTGGCGTGAAGCTCGGCGCGGCCTATACCGCGAGAAGATGAGCACGAAGCTGCGCAACGACATCATCGTCTACAGCATCAGCACCACGTTCGGCCTCTTGTTCGGTGGCCTCCTGATGGTCGCCGTCACGGGCCGTCCGGGCATCGGCCCCTTCACGTTCACGGACCGCTCCGCGATGGACCTGACCATGCTGACCATCGTCAGCACCGCGGGCCCCATCGGGTTCTACATCCAGCGCGAGATCGTCCGCATCAACGACA
>JBFIDG010000176.1:0-3792 GCA_041581335.1 Thermoplasmatota archaeon
ACGATGGTGGCGAAGTCGACGTCCTTGTCGAGCTTCATCGCCTTGGTGTGGATGTGGAAGATGCTCTGCACGCCTTCGTGGCTTGGTAGCGGCACATCGATGACGCGGTCGAAGCGGCCCGGCCTTAGCAGGGCCGGGTCGAGGATGTCGGCGCGGTTGGTGGCCGCGATGATGCGGATGTCGCCGCGGGGTTCGAAGCCGTCCAGCTCGGCCAGGAGCTGCATGAGCGTGCGTTCGACCTCGCGGTTGCTGCTCGTGCCGTCGTCCGTGCGGCGGGCACCGAGGGCGTCCAGTTCGTCGATGAAGATGATGCTGGGGGCCTTCTCGCGGGCCAGGTCGAAGACCTCGTGGACGCGACGGGCGCCTTCGCCGATGAACTTCTGCACCAGTTCACTGGCGACCAGCCGGATGAACGTGGCATCGGTGGCGTTCGCGACCGCTTTGGCCAGCAGGGTCTTGCCGGTGCCAGGGGGCCCCTGCAGGAGCACACCTTTGGGCGGCCGGACGCCGAGGCGGCTGAACAGTTCCGCCTTGGTGAGGGGGTATTCGACGGTCTCGCGGATCTCTTCGATCACGTTGTCGAGGCCACCGATGTGGCTGTAGGAGATGTCCGGGCGGCTGTCGACCTCGCTGCGGCTGACGATGGGGTCGCGGCTGCTGGGGAGCACGCCGACCACGGTGAGGTTGTTCTGCGCCAAGGAGACGCGTGTGCCAGACTTCAGTTTGGACTTGTCCACGAAGTCTGCGGCCGGGACCACGAAATTGGGGCCCGTGCTGCTCTTGACGACGACGCGGCCGTCGACCAGGACGTCAAGGACCTGGCCCACGATGAGGGGCGGGTGCTTGATCTTCTCAAGCTCCACGGTGAGGCGCTGAATCTCCTTCGTGAGGCTCCGGACCTCCTCGCGCAGGATGCGGATCTCGCCCGTCGACTTGCGCTTGTCCTTGCGCAGTTCTGCATTGCGCTCCTCCAAAAGGTCAAGCCGCCCCTGCAGGGGGTCGGAGTCGGGGACGCTTGCTGCAGCCACTCTCGGGTCGCATTCATATGGGAGACCTCTTTAGGGCTTGTTGTCCAGAAAGACGGGGCCGAACGGCTCCATCTGGCGGTGTTTGTATGGAATGCGAGATGTGCGGCAAGAAGGGCGGAACACGGCGCTACATGGTGGGCGGCGTGACGATGAACCTGGGCATGGAGTGCGCCAAGTTCGGCGAGCCCCTTGATTCCCCAGCAGCGCCCGGCAGCCAAGCGGCGGTCAGCCAGAACCTGGAGCGCCGCCAGCAGCGCATGACGAGCCGCGACGTCTACCAACAGGAGACCTGGGACCTCGTCGACGACTACGGCACCCGCGTCAAGACGGCGCGCGAGAAGAAGGGCTGGACGCACGAACAGCTCGGCAACAAGGTCAGCGCCCGCGTCCCGCAGCTCAAACAGATCGAATCCAACCACCTGCGCCCAAGCGACGACATGGCCAAGCGCATGGAGAAGGAACTCGGCATCACTCTCCTGGAGAAGGTCGAGGCGGGCCCCGCCAAGGTGCAGGGCACGCAGAAGGCCGGCTCCGGCCTGACCATCGGCGACATCCTGAAGGATGCGATGAACAAGAAATGACGGACATGGACGACGTCATCGACGCCCTGCGGGGCGGCGATCTGGCGATTTTCCCGACCGAGACCCTGTGGAGTCTGAGCGCCAGCGCGTTTGACCCAAGGGCCGCCAGGGCGATCTTCGCTGCCAAGCAGCGCCCCGAAGGCGTACCCCTCGCAGTCGGGTTCCCTAGCTGGGGCATGGCCCGGCAATACGTCAAGAGCACGCCGCTGGCCGAAGAGCTCGCCAAGCGCTTCCTACCCGGCCCCCTGAGCCTGGTCTTGGAGCGCGCCGACGACCACCTGGCCCACGTGGCTCCCGGGCTGACGACGCTCTCTGTGCGCATCCCTGCCGATGCCGTGGCCCTCGAGGTCCTCGAGCATGCCGGGCCGTGTGTGATGACCAGCGCCAACCTCCACAAGCGCCCAGACCCCCTGACACGGGCGGAGGTCAGGGCCTTGTTCCCAGACCTGCCGATCGTCGGCGACAGGGTCCCAGGCAGGGGCAGCACCGTCGTCGACGCCCGCGGCGACGAGCCGATCGTGCTGCGGCAAGGGCCGGTCGTGCTCGGGCGCTGAGCCCACAACGGCCAAACCTTGAACAGCGACGACGCCCATGGCCCGGCATGCGCGCGCTCTTACCCGTCATGCTCGTTGTCTTGGCCGGCTGTGCAGATCCGGCGTATTCATCGAGCATCGTCGGGGAGGTCGCGATGCCGACGAGCAATGGCGGGCCGTTCGGAGGTGACGGCACCGTGCATGCGATCGCCGTCGTCTTGGCCTTCGAGGCCGAGGGCGACGTCCACGGTGACATCGGCGCCCATTGTGGCTTCGACGGCTGGACGCCAGACCCCGCGACGGCGCGCATCCACGTGGGCCCCGACGAACAGCCCCCCGAGCGGACCTTGATGCGGATGCTCAAGGCGGACCAGGACACTCATGGCGTCGCGCATTTCGGCACGGCCACCTACGCAGACTGGCGGGGCGACTGGGCCATCAAAGCCGCCTTCGACCATGAACGCACGCTTGGGACCGTGACGTGGGACCCGCCGCGCTTCGCAGAGCACGCCATCTCCCGCGACCACTGGACCGGCGTGCAGCACATCTACACCACCCGCGACGGCGTCGAGGTGCGCGAGACCCTGTACTTGCGGGACTTCGGCGACGTGCCCGTGGCGTTCGACCGGGACGAGCAAGTGTGCTTCTGACTGGGACAACGGCCCACCCCACTACCGTTATCTGTCTCCTGGAAGTGGCGCACCTGTGCCCGCGATCGAGTCCGACGAAGACCTGCAGAAATGGGCCCGTTCGGGCCAGGTCGCCGCGCAGGCACTCCGCGTAGGGGAAGCATTGTGCACGCCGGGCCGCCCCATCAAGGAGATCGTAGAGGCGGTCGAGCAGTTCGTCCGCGACGCGGGCCTCAACATGGCGTTCCCGTGCACGGTGAGCATCAATGAGGTCGCAGCCCACTACACGCCGACGCACAACGACGGTCGCGAACTCCTCGAGGGCGACGTGGTCAAGCTCGACTGCGGCGCGGAACTGGACGGCGCGCTCTCAGACAACGCCCTGACGGTCGAGATCGGTGACTCGGACAAGTACACCGACTTGATCGAAGCCAGCCGGGCTTGTTTGCAGACGGCCATCGAGATCATCGGCCCCAACTGCAACCTTGGCGACGTCGGCGCCGCCATCGAGATGACGGCCAAGGACTTCGGCTTCAAGACGATCCAGAACCTCACCGGCCACAGCCTCGAGCCGTACAACCTCCACGCAGGCCTGACGGTCCCCAACGTGGGCATGCGCATCAGCCGGCGACCCCGTATCGGCGACGTCTTGGCCTGCGAACCGTTCGTGACCGATGGCCAGAAGGCCCGCGTCGAGAACTCCGGGCCCGGCAACATCTACCACTTCCAACGCGCTGCCCCGCAGCGTCTCCCGAGCGCCAAGAAGCTCTTGGGCGGCATCCAGAGCCGCCACCCCAAGCTGCCCTTCGCCGAGCGCTGGCTGACCGACATCATCGACCGCAAGAAGCTGGCGTTCAACCTGGCGCACTTGCAGAAGGCGACGATGATCAAGCACTACCCGGCGCTCAGTGAAGCCAGCGGCGGCCAAGTGGCCCAGTTCGAGGCGTGCCTCGTCATCACCGAGGACGGCTGCGTCGTCACGACGGACCCCAACGGACCCCTCGTCGTCAATTGAGCCGCG
>JBFIDG010000177.1:0-3791 GCA_041581335.1 Thermoplasmatota archaeon
AACACGCTGCCGCTGGCCAGGAGGGCGATGAGGATGTTGCGCCCATAGCTGCGGTGCCGCTGCGGCGGCTTCACGTGCTCGTGGTGGATGTTGATGGAGGGGGCACGAACGAAGGGCCGCATAAGCGGCCCGGTATCGCCCATGGGCCCGCCGCGCTCAGAGCAGTTGGAACGGCGGGTCGAAGAACCAGCGCAGCAACCAGAATCCGATGGCGACGCCTACCGCGTCGAAGACGATGTCCGAGAGGCTGTTGCGCAGTGTCTCGAAGCCGAAGCGCAGGCCGAACAACCGTTCGATGAGCGGGCTCAGGACCAGGATCTCCAATGGCTCCCACAGGACCAGGATCAGCAGGGCGACGAACGGGTCCATGAGCCAACCTCCGAGGACGCCGTACACCAGATGGGTGAGACTCCACCAATCTGCCAGGGAATCGTTGCGTTCCCGGTGCCGCACCCAGTGGCGGAAGCGGTCCCGGAGGGTCTGGTCCACGCAGGGTGAACAGCCGATGGCCTGAAGGCTTACGGTCCCAGCCAGAACTGCGTCATGGCGAGGCCTTCGACGGGCTCGCTGCGCACGTAGATGAGCTGTTCCTCGTTGCCATCCTGGCCGGGGGTGCCGGGGAGGCGACTGTAGGCGACGTGGATGCTGCCGTCGGGGCCGATGTCCGCCTGCAGGAAATCGAGCAAGTGGCGGCCGAGGCTGCCTTGGAAGACCGGTAAGGGGTCTGCGACGGTGACCGCCCAGGTGCTGTTGCCGGCGAACGCGTCGACGGAGGCACCGACGTACATGTGCCAGTCGCCCGCGCGGTCCTCGGCGCCGTACCAGGCAATGGCGACGCCGCCCTCGGCGCCGGCCGCAAGCCAAGGCATGCGGTGGTGGCCCGCAGGGCTCACCGTGTAGGGTTCGTGCCAGGTGCCGTTGAGGTCGCGCCATGTGACGGCGATCTGCTGGCCACCGTCCACGTTCTGGGTCTCGGCAAGCCACAGGTTGCCGGCTTCATCATAGGCGCCGACGGGGTAGGCGTCGTTGCCGCCTACAGGCATGGATGAGGCTTCGTTGGTCCACGTGGAGCCGCCGTCGCGGCTGCAATCGACGCTGCGCATGCCGCCCATGTTGCCGCCGAAGAGGCAGAGTTCCACGCCGGGGTCGATGGCAACATTGCCCAGGGCGTAGGGGACGACCTTGATGGCGTCCGGGGTCCAGGTCAGGCCGTGGTCTGTGGACTTGTAGACGCGGGTGCCCATGGCGCCGGTGTTGTACACGTAGTAGGCGATGCCGTCCCCTTCGGCGCGGATCCAGTCGCGGTCCACGAGGGGAGGGGCAGGCCACTTGGTGTGGTGCAGATAGTTGCCGTCCTTGTCCCAGACGGTGACCTGGAACGTCCCGGCGACCTCGATGTCGGCGTAGTAGACGCGGCCCGCTTGGTCGATGGCGAAGTCGCCTTCGACGCCGAACGCCTCGCGCACGCCCGGCGTGTCCAGGGTCTGGAAGGTCTCGCCGCCGTCACGGCTGACATAGACTGGCGGAGCCGTCGTCAGGCAGCAGACACCGCTGACGTAGATCGTGCCGTCGCCGTCCACTTCGACGGAGGGTTCGCCCAGGCCGCAGTCGCCGTCGTCAAGGGAGTCCTGGCAGTTCGTGCCGAAGCCACCGAGGCCAAGGTCCATGGGGCCGGCCTTGGAGCCGAGGTCCACGGCAGGGCGGAAGGCTAGCGTCGGCGCCGTGGAGACGGCATCCTCGGCGGTGTCGGTGATTGGGTCGGCGACGTCGGCACAGCCGGCGAGGGTGATGCCGATGAAGAGCAGGGCGATCCAGCGCATAGGCCGCCCAGGCGGCTCCTGCTTCTTGAAGCGTATGTCACAGGAGCGACAGGCCCCATGCCAGCGTGCCGGCGATGATGCCGAACAACGTGCCCGAGAAGATGGCAAAACCGAACCAGGAGATGGCGACGCGGTACGTCGGCCGATCCAGCAGCTCCGCGTGCCATGGGTTGTGGGCCCGATACATGCGCAGCAGGATGAGCTGCACGGTGCTGGCCTCTAGTGCTGCGATGATGCTGGCGGCGAAGACGGTCCAGAACGGTGTCGTGAGCTGCAGGAGCGTCGCGGCCGTGATCATGAAGCCGTACAGCACCATCCAGCTGGTGAACTCCCGGGCCTTGGTGAGGCCCACGAAACTGCTCAGCAGGCCGATGGCCAAGCCACCGAACGAGAAGATGACCACCCAGTAATAGTCGGGGCCCACGAGAAGCAAAGATTGGGGGAGAAGGAAAAAAGGTCTGCCACGCGCGTGAGCGGGCAAGGTATGGCCAGTAGGGCGCAGGCGGGTGCCTGCATCCTGGTCTCGCCGGGCTTAGGTCTGGGCCGTGACGGTGGCGGCGCGGGCCAGGCGGCTCTCGTTGAGGCCGTCCCAGAACTGTTGCACGCGGTCCAGGATGTTGGCGACGCCCTTCAGGTAGTCGTCCTCGTTGAACCAGTCTTCCTCGAAGTCCTCCAGCAGTTCTTCTTGGGTGTGGGCTGCGTGCTGGTCTTCGACCATGTCATGCCACTTCCAGAAGCCGAGGTTGAGCTTGGCGCCGTGGGCCTTGTTGTAGGCCTCGATGCCGGCGATGAGCTGCTTCCAGAAACCGGCGGCGGCCCAGTTCTCGACAGCGTAGCTGGCACCGGCGCCGACGCAGGGGTCGGGGTTGCCGTACCATTCGTTGAGGCCGTTGCAGAAGGCGTGGGTGCCTTCGTTGCCCATGTTCCACTTGCCGATCTCGTTGAAACCAAGGCCGAGGGGCTCGGCGAACTTCAGGAGCCACTCGAAGTGGGCTGCGGTGTGGCGGTACTTGCCGCCCTGCACGGTGCCCTCGGTGGGGACGGCATCCGGGTCGTCCGAGTCGGCGGCGCCGGGTTTGGTGAACGAGACGCCGAGCTCGTTCATGAGGATCTCCTTGCCGCTGCGGTACTGCTCGAGCGTCTGGGCGCTGAAGCACTTCAGGAGTTGCGCCTGGATGAAGTAGTGGCTGAAGACGCTGAACTGGACGGTCAGGTCCTTGACGTCCTCGGTGGTCATCTTGCCTTCGGCGACCCACTTGCAGTACGCGTTGTCGGTCACGACGGGGTGGTTGAACACGATGTCGTTGACCTTGCTCTCGAACGTCTTGAAGTCGGACATGGTACCTGCCCACTGAGGGGTCCCCGTATAAGGCTCACTCCAGGAGCATGGACAGGTTCAGGGGGGTCCTCGCGGGCGCAGGCACGCGCGCCCTTTGGCCTGGGGCCTCACCCAACGCCAACCCTCATATAGGATGCCGCCGAGGGTGGTCACAGCGCGGAGGCCCGTGACTGCCTTCGGGCACTCCGGACAATCCCGCGCGACGCGGGTTCCGCATGAAATTTGAAGAGTTTACTATCAACGATGGCACATTGGATGCTATCGTCGCCATGGGCTACGAAACGCCCACGCCCATCCAAGCGCAAGCCATCCCCCCGATGCTGAAAGGCCGGGACGTCGTGGGTCAAGCCCGCACCGGGACCGGCAAGACCGCCGCCTTCGGTATTCCGATGGTCGATGCCCTGCGCGATGAGCACAGCGGCACCGTCGGCCTGGTCCTGCTACCGACGCGCGAACTGGCCCTGCAGGTCGCCGAGGTCCTCGAGGACCTGGCCAAGGCGAGCGCCCTGAAGATCGTCTCCGTCTACGGCGGCGTCGGCTTCGGCAAGCAGCTCTCCGACCTGGACAAGAAAGGCCCCAAGATCATCGTCGCCTGCCCCGGTCGTCTCCTCGATCTGATCGAGCGCGGCGCC
>JBFIDG010000178.1:0-3790 GCA_041581335.1 Thermoplasmatota archaeon
ATCGGCAGCCTAGCCCTCGGCCTGGCCCAAGGAGCCTACGATGCCAGCCTGGCTTACGCCCAAGAGCGCAAGCAGTTCGGCAAGCCGATCGGTGCGAACCAGGCGATCCAATGGAAGCTCGCCGACATGGCGACGCAGATCGACGCCGCCCGCCTGCTCCTGCAACGCGCCGCGGTCCTCAAAGACCAAGGCAAGCCGTTCAGCCAAGAGGCTGCGATGGGCAAGCTCTACGCCAGCGAGGTCGGCATGTGGGTCACCACCCAGGCCATCCAGATCCACGGTGGCAACGGCTACACGAAGGACTACCCTGTGGAGCGCATGTTCCGGGATGTCAAGCTCTGCGAGATCGGCGAAGGCTCGTCCGAAGTGCAGCGCATGGTGATCGCCCGCAACCTCGGCATGCCCCGGGCCTGAGGCCATCAACAGTCGCCCGGGCCCAGAACGCCCCGGGCGAACAGCCGGAGTGCCCCGGGCCCGAGGTCTGCCGCATCAGCGCAGAATCCGCAGCCGGTAGGGGCGTCGATTCTCTCGGTTTCATCGGCAGCGCTGCCGACCACATCCAACAGTCGGGCAGCTTGCGGGCCGGGGGGTTTCCTGAAGGCCATCGTCTGGCCAGCCTTCGTCGTCTACGACCTCTTGAGCGCCAGCGTCTGAGCAGTGGGTCTGGCCACGCGGTCTGAGCGTCCGCCTGCATCCACCCGCATCCTTTTCCTTGCCCGTGCCTCTTTGCAGGCATGGATGGCGAAGGCCCTCGCATCGCGATCAATGGATTCGGCCGCATCGGGCGGCTCGTCACGCGCATCCTGTTGGAAAGCGACGAGCCCGTGGACATCGTCGCCGTCAATGACCTCACCCCCAACAAGACGCTGGCGCACTTGTTCCGCTATGATTCCGTGCACGGACGATACCCCGGCAGCGTCGAAGGCACCGACGACGGCTTGGTGCTTGACGGAGATCGCTTGCGCGTCCTGGAAGAACGGGACCCCTCGGCGTTGCCGTGGGACGACCTGCAGCCGGACGTCGTCATCGAATGCACCGGGCGCTTCAACGACCGCGCAGGCATGCAACAGCACCTCGACGCCGGCGCAGGTCGGGTGCTCTGCAGCGCCCCCGCCAAGGACGCCGACATCATGGTCGTCCGAGGCGTCAACGACCACCTCTACGACGGCGCCAAACACAGATTGGTGAGCAACGCCAGTTGCACGACGAACGCCCTCGCCCCCATGCTCAAGGTGCTGGATGACCACTTCCAGTTCGAAGAGGGCTTCATGACCACCATCCATGCGGTCACCGGCGACCAGTCACTCGTCGACGGGCCGCACAAGGATCTGCGCCGGGCCCGGGCCAGCATGCTCAGCATGATCCCGACCGGCACCGGCGCCGCGCGCGCCATCGGCAAGGTCATGCCCCACCTCGCCGGCAAGATCGACGGCCTCGCCATCCGCGTCCCGACGCAAGACGTCAGTCTCGTCGACCTGACCTGCCGCTTGCAGGGCATGCCGGACGTGGACGCGGTGGCGCGCGCCTTCACGGACGAAGCCCACGGCCGCTTGGCCGGCATCCTCGGCGTCGAAGCCGACCCCTTGGTCAGCATAGACTTCACCCACGACCCCCGTAGCAGCATCATCGACCTGCCCACCATCATGGTGCAGCAAGGCCTTGTCAAGGTCCTCAGCTGGTACGACAACGAGTGGGGCTACGCCAACCGCGTCGCCGAGATGGCCCAGATCATGGCCCGCTGACGCACGCCAAACACGCTCCCGGCCGCAGCCCGTCCCCCCGGTGGCGCTATGCCCCCGCCGGAGCCTTTTAGGCTTCGCCCTCTTGGACCATCCCAATGAGCGAGGCTGTCATCGTCTCTGGAACCAGGACCCCGATCGGAAAGTATCTCGGGGGTTTGAGCAGCCTCACGGCCACACAACTTGGCAGCATCGCCATCCGCGAAGCCGTCAAGCGCGCGGGCGTCGCACCCGAAGACGTCCAAGAGGTCATCATGGGCAACGTCCTGCAAGCCGGACTTGGCCAGAACCCTGCACGGGCCGCCGCCCTGGGTGCCGACCTGCCGGACCGCATCCCGGCCTTCACCGTCAACAAGGTCTGCGGCAGCGCCCTCAAGGCCATCATGCTCGCCGCGCAGGCCATCAAGGCCGGCGACCGCGACGTCGTCGTCGCTGGCGGCATGGAATCCATGAGCAACGCGCCGCACCTGCTGATGGGCAGCCGGCAAGGGCTGCGCCTGGGCGACGGCAAACTCGTGGACCACATGGTCAACGATGGCCTCTGGGACCACTACAACAACTTCCACATGGGCGAGACCGGCGAGATCGTCGCCGAGCGCCACGACGTCACCCGGCACGACAGCGATGCCCTGGCGGCCGCCAGCCACCAGAAGGCCGCCGCTGCCTGGGAATCCGGGGCCTTCGACAAAGAGGTCGTCCCCGTGGAGATCCCGCAGCGCAAGGGCGACCCTATCGTCGTCAAGCAGGACGAAGGCATCCGGGCCAGCACGACGGCCGAGGGCATCGCGGGCATGCGCCCCGTCTTCCGTAAGGACGGACAGGTCACGGCCGCCAATGCCAGCCAGCTCAGCGACGGCGCCAGCGCCGTCGTCGTCACCAGCCGCGCCTACGCCGAGAAACACGGCCTCACGATCCTTGCCTCCATCGATGGCTACGATGCCAGCGGCACGAAGCCTGAATACGTCATGGAAGCACCCATCCTGTCCGTGCAGAACCTGTTCAAGCAGACTGGCACCACGGTCGATGACTACGATCTCTTTGAGCACAACGAGGCCTTCGCCAGCGCCAGCTGCGCGGTCGTCAAGGGGCTCGGCATCCCCGCAGAGAAATTCAACATCCATGGCGGAGCCGTCGCGCTCGGCCACCCCATCGGCGCCAGCGGCGCCCGCGTGCTCGTCACGCTCATCCATGCCTTGCAGGCACGCGGCGGCGGCAAGGGTGTCGCCACGCTGTGCCTCGGTGGCGGCAACGCCGTCAGCATGGCCGTGACGGTCTGATGCGGCCAGGCGCGTCCGTGGGCTCCCATGCCGTGTGGTCGACCAGCGGCGCCGCCACGACCGCCTTCGTCGCAGTCGGATCAAGCAACCAGGCGGGCGGCGCGGGCGTGCTCAGCCACGAGGACGACGCCCTGCCACGCCATGCGTCAGAGGGCCCATGAGCGCCATCCGCGCCCGTGGCCTCAAACGCGCCTTCGGCGCGGTCCAAGCCGTGGACGGCCTCGACCTCGACGTCCCCCGCGGCAAGGTGTTCGGCTACCTCGGCCCCAACGGTGCCGGCAAGACCACCACGTTACACATGCTGCTTGGGATACTCCCACCGGATGCTGGCGACGCCCAGGTGCTGGACCTGGATGTCCGCAGCCACAGCAGCGAGATCCGCCGGCGCTCCGGCGTACTGCTCGAACACGACGGCATCTACGAGCGCCTCTCCGCCCACGACAACCTCTCCTTCCACGCCCGCCAATACGGCTTCACCGCGCACGACGCCCGCCGCCGCGCCGATGAGATGCTGCTGAGTGCCGGCTGGCTCGAACGCAGCCATGAACCCGTAGGAAACTGGAGTCGCGGCATGAAGCGACGCCTCGGCGTCCTGCGTGCCTTTCTGACGAACCCCGAATTGGTGTTCCTCGACGAACCGACAAGCGGCTTCGACCCCAAGGTCGCAGCGGACCTGCGCGAGTTCCTGAAGACCGTCACCCGCGACGCCGGGACCACCGTATTCCTGACCACGCACAACATGCAGGAAGCCGAAGCCATGTGCGACGAGGTCGC
>JBFIDG010000179.1:0-3782 GCA_041581335.1 Thermoplasmatota archaeon
AGGTCCTGAAGCGCGGATCAAGTGTCGCTGGCGGCATGGAAGGTGCCTGGCTGACGCTGGAGTCCTTGTTCTGGCTTGGCTGGCTCTTTGGCTAGCCTCAGGTGCCGTGTTCCCACGCCTTCAGGTACGCGGCCTGCTCCGGCGTCAACGCATCGATGCCGATGCCGAGGGTCATGAGGCGGATCTTGGCGATCTCCACATCAAGTTCCGGGGGGAACTCGTAGACGCCCGGAGGCATGTCCTTGTGGTGCTTGGCCATGTGCTCGATGCTCAGGGCCTGCACCGCGAAGCTGGTGTCCATGACCTCGACCGGGTGGCCTTGGCCGCTGGCTAGGTTGACGAGGCGCCCGTCGCTGATGAGGTAGACGACGCGGCCGTCTTTGAGGGTGTAGGCGACGACGCCTTCGCGCACGGTCTCGATGGTCGCGGCGGCGGCTTCGAGGGTGGGCTTGTGGATCTCGTTGTCGAAGTGGCCGGCGTTGCTCATGACGCAGCCGTCCTTGATCTTGTCCCAGTGGCGGGCATCGACGACGTCCTTGCAACCGGTCGAGGTGACGATGAAGTCCGCGTGGCTCACGGCGTCTTCCATCTTCATGACCCGGTTGCCGTCCATGCGGGCTTCGATGGCGCGAACGGGGTCGATCTCGGTGACGATGACGTCTGCGCCGAGGCCCTTGGCGCGCATGGCGATGCCGCGACCGCACCAGCCGTAGCCGGCGATGACGATGGTCTTGCCGGCGATGACGAGGTTGGTGGCGTGCATGAGGCCATCAAAGACGCTCTGGCCGGTGCCGTAGCGGTTGTCGAACAGGTGCTTCATCAGCGCGTCGTTGACGTTCATGACGGGGATCTTGAGTTTCCCTTCGTCATGCATGGACTGGAAGCGGATGACGCCCGTGGTGGTCTCTTCGGCGCCGCCGATGAGGTGCTCGAGGCAGTCGGTGCGCTTGGTGTGGGCCAGGAAGCCCAGGTCGCCGCCGTCGTCGATGACGAGGTGCGGCTTGTGGTCGAGGATCCATTCCAAGGAGGCGTAGTACTCGGCTTGGTTCTGGCCCTTCTTGGCCATGGTGGGCAGTTCGTAGTGCTCGTTCATGGCGACGACGACGCGGTCGTCGGTGGAGTCGGGGTTGCAGCCTGCAAGGCGGACGTCGGCGCCGGCGGCTTGCAGTGCGAGCGCCAGGTTGCAGGTCTTGGCTTCGACGTGCAGGGCCATGCCGATGCGGAGGCCGGCGAGGGGCTGTTCGTCCTCGAAGCGCGTGCGGATGGCACCCAGGACGCCCATGTGGCGGCGGGCCCATTCGATACGACGGACGCCTTCTTCGAGGAGCTCCGGCGTGGACTTGGGCGTCAATTGCAGTTCAGGCACAGGCCCTGGACGGATGCGCCTTCATAGATGGTTTGGGGAGGGGGCAGCAGCCCCACGGGTCTCGCGCCCGAACCACAAAACGCTGATGCATAGCACCAGGGCGCCGCCCACAGCCACCCACGACCACACGGTCGCGTCGGTGGCGGCCAGAACGCAAGCGATGTCGTAGGTGGCTGAGCCGGAACAGTACGTGGCGGCCCGGAACCACAGGGCCCACACCGAGAGTCCGGCACCGGCGACGGCCAGCAATGCAGAGGCCCACGCCCACGTCTTCATGCCAGCGCCACCCCGCAGTGCCCGCAGAACCGCGCCGTGTCTGGGCTCAGACCCTTGCACTTGGGGCAGCGCAGCCGAGGGGCTGCTTGCGTGCCGCCGCCGGTGACGATGACGACCTGCTGTTGCTGCTGTTGACCTCGCCCGCCACGGCGCACCAGCACCGCGATCAGGAAAATGATCCAGAACAGGGGATTGAACAGCGTCAGGAGAAGGATCCCGAAGAGCCACTCGAAGCCGTCGCCGGCCCCCTCGAACAACACGACCGCGAGGAGAACGGCGATGGCGATGCCGACGATCGGCATGATGATGCGTTGTTGGTCGTTCATGCTGCAGCTCCGCATGAAGGGCAGAAGGCTCCGTTGCCACGGGGTTGGCCGCAGCCATTGCAGTAGCTGCCGCCGGTCACGACGACGATCTGCTGTTGTTGCTGCTGGCCACGGCCGGTGGAGAGGCCGACGATGAGCAGGATGAGCCCCAGTAGGCCCATCAGCATGGCCAGGGGCACGACGATGATGAGCATGAAGAAGGCGTCCTCAAAGCCGCCGTCGCTGCCTGCGAACATGGACAACGGCACCAGGATGGACAGGGCCAGGATGACGGCCCCGGAGATGGTGAGCCCGCGATTCATCTAGGCACCGGCGCCGCAGTCGGGGCAGAAACGCGCCCCGTCCGGCATGCGGGCCTTGCAGCTGCCGCAGACCGATTGGATGCCGCCACCGCCTTGGGTGATGACGCGGCCGCCGCTCAGGACGACGGATTGTTGTTGGCTGCCGCCACCGCCGCCGCTGCCGGCCCCGATGCCGTTGCCGGTCAGAAGGGTCAGCGAGACGGCCAGGAAGACCAGGGCGCCGACGATGAGCATGATTGTAGGAGTGCCTTCGAAGGTCGTGACGCCTAGGATGACGAACAGGGCCATCAGGCCCAGGAACACGTAGCCGATGACCTGTTGCGTCTGGCGATCTTGTGCCATGGTGCATGCCAGCCCGTGAAAGAGGGATAAACGATGTGGGTCAGACTTCGGCTATTGCCCATGCCTGCAGGGGTATCTTTATCGACACCCGGTGGCCAAGTGCCTTATAGGCGAACTCCTCGGGGAGACTTACACATGGCACGCCGACGACGGAAGATGGGCAAGCGCCGACAAGGTCCGGGCCACAACGAGGCCAACAAGCAGACGCGCGAGTCGCGCACACGGACCAAGATGATCGACGCCAGCCGCGAAGCCCACTTCCGTTACGACGTGGAGGAGCTCCTTGTGGGCTCCGGCATGGAGCCCGAAGAATGGCGCCCGTTCCTGCAGACCCTCTGGGCGCAGGGCAACCGCCAGGGCTTGGACGAGGCAAAGGATTGGCTCAAGCAGCAGGTCGACGAGGGCAAGATCGACGAGCCCATGGAGAACAAGGTCTGGCAACTCGTCAAGAAGTACTCGACCTACCGCTGATCCGGTCCGTCACTACCGCCTCAAGCGTGATCGCGCTCGGCCATGCGCTTGGCCAGGACGTAGATTTCGACGCGCACGTTGAGCGCTAGGGCCGCAGCAGCCATCAGGGCCCCCAGGGCACCCATCACGCCGTCGTCGGTAAAGGCCCCCCAGCCGATCATGCCGAGACCGACGGCCATCAAGCCGACGCTGTTCCAGTACAGTCGACGCAATTGCGCCTCCGACCTGTCGAGCATCATGGAGACCTGGCGCGATACGTAATCCATGCGTCTTCAGCGGCCTTGACGCATTTTAGGCATGGGATTGCGTTCCATCGGGAACAAAGGTACTTCCAATGGCCTTTGGGAGCGATCGAGGCTTGCGGGCCGGTTCATTCCCAACCGGGCCCAGATCCAACGTGCCCCGGGCAAGCTTGCACCTTATTGTTTCGCGGCCTCGACCAGGCGGCGAGCGATGGTGTAGACTTCTGCGCGCAGCATGATGACCAGGCCGAAGCCGAGGAACATGGCCCCGACGATACCGGAGGGGGCGTCCGGGATGACACTGTACGGCACCATGGCCCCACCGGCGAGCAGCAGCCCTGCGCCGACGCCCCACTGGATGCGGGTGCCAAGGACTGATTGCTTGATCCCTTGTTCGACGACGGTGTCTAACAGTGTCATGCGGGCCCAGCCCTCCGTGCAGATGTAAGCATGGTGG
>JBFIDG010000180.1:0-3738 GCA_041581335.1 Thermoplasmatota archaeon
CGCGCCGCGCAAGGCCTCGAGCTGAGTCCGCGGGCTGGCGGTGGGCCATGAAGCGGTTGGCTCTCATGCGGCATGATAGGCGGCCAAGCAACGGTTCCAGACTCCGCGCCTCGGGCGCTCCGACGCCGATGCGTCAAGCGTCCGTCTGGGCCGGGGCTGCCGACTGGGCCCGTGCAGAGTCCGCGCGGGCCACGGCCGTTTCGAGAGATTCCCGCAGGCCCTCCCGCAGGGTGGTGTCGTCAGCCGGGTCGGTCGGGGACCGGGGCAGCCGGCAGACGAACATCGTCGTCTGCGCATGGCTCAGTACCTCCAGTTGCCCCCGGTGGGATTCCAGGAGGATCCTGGCGACGTAGAACCGCAGCGCCCGCTCCACGTTCTCTCCGGTCGAGGTGTCGCCCATGAGGAAACCGAAGGGGTCGATGAGGCCGCGCATCTCGGAGGGTGAAAGCGGTGGGCCGGTGTCCGTGACGATGACGTCCACAAAACGGTCGCCGGATTCCACTTGCACCAAGATGTGGCCGTCGGGTGGCGTCCGCTCCAGGGACAGGGTGAACACGTGATCAAAGGCCGACTGCCAGGCATCGGGGTCAACGAGGGCCTCCGCGGCAGCGCCGGCGACGTGGACCTGGACGTAGCGCTCGTCCGCCCGTTGATTGGCGCTCTCAGCCATGGCTTGGCAGGTCGCCAAGATCTCCGTCGGGATCGGGTGCAGGGCGCGCTCGCCACGCTGTAGGCGGGTCACTGTCGCCACTGTCTCGAAGACCGCCTTGATGCGCCTGATGTTCCGCTCAATCGTTTGGACCGAGGTTTGTTGTTTTACGTCGAGGCGCTCCCAGTCCCGATTCTTCAGGACGCTGAGGTGGAGCAGGATAGGTGTCAGGGGGGTCTGGATGAGGTGGCCCATGACGTTGAGCATGTCTGTGCGCTCCTGTTCCTCCACTCGGAGCCGCTGCATCGCCGCGGGCTGCTCGTCGTTCTTCAACCCAGACGATCCGGCCACGCTGCGGGGTCGGGCAGTGACCACCCATCCGCTAGGTTCGCCCCCGGGGGAAATGGGGTGGATGCACACGTGAAGGGGCATGAAGGCGCCCGTCGAGGTGCAGAGGGAATCGGGGCCCAGGTCGATGGCCTGGTTCTGGCGCAGCGCTGCTTCGAGCTCGCATCGCGTGGCTTCGTGCCGGATCTCGGGAGGGCGCAACCGATGCACGAGGTCATGGAAGTCTCGGCCGACCATCTCAGGTTGTTTCCAGCCAAGAGCGTCGCAGGCCGCAGCGTTGGCGTCCACGATGCCGCCCTTGCGATCCAACAACAGGGTGGGCTCACCACTTGCTTGCAGCACCGCGACTCTCTCGGCCCGCAGATTGGATGCCTCGAGCATGGCGGATTTGAGGCTGGCATCATAGCGGGCCAACGCGATGGCCCGGAACAGGGATCGTGCCAATCCGGGCCCGGTCAAGCCGTCTTTGGGAAGGTAGTCCTTGGCGCCAGCGTGCCAGACGTCGATGGCCACACCCTCATTGCCGACGCCGGTGATCATGATCGTAGGGATCAGGGGCAGGGCCTTGCCCAGTTCGGCCAGTATTTCGAGGCCGCTGCGCCCCGGCAGTTCGTAGTCGACGAAGATCGCGTCGGGTTCGAACTCAAGAGCGACAGGCACCGCATCACCCCCATCATCCAAGTGGCGCACCTCGACGCCGGATGTGGTCAGGGTCTCCCGTAGGAGTCGGCGGATGCGGACCGCGTCGGTCGCGTTGTCTTCGATGATCAGGACCCGGATGGGGGCATGCGTCATGAGACGGCCCCGGTGATGGCCTCGGCAAGGCTGGTGGTCTCGACGGGCGGAGGCAAGCGGATGACGATGTGCGCGCCCTCGGTCGCTGGCGCGACTGCGATCGTGCCGCCATGGCGTTCCACGATGCGCCGCACCATGGCGAGACCTAATCCGTGCGGCGTGCCCCCTGCATCATTGGTGGGCTTGCGGAACGGGTGCCATATGTCCCGTGCGACGGCGGGGGAAATGCCTGTGCCGTTGTCGGTGTAGTGCAGGTGCACTTCGTCGATCCCTGGCACTGCCTGGAGCCGTATCTGCAGGGGTCGTTCGGGGTCCTGGTACTGGATGGAGTTGTCAATGAGGTTCCTGAAGACGATAGCCCATTGATCGGCATCGCCTCGCAGGCTTCCGGGGCGTCCTTCGAAAGTCACGGCTTCGGCGGGTAACTCGCCCGACACGGCATCGACCGCTTCCTCCCAGAGCTCCTTGAGGTTCACGTCCCGCTCTGGCGTCTCGGCGAGCAGGATGTGCTCGTAGGAGACAAGGTCCTGGATCATCTTGTCCAGGCTCTGTAGCTCCCCGATGCACGCCGTCGGAAGGTCGTCGCCGCTGTCGCGGATTCGGCGGATCGGTGCTCGCAGATCGTGGGCAACGATGCGCGTGAAATCCCGGAGCTCCGTGCTTCGTTCTTGTAAGCGCTTCATGACCCGCTCCAGACGTTGCTCCATGGCAACCGTGTCAGTGATGTCTCGCGCCACTGCGAACAACGATTCTTGGTGCGGGACGGCCAGCCACTCGAGCCAGATGGCGTGGCCATCGCTGTGCATGTATCGATTGCGGAACTGGACGGAGGGTCGCCCGTCCTTGATCATCTCGAACTCGGCCATGGTGCTCGCCACATCTTCCGGGTGGACGAAATCCAAGAACGGCTTGGCCGTGAGTTGTTCGGCGGTGTACCCAAGCGTGATGGTGAAACTGGGGCTGACGTCCTTCAGGAAGCCGTCCAGGCCTGCGACGCAGAGCAGGTCTTGGCTGAGGGTCCAGAATCGGTGACGCATCGCCGCGTGCGCCTGGGATTCGACGCTGTCGATGTTGCGCTTCTGCAACTGGAGTTCGACCCATTGGCCCAGGGCTGTTAGGCGCTCCTGGTCTCGCGCTGAATAACTGCGGGGCTTCGTGTCGATCAGACACAAGGTGCCGATGGGGAATCCGTCCGCGTTGTAGATGGGTATGCCGGCGTAGGACCGGATGAAGGGATCTCCGGTGACGAGCGGATTGTCGACGAAGCGTTCATCCTTGGTCGCGTCCGGGACGATGGTCGGCTCCGCCACATTGATGGCATGGCCGCAGAACGAGACATCTCGGCCGGTCTCACTTGCCGACAGGCCGATGCAGGACTTGAACCACTGGCGATCTTTGTCCACGAGAGAAATGAGTGCGATGGGCACTTCGAACATCTGTGCGGCGAGCGCTGTGATCTGGTCGAATTCTGTCTCCGGGTCGGTGTCCAAGATCGCCATCTCCTGCAGCGATGCAAGGCGTAACGCCTCGTTGGCCGGGAGGGTCGGGGGAATCACTGGCTCGGACTTCGTGCCCCAGCCGGGTAGACCCTTGCCTATGGCCGCTGGGTGCGTGTGCCCTTGGGCCCTTGTCCCCCTTGGGCCTTGGCGGGCTTTCACAGGGCTCGCCGTCGGTCTGTGCAACGGGGCTTCGGGGCAGGTCTAGTGTTGTCAAGCAGCTGTCATGGCCTTGCGGTCAGGGCGCGGAGGGGCCCAAAAAGACCCCGAAAACCCCTAGAAGCCGTCCAGTGGAACAATTGGTAACACTCTACTCATCCTTAAGACGCGCCTAGTTTTCGCCCAACTGATAGGGATGGCCGCATTCAAGGCGAAAGTCAAGGCAGAAGTGCTCAAGACGGTCCTCGACGCCGTGCAGACGCTCGTGGACGAAGCCAAGATCCACATCAG
>JBFIDG010000181.1:0-3619 GCA_041581335.1 Thermoplasmatota archaeon
CCACTGAACACCATGGCGATGCCGGCTTCGTCGGCGGCCTGGATGACTTCGTCGTCACGGATGCTGCCGCCGGGTTGGACGATGGCACTGACGCCGTGTTCTGCGGCGACGTCGATGGCGTCGCGGAACGGGAAGAATGCGTCGCTGGCCATGACGCTGCCACGGATCTTGTCGCCGCCTTTGTGGGTGGCGATGGTGGTGCTGTCGACGCGGGCGGTCTGGCCGCCGCCGATGCCGACGGTCTTGGTGCCTTGCACGAAGACGACGGCGTTGCTGCGGATGGCTTTCACGCAGCGTGCGGCGAAGAGCATGCTCTCCATCTGTTCGTCGCTGGGCTTGGTCTTGGTGACGGTCTGCCACTGCGAGACATCGTAGGGCTTCAGGTCGCGGTCCTGGACGAGCAGGCCGCCGGTGATGCTGCGGATCTGCGTGCCGCTGCGGTGGTATTCGGCTTCGAGGCCCGGGACTTCTAGAAGGCGCAGGTTCTTTTTCTTCTGCAGGCGCTCGAGGGCGTCATCGTCGAAGCCGGGGGCGACGACGATCTCCAAGAACAGCTTGGAGAGGTCGTCGGCGACCTGCATGTCGACGCGGCGGTTGACGGCGACGACGCCACCAAAGGGCGAGTAGGGGTCGCAGGCGAGGGCGTCTTCCCAGGCTTGGTGCAGGGTGTCTGCGGTGGCGATGCCGCAGGGCGTCGCGTGCTTGATGATGACGCAGGTGGCCTTCTCGGGGAATTCTTTGACGGATTCCAGGGCCAGGTCGGCGTCGAGGATGTTGTTGTAGCTGAGTTGTTTGCCATGCAGTTGCTTGGCGCGGATGATGCTCGGCTCGATGTAGTTGCGCGGCCCCGCCTTCTCGTAGTAGGCTGCGCGTTGGTGGCTGTTCTCGCCGTAGCGAAGGACGTCGCGGCGGTCGTAGGCGAACACCAGGTGCTCGGGGTAGTCCGTCAGGCCGAACTGTTTGCTCAGGACGCGTGCGATGACGGCGTCGTAGCGGGCGGTGAGCTGGAAGGCGCGGAGCGCCAGGGTCTGGCGCAGCACCGGCTCGGCGCCGTTGGCGATGGCGTCGACGACGTCGTCGTATTGGTCGGGGCTGGTGACGACCATGACGTCGGTGTGGTTCTTGGCTGCGGCGCGCAGGAGGCTGGGGCCCCCGATGTCGATCTGTTCGATCAGGTCCGGCAGGGCGGCGCCACTGGCGGCGGTCTCTTCGAACGGGTAGAGGTTGACGCAGACGATGTCGATGGTGCCGATGCCGTGCTCGGCAAGGCTTGCGAGGTGCTCGGGGTTGGAGCGGACGGCGAGGACGCCGCCGGCCACGACGGGGTGCAGCGTCTTGACGCGGCCGTCCATCATCTCGGGGAAGCCGGTCAGTTCACTGACGTCTTTGACGGTCAGTCCCTCGGCGCGCAGCAGCTTGGCTGTGCCGCCGGTCGAGATGAGTTCGACGCCTTGGTCGGCGAGCCGCGTGGCGAACTCGACGATGCCGGTTTTGTCGTAGACGGAAAGAAGGGCGCGTTTGACTGCCATCGACCCTGTGCGGCGAGGTGGGCGCCGTATAAAGGGGTGGGGTGACGCAAATGCGCCTGTGCGTCGGGGGAGTCTTATGGTGGGAGGGATGATGCAACCGAGTGCCCTTTGCGTACTGCTCCGACTGGAGGTCCGCGCCATCTTAGACACCGTCCGCGCCCTGCGCACGCGCCTGGCCGGAGCGGCAGAGATCAGCGGTTCCGAACAGCACACGGCAGGCCTCATCGCGGCGTTCCTGGCGGAGCACGGCATCGAGGTCGAGACCGGCATCGGCGGCCATGGCGTCTTGGCGCGGCTTGGCGAGGGGCCGGCGGTCCTGCTCCGTGCCGATCTGGATGCATTGCCTGGCCCCGATGGTGCCCGCCATCGCTGCGGCCACGACGGGCAC
Source organism: Thermoplasmatota archaeon (assembly GCA_041581335.1). Lineage (GTDB taxonomy): Archaea > Thermoplasmatota > E2 > JACPAO01 > JAHFTW01 > JBFGSX01. The sequence goes on from JBFIDG010000181.1 coordinate 1,918, forward strand.
ATGGCGATGCTAGCGGGCGCATTGACCCATTGGCGGCCAGGAGATCCACCGGTCCTGGCGTTGTTCCAGCCCAGCGAGGAGGACGGCACCGGCATGCAGCGTTGCCTCGACGATCCGCGCCTCGCCGATGCGGAGATCACGGCCGCGTACGCCATCCACAACATTCCAGGCATGCCACTGGGGCAAGTCCTCGTCACGCCAGGTGCCTTGGCCAGCACCGGCGTACGCATCCGCTTGACGGGTCGCCCCGCCCATGCGGCGAGCCCGCATGAAGGCCACAGCCCGTACGCCGCGATGCGGACCATGGCAGACGCCGTCGTGGATCTGCCCGCCATCAGTGGCGAGGCGGGTGCCTTGGCCACCTTGATCCATGCCCGCCTCGGCGAGGAAGCGTACGGCACCAGTCCGGGCGAGGCGGTCGTGGCCGCCACGCTGCGCGGCAGCGACGCTGCCGTCGCCGCGATGAAGGCGGCGTGGATCGCCTTGATCCCGGGTGACGTGGCGCACGTCGTTGATGAGGTCGATCCGTTTCCTGAGACCCGCAGCACGCCGGAAGGCATCGCGGCGGTCCGCGCGGCCGCGGCGAGCGCAGGCCTCGAGACCCAGGATCTCGAATCCCCCTTCTCGTGGTCCGAGGATTTCGGCCACGCATGCGCCAAGTTCGGTGGCGCCCTCATCGGACTCGGCAGCGGCGTCGACCAGCCACCCCTGCACGACATCCATTACGGATTCCCCGACGATCTGCTCGAGCACGGTGTGCGTTTCTGGACGGCCCTTGGAGGCATGTCATGAGGCCCCCACCGGGCAGTTGGATCGAGATCGACGCGGACGCATTGACCCACAACGTCAAGGCGCTGCAGGCCGAGTTGGCCCCTGCTCGCATGGTCATGGTGATCAAGGCTGATGCCTACGGTCACGGCGTCGACACCGTGGTGCCCATCGCTGAGGCTGCCGGCGTCCGCGAGTTCGCCGTCTTCAGTGCCAACGAAGCCTCGCGGGTCCGCGATGCCACGACGGCGAGCCGCGTCCAGGTCATGGGCCACGTCGGCGACTGGGCATGGGCGGCCCAGAACCGCGTCGAGCCATGGCTCAACGACGTCGCCGAATGGCCGCGCGCGTTGGCCGCGGCCGAGGCACATGTCAAGAGCGGCGGGGCGCCCATGGCCATCCACATCGAAGTGGAGACCGGCATGCACCGCACCGGCCTCTTGCCCGACAACGCACTCACCATCCTCACCGAGGCGCAACAGACCGATGCCATCCAGGTCCGCGGCCTTTGCACGCATCTGGCCGGCGCCGAAGACGAACGCAACCTGCCACGCATCCGCGAACAGATGGCCACATTCGCAGAGCTCACAGACCGCATCAAGGCGGCCGGCATCCGCGTGCCCCTCTGCCATGTGGCCAGCAGCAGTGCAGCCATCGCGGAGCCACAGTGGCGTCTGGACATGGTCCGCGTCGGCATCGCCGCCTACGGCATGTGGCCGACCCCCGAGGTGCGCGCGCGCTATGACCGCAATCCACGTGCCGCAGCCCTGCGACTGCGTCGCTGCCTGACCTGGAAGAGCCGGGTGCTCGCCATCCAAGATGTGCCCGCCGGGGACTTCGTCGGCTACGGCACCAGCAGCCAGGCCATACGGGACACGCGCATCGCGGTCGTCCCCGTGGGCTACGGCGATGGCTTGAGCCGCAGCGTGGCACA
>JBFIDG010000182.1:0-3619 GCA_041581335.1 Thermoplasmatota archaeon
CCGTAGCTCGTGAAGTCACTGTCAGCCGAGAACACCATGGTACCAGCAGCGAAGCTACCGGCAGGCGTCAGGCGGACCGTGAACTTCACGCCACCAGTGGTGGTCGAAGCGTCGATGCCGGCGCCAGCCTTGGTGGTGGCGTAGGCGTAGTCGCCAGCGTCGTAGCGGCCGTTGTTGTTGACATCGGCGTAGTTCAGCAGGACGGGGGGGCTGGTCGCGGTGGCGGCCTTCTCGATGGTGTCGGCGTCGGTCACGAGGGTACCGGCGGCCTTACCCTGGCAGGGCGTCAGGCGAACATCGAAGTTCGTGACGACGACGCCAGCGGAGCCATCCGTGTCGAGGTAGATGCAGTCATCGCGGATGTCACCAGCGACGCCAAGGGCGACGTAGTGGACCTTAGGAGCGACGGCGGTAGCCGCGCTGGTCACCGGGATGAAATCGGCGTTGCCGATCGAGACCTGGCTACCGAAGGCGCCAGCGTCACCGGAGACGCGGATGCTGTTCAGGGTGAACAGGCTACCCGCGGCAGGGGCGGCAGCGGCCGGAATGATGTAGGCGTTGTCACCGGTGGTGAAAGCGCCGCCAGCACTCTGGTCCTTGTCGAACCAGGCCTGGAAACCGGTGAAGGCCAGGGCGCCGGCGCCGTAGCTCGTGAAGTCACTGTCAGCCGAGAACACCATGGTACCAGCAGCGAAGCTACCGGCAGGCGTCAGGCGGACCGTGAACTTCACGCCACCAGTGGTGGTCGAAGCGTCGATGCCCGGGGCAGCGGCGTCCGTCGTCAGGTAGGCGTAGTCGCCAGCGTCGTAGCGGCCGTTGTTGTTGACATCAGCGTAGCGGAGGCCAGCGGGGGGGCTGGTCGCGGCAGCGGCCTTCTCAACGGTGTCGGCGTCGGTGACGACGGTACCGGCGGCCTTACCCTGGCAGGGCGTCAGGCGAACATCGAAGTTCGTGACGACGGCGCCAGCGGAGCCATCCGTGTCGAGGTAGATGCAGTCATCGCGGATGTCACCAGCGACGCCAAGGGCGACGTAGTGGACCTTAGGGGCGACGGCCGTGGCCGCGCTGGTCACCGGGAGGTGGTCAGAGTCGCCCACCGAGACCTGGCTGCCGTACGTCGACGTGGTCTGGGCGCTGACGGGGGCAGCGGCGAAGGCCATGGCGAAGACGACAAACAGAGCGATGAGCTTGTTCGTGTTGTTCATGTTTGTTTCACTCCTTAGAGTATCCATGTGCTTCCATGCACCCAGTCCTCACCGAGGACGAAGACGCACTTCCGATGGGGATAGGTTCCCCTCACGTGGATTGTGGCGGCTTACATACAGCCCCTATATAAAGAACAGCTTCACAGGCGGAGATTCCGAGGCCCCCAGACCACCACATGTTTCCGGTTTACGCGAAATTTCCGCGTTTTCCGCGAATCACGTGCAGCCCTTGACCGTGGCCCACGGGATGCCGTTGACCAGGTCGCTGACGTCGCTGGCGCCGATGAGGATGGGCCAGAGGCGTACAGTATATGCCAGCGCCATGGCGCCGATGGCGATGCCGACGCCCCATCCGAAGCGGTTGGAGTCGCGGCCGAATTCCAGGATGGCGGCGCCGATGGCCACGGCGAAGAGCGGGATCCAGAGCGCGGCGGTGGGCGCGAAGACGGCGAGGGCGATGAGCCAGAGGGCGCGGCCTTGCTCCCGGCGCAGGGGTTGGGTGAGGCGGAGCTGGAGGCGCCCAGGTAGGCGCTGGAGGCGGAAATGGTACAGGACCGTGGCTGCGGCGGCGATGCCGAGCCAGAGGATGGCGGCGAGCCCCCCGAACCATAGGACGGGGTTGGGGTGCCAGTGGATGTTGCTGCCCAGGTCGATGGGGGACATCATCAATAGCGCCTGCGCGCGAGGGGCGACGTAGCAGTCCGGCCCCAGCGAGTCGCCGCTGACGATCCCGAGCAGCATGCCGGCGCCGGGGATGACCAGCGCTTGCAGGCCGGCGGTGAGGGCGTGTTGGGGCCCTGCATAGATATGACCGCGGGCGATGACCAGCACACCCAGCACGACGCCCCAGATGAGGTGGGCCGGATCCAGGAAGCAGGCGAACGCGAGGGAGGCGGCGGCGACCCAGTGCCAGCGGCGCCGCGGTGAGAGGAACAAGGCCAATGCCAGCAGGGAGGCGGCAGTGGCGGGCATGACGGGGGTAGCTAGGCGCCCGTGCACCAGGAAGCCGGGGTCGATCATGACCAGGCCGGCGACGAGGATGGAGACCGCTTCATTGTGCAGGAGTCTGCGCGCGGCGAATCCCGTGGAGAGGATGGCGGTGGCCGCGGCGGCGGCACTGATCCACCTGGCGAAGCCCGGTGTGAGGGAGGCATCGAGGGCCTGCAGGGGCCCGTCGCCCGCACGATAGGTCTCTTCGGCGGCGGTGCGGTCGATGGGGCTGAGGCCCATGACTGCCAGCACCAGAAACGCGGCACCGGCGAGGATGATGATGGCACTGATCCATTGGTTGCTGGGAGGCCCCGGTTCGAGCCGCTCGCGGGCGATCCAGGAGACCTCTTCCTCATCCATGGCACCCCTCCGGGGTCCGCATGCTGGGGTGCCGCATGATAGCCATGGTCTGTTGGAACCACAGGTTTGTTGCCTTTGAAGCTATCTTTACGACCATGGCCGGGGTGGGGCCCAGAGGCCTCAAAATCAGACCCGTCTTTTGCGAAGCCTTCAAGCCTTCTTCACTCACCCTTCTTAAAGAAGCACCCCGAGACCCCATAATCTTTAAGTAGAACAACCAATCCTGGTAACCTTGCAAGCGTTGGAAAAGGCTACATACCATTTCACAACGCAATGGAGACTTTGAACATGGCTGAAAAGCAGAAGGATAAGGTCGAAGAGATCACGACGTGCCCGGAGTGTGGTTCTGACCACATCCAATCCGACTACGAACGTGGTGAGATGGTCTGCGAGACCTGTGGCCTCGTCCTAGAAGACGCCTTCATCGATCAAGGTCCCGAATGGCGTGCCTTCGACTCGGAACAACGCGAGAAGCGCGCCCGTGTCGGTGCCCCCATGACCTACACCATCCACGACAAGGGTCTCTCGACCATGATCGGCTGGAAGAACAAGGACAGCTACGGCAAGTCGATCCCGACCCGTAACCGTGCCCAGCTCTACCGTCTGCGCAAGTGGCAGCGCCGCATCCGTGTCAGCAACGCCACGGAGCGCAACCTGGCCTTCGCCTTGTCCGAACTGGACCGCATGGCATCCGGCATGGGTCTGCCCCGCAACGTCCGTGAGACTGCTGCGATGGTCTACCGCCGCGCCGTCACCAAGAACCTGATCCGCGGACGCAGCATCGAAGGTGTCGCCGCCGCCGCACTCTACGCCGCCTGCCGCCAGTGCGACGTGCCCCGCACCCTCGACGAGATCGCCGACGCCAGCCGTGTCAGCCGCAAGGAGATCGGCCGCACCTACCGCTTCATCGCCCGCGAGCTCAAGCTGAAACTGATGCCGACGGCCCCCCAGGACTACATCCCCAGATTCTGCTCCGAGCTGAAGCTGAGCGGTGACGTCCAGGGCAAGACCATCGACATCCTGAAGCAGGCCGCCGACCGCGAACTCACCTCGGGCCGAGGCCC
>JBFIDG010000183.1:0-3503 GCA_041581335.1 Thermoplasmatota archaeon
CCGGTGGGCGCAGGAGCGAGCCGGACGAGGCCGCCCGCCCGTCTACCCCAGCCAGTACCGAGGAGCCTGACCATGGCCGACACACGCGTCCCCGACTTCAGCGTCACCGGCACGGCCGGGATCACCGAGTCGTGGGTCTTCGCCGACACCAACGCCACGGCCATCACGTCCCTGGTCGTCTACGTCGGTGGCACCAACGTCGACGCCGACGACCTGACCGGCGCCACGGCCTACACGGCCACGATCTCGGGCACCTCGGACGAGATCGCCACGGTCGCCGTCGACATCCCGGCGATGCCGTCGCCCCGCCAGGTGCTGCGCCTGGTGGTCGACGGCGCGGTGATCGGGTCGGGGTACCTGACCTCGTCGGTCGATGGTGCGGCCTCGAGTAGCCAGGACTTCGTGCTGCGCAGCCTGACGCGCAGCTTCTCGATCCAGGCCCGCACGATGGTCACCGGTGGCGTCACGGACCACGGCGCACTCGACGGCCTGGGCGACGACGATCACCCGCAGTACGCGAAGAAGGCGTCGAACCTGTCGGACCTGGCGTCCGCATCGACGGCACGAACGAACCTCGGGCTCGGCAACGTCGACAACACCGCCGACGCCAACAAGCCGGTGAGCACCGCCACGCAGACCGCACTCGACGCCAAGGCGACCGTCTACACATGGGACGGCGACAGCTACGAGGTGACGGGCGGGCGCGTCTTCATCGGCCCGAACGACCCATCGTCCGAGGGCTTCACCCTCACCGATGGGGACCAGTGGGAGGACACTGACGCATGACTCGCTACGTCCGATACGGCGATGTCTGGGTCAGCGTTGGCGGCTCCCTGTCCATCGGGAGTCTGTGGCCCTCCCTGTCGGATGACGGGGTGACCACCGCATCCTCGTCACGGCCAGCCACGACCTGCACCGCATCGGCCACCCCGCACACCAAGGGGGCATGGACGCAGGTCTCAGCGTCACTCGCCGCTGGGTCGTACATCATGTACATCGAACCGGCGTCCAACGTCGGGGCCAGGGGGGTGAACTCATCCACCTTGCTCGACGTGGGGATCGGGGGCTCGGGATCCGAGACGGTCATCATTCCAAATCTCGCAGTCGGCTACTCTCCGTCCGGGTCGCGGTACGTCGCCCCCATCACCCTGGCGTCGCCGGCGCGGGTCGCTGTCCGATGCCAGGGTGCGGTCAGCTCGCAGGCCGTGTCCGCGGTCTACGGCTTCGCTCCCATCGACGTGGGCCCAGCGCCAGCCACGGCGCTAGTCAACATCGGAGCCAACCTCGCCACATCGAGGGGAGTGTCGTTGCCGGCGCCGCCCTCCGACAATACGAAATCGGCATGGGTGGAGTTGACGTCGGCAGCCTCGGATGACTTCGACGCCTTGATGGTGTGCGTCCAGGGTGACGGCGATACCGCCTTCGCCAGTTCCGGCATCCTCATCGACGTAGGGATCGGGGGCTCGGGATCCGAGACGGTCATCATCTCAAATCTGAGCTTGTCTGCCGCCTCCAACGAACTGCTCAATGTCCAGCCGACACACATGACTCGGAGCGTCTCCATCCCTACCGGCACGCGGATCGCCGCTCGCTGGCAGCGGGCGTCGTCGACCAACTCCGCCGACGTGACCCTCATCGGCGTGCCAACGGACAGCTTCGGCGGGGGCTTCTAGTGGGACGCTGGACACCCGGCTCACCCGGCCATGTGGCCGAGCACAACCTCATAGCGAAGGAGCGGTACAACGTCCGGGACGCGCTGTGGGCGGGCGGGGCAACCGGCGACGGGGTGACCGATGATTCCCCTGCCTTCCAGGCAGCGATCGACGCCGTTGCCGCCAAGTCCGGGACGGTCGGCGCGAGGATCACCGTGCCGCATGGCACGTATCGTCTCGGATCGACGCTGCGGGTGCGTCGGAGTTGCGTCATCGAGGGTGCGCATGGTTCGGGTGGGAGTGGGTACGCCTCCACCATCCTCGAGCCCGATGACGGCGTGACCGCCATCCAGCTCGACAATCAGGCCACATCCACGGACGGTGGAAGCGGGGCGTGGTCGATCATCAGGGACCTAGCCATCGTCGCCAAGGGTAAGACTGTGGCTGGAGCGGATGGCATCCGAATGTACGCCCGCGCCAAAGTGGAGAACGTCTACATCGATCGCATGTCTGGCAGCGGCGTCGCCGTGCTCGGCGGGGTTGGTAAGGGGCCGTCAGGGGTGAACACCAACGCCAACAACTGGCGCATGGAGAACGTTCGGATCACCAACTGTGGCGACCATGGCGTGTACCTCAACGGCACCGACGCCAACGCCGGGGTTGGCATCGGGATCGACTGCTCAAGTAACGGTGGCTGGGGCATCTGGGACTCGTCATTCCTCGGGAACGTCTGGATCGGATGTCATGCCAGCACCAACGGTCGGGGCACTGTCCCATCCATGGTCAGCCACGATGGAAATCGGTACTACGTCATCCCTGACTCCGAGACCGCAGCCAGCACCACCGAACCGGGCACAGACGGCACCGTGTGGGGCTTGTTCGGCGAGGGTGGCGTCCACTCGGCCTATCCGGCATGGGTGAGTGGCAACACCTACCGCCAGGGCGGGGCCTACCGGGGCGACTCTCAGACGGGGTTGAGTGGCGTCATGCTCGGCTGCTACTCCGAAGGTGGTCAGCCGCCCACTGACATCGTCGCCCCGTGGGTCCGCATCGGCGGCGACCACGGGGCCAGGTTCACGTCTCGGTCCACTGCCATGAACATGCAGGGCAACACTCGCGGCGGCGCTTCGTTCCAGTCCGGGGCGACCACGCAGGCATTGTGGGAAGGCAAGATCGAGGGCGAACTGCGCGAGAGGGTGCGGCTGCGCGGGGACGGGCGGCTCACATGGTACGACGGGACGTCCAGCCAGCAGATCGGCTACATCGAGTCCGCCCAGATATGGATGAAGTCGCCGGATGGCACCACGTACAAGCTGGCTCCACCGAACGGTGGAGGCGCTGCGACGTGGGACGCCGTCTAGGCCGTGACCTGACCTAGCAACCCTTCCGACATCCCCTCTGGCATGGCCCCCGCTTCGGCGGGGTCAGATCTCACGCGAGGAGCATCGGCCCGATGATCGCCGCCGCCTCCTGGTCCCGCGCCTTCATGGCGTGGCTGTAGATGTTCAGCGTCGTCGACGTCTGGGAGTGCCCCAGGCGAGACGCCACCGTCCGGATGTCCACGCCCGCGGCGATCAGCTCGGTGGCGTGCGCATGGCGCAGATCGTGGAGGCGGGCCGACACCTGGGCCGAGCGCGCGTGCCGGCGCCACGACTGCGTGACCGAGTCCGGGATCATCGACGTCGACCCGTCCAGGGCCCGGGAGAACATCCACGCCGCACCGCCCAGGGTGACGCCAGAGACGCGGGCGCGGTCCCGCACGAGGTCCCGGTAGGCGACCAGGTACTCGACCACCGTCGGGTCGATCGACACCGGCCGTTTCGACGACCGGGTCTTCGGGGCCTTCTCGAA
>JBFIDG010000184.1:0-3496 GCA_041581335.1 Thermoplasmatota archaeon
AGGCGGTCTATGAGGCGGACGCGGGCGCCCAGGGCTTGGCCTGCTTGGACCGCGGCCACCATCTCGCCGCCGACCTCTGCGCCGTACATCTTGGCGACGTCCTGCTGGAAGCCCTGCAGTCGGCTCTGGATGAAGCCGCCCTTGCCGGGGGGCATCTCGCCGGTGCGTTCCCGGTGCATCAAGGCGTTCAGCCGGCCTTGATCCAACTCCACGAACACGATGTCCGGGCGCACCGCTTCGATGGCTTCCCGGATGGTGTCCCGGATGCGGAACACGTGGCCGGTGCCGATCAGCACGAGGCGTCCCGGCGTGGGGGCGGGTGCGGCCGGCTCGTCGGACACGACGCTGCCAGTCCGCGTTTTGTACTTAATGCGGCGGAACCTGGCCGTGTTGTGCGCCCGCATGTCGTCCTGAACTGCGCCATCAGCCATGATCGGCGTCTGGCCGGCCCGGGGGGCGTCCAGGTCATGCTGAGCGACGAGGAGGACCTGCGCCGCGTGCATGCCATGCGTGCCGCCATGGATGCCATCCTCGTGGGCGCGGGGACCGTGGTCGCCGACGACCCGAGCCTGCGTGTCAAGGCCGCCCTGGCCGCGGGGGACGACCCGGTCCGCGTCGTCCTGGACCCCAACCTCCGCTGTCCCAGCTCGGCGCGGGTGTTCGAGGCTCCGCCACAGACGCTCCTGTACCATGCCTGCGCGCCGGCGGCGAGGGGCGACGCCGAACTGGTCCGCGTCCCGGAAGGCGAAGGGGGTCTCGACCTGGTCGCGGTCCTCGAAGACCTGGCGGCCCGAGGCATCGAGAGCGTCATGGTGGAAGGCGGCGCCGCTGTGCTGGCGGCGTTCTTGTCGCAAGGCCTGTGGGATGAGATGACGGTCTATGAGGCGGTCGTCGAACTGGGTGATGGGCCGGCGTTTCCGCGTCCAGCGCAGCTGCGCGAGTGGGGCGTCTTGGAGACCGCCGCCGTCGCGAAGGGTGATGGCTGGCTGCGGACCTTCGCGCCTAGTCGATGATCATGGCGCCGTGATCGGGTTGCGCGAGCACTTGCTCGGCGACCATGCCGGTCAGGCTGTCGATGTCGACCTGGCCTGCGGGGCCCGTGAAGCGCCAGAGGACGCGGTGGAAGACGCCCATCGGCGCGAGGCGGATGTGGTCGGGGCGTGGCGAGACCTTCTTCTTCTCGGTGTACGAGAAGCCGCTGTCGGGTTCGTCCACTTCGACATCCACCATACGGGTGTGGGCTTCCAGTAGGAACGCGGTGGCGCGTTCTTTGGCCCGTTCGTCCGTCGTGCGCAGGGTGCGCTCGTGGTGCGGCAGGGCCGGCAGCTCGGAGAGGCGCGTGAACCCTTGCGGGTCCACGGCTTCGCGGTCCACTTCGATGGCCAGCTTGTCGGTGCCGTGCACCTGGATGCGGCCGTTGATCGTATCATAGCGCAGGCTGCCCTCGATGAGCAGGTCGCATTCGTAGTCCAGGATGTGGACCGGTTGCAGCACCATCTGGACGGCGTCGATGCGGTCCATGCGGCCGCGTAGGCTGAGGCGGGCCTCGTCCGGGGTCAACCGGATGGGCAGGAGGGGGTGGCTGAAGGCGGTCGCCGGGGCAGCTTCGTCCTGCAGCGCGCGGTCCATGGGGCCTTCCATGTTGTGCTCGAGGTCGCCCAGGAGGTCCATGGATTCCATGGCGACGAGGTCGAAGGGCGAGACCAGTTCAACGGTCTCTTGCTCGGGGTGGTCGAGGGCCGCGTCGGCGTCGCCGGAGACGCCGTCGAAGAAGGCGGTCGGAAGCAGTTCGTGGAGTGACTCGGCAAGCGGCCCGGTGGCGGGCACGCTGCGGCGCTCCAGGACCAGGGGCTCGGGGGCCTCGTCGAGGGCGGCGGCCAGTTGGGCGTCGCCGATGATCTGCACGAGGTGGTCGTGGCCCCATAGCAGCACACCGTCCTGGCGTTCGCCGGACTCGACGGCGCCGCGGTGGCACAGGATGGCGGTGTCAGCACCGACATCATGCAGGACATCGGCCATGTCGCCGATGGCGCCGAGGGGCACGACGTCGTCACCCATCTGGGCGTCGACGATGAGGGCACGTGCATCCGATTCGGCCAGCAAAGGGACGGTGTACACCGTGCCGCTACGCCCTTCGAGCGCCGCTTGGCGCGTACAGTTGTAGCCGTGCGTGGCAAGGACCTCTGCAAGTAGGTCCATCAAACGGGCTCCGTGCATCCCGTTCTTCCACTGGACGCCGCACTACATCAAGGCACCGAAGTGGTTCGCCTTACCTGTGGGCAAAGGCCTCATGGCGCCTGAGCTTGCCACCTGCGTGCGCCTGGAAGGTCTCGACCGCATCACGGAGCTTGTGCAGGTCCAGGCCAAGCTGGACGCCACGTACCATGCCTTCACGCCGACGCCACCGCCGCCGACGCTCGCCGTCGACGGCAGCCACGCCGTGCTGGTGGACAACGGCGCATATTGGGTCGTCGCTGTCCGCGCCGCCCATCACGATGCCTTGCCCGAGACCACCCTGCACGCAGCCCGCGCCAGCGACGCTGAAGCAGAGGTCCAGGCGGTCTACACCAAACGCGGCCTCGGCGCACCGACGGTCCGCAGCGCTGACGCCTACGCGGAAGCATACCGCGCCCTTACGGAGATGGACGCAGCCATGGCGGCGATCCATGCCTTGCCCGAAGGCGGGCTGCTGCTCATCGATGGCGCGCTGGCGCAACTGCCGGACACCGCGCAGGCCATCGCCGACCGGATCCTCGACCGGGCCACCGCCAGCGGCGTCCACTTGGCCGGCGTCAGCAAACGCAGCGGCCTGAGCCACGACGGCATCGCACTCCTGCCGGCCCTGGCCGAGCAAGGCCCGCCGACCTGCTGGTGGTCCTCGCTACCCGCCCACACCGCCGTCGCCGCCAGGCTGCACCCTGCGTCACGGCACGTCTTCCGCATCGATGCTGAGACCGAGGTGCTGCCGTGGCTCGCCCACTGGAGCCGCGACGCCGTGTACCGCGGCTACCCGTACCCCTTGGCCAAGGCCCACAACAACGTCGCCATCACACGCGCCGAATCCCGTCGCCTCACCGAGTTCGTGCGGAATCATCTAGGCGCGGCGGCGGGGGCACTGGACGATTTCCATGCGGTGCTGGACCGCAACGCGCCTCGCGGCGCTTAGGCCAGATCCGACGCCCAGTGCTGCTGGCGCTCGGTCGGCAGCCACGGGGCATCGGTCTCCGCGACCAACCTGAAGCCGGCCCGTTCGTACAAGCGCCGCGCGTCGTGCAGGTCGCTCATCGTCCAGAGGAACACGTGCTCGTAGCCGGCGTCGCGGCAGAACCCCAGCGCGGTCTCCAACAAACGGCGTCCGATGCCTTGGCCGCGGGCGGCCTCCTCGACGAAGAACCAGCGCAATTGCGCACCATCGGTGGTGTGCTGGATGGCGATGCAGCCCACGCGGTCACCGCCTGCCTCCGCGACCCACAGCCCGTCGAGGCGCGGGTCGAAG
>JBFIDG010000185.1:0-3492 GCA_041581335.1 Thermoplasmatota archaeon
CATGGCCGAGTACGCCTGAGAGCCATCATGTCGCCAGGCGGCCGACCTCGCTGGCGACGCCATCAGACCTGCCTCCGATTTCCTTGAGTCTGCCGTCGCCATGGCGCCGTTACGGGCCCCGACAGGGACCCCGGCCACGACTGCACCCATGCTTCGGCTCCGCAAGACCCAAACGACCGCGACCAGCTGACGACCTTATGCGAAGCGAACACACCCGGCCGACCCAGGCCCCCGCTACGGGTGGCCCATGAAGCGGCTCGGCCTCCTCGTCGGCCAGCCCGACAGGCACGGCGTCAAAGGAGTCCGCACCCCATGAAGCGGCTCGGCCTCCTCGTCATCGGCGACGAGATCCTCGCGGGCCACACGCAGGACACCAACAGCCATTGGCTCGCCAAGCGCCTCAAAGCGATGGGCGTCAGCTTCGCCCGCATCGAGACATGCACCGACGACCTGGCCGACATCAAGGCCAGCGTCCGCCGCTTCCTTGGCGATCTGCATCTGGATTACGTCATCACCAGCGGCGGCCTCGGGCCGACGCATGACGACCGGACCATGGAAGGCATCGCAGCCGCCATCGGCGTCGACTTGGAGCTGACGCCGGCCAACGAAACATGGATGCGCCAGCACGTGCAGCGCGGCCATGAGTACGGCTACTACGCCGCAAGCGAGCCAAACGAAGGCCACCTCAAGATGGCCTACCTGCCCGAGGGCGCCGAGGCGATGCCGAACCACATGGGTACCTGCCTGGGAGCCATCATTCAGCACAAGGACACGCTGCTGTTCACGTTGCCCGGCGTGCCCCGGGAGTTCGAGCGCATGTTCGATGAGAGCGTCGCGCCCCGACTGGAAGCCGCGACGCCGTTGCACGTGGAAGAGCTGCGCCTCTACACGGAGGAGTCCCGCATGTACAGGCGGCTGGAAGCAGCCGAAGCGGCCCACCCGGGCGTGACCGTCGGCTCGTACCCGCAACGCGGCCACATCCTGATCCGTGCCACGGGCCCGGAGGCCGAAGCGAAGGCGCTCATCGCCGCGCTACGTCAGCAAGCAGCCGAGTACCTCGAACCTCACAAGCGGGCGTAGTCCTACTGCGGGCCGCCGCCTTCTTCTTGGCCCTGGCCAAGGAAGGTGTCGTACTCCGGCGTGGATTCTTCGCTCTGGCCGATCGTGGCCTGGGCCTGGGCATAGAGGTCGTCGAAGCCGAGGTTGTCTTGGCTGCTCACGGCGATGAGCTGATGCTCGGCGCCGAGTGCGTCCAAGAGGCGGGTGATGTGGGCCGCGAGTTCGCGGTCCATGCCAGGTTCTTCCTTGACGACATCGTTCTCCAAGGCCTCGGAATCCATGGACCAGTCCATGATGATCTGGCGGCTCTCGTCGTCGACCATGTCGGCCTTGCTGAGCACCGGGATGAGCGGCGTCTGGAACCTGAACATCGTGGTCGCGGCGAGCATGAGCTGGCTGGCGTAGCCGGTCGCGGTGCGCGCAAGGAACGGGTCGAGCAGGTAGCAGATGGCGCTGGATTCAGGCGCCAGGTTGTCCACCAGGTGACGGCCGGCTTCACGGAACACGAAGAGCTCGACCTGGCCCGGAGTGTCGATGAGCGTGATGTCGGCGCGGTAGGAACCGATCTCGGACTTCAGATCTTCAAGGTCCAAAGCGATCATGTCGGCCGCGGCCACTTGGGCACCGTTCGGACCGAGCTGGTATTCCTCCATGATGTCGCTCAAGCGGAGCTTCTCACGGATGTCGATGTCCGGTTCGTACAGCAGTTCCTCGGCACCCGGGTCGAGATTGACCGTGAGCGTCGTGAGTCCGTGCTGCTTGCACCATCGGTCGAACGCGGCGACCATCGTGGATTTGCCTGCGCCGGCGGTGCCGACGAAGTAGATTGTGGGGTCCATTAGTCTGCCCTCGCCCGCACCTGCTTCATGTGCTCGATGCGGCGTTCGATCAACGCGGGCGTGCCGATATCGTGGCGGACCACGAGGGCATCGCTGTCGATGTGTTGGAGTGCCTTCTCGACGATGGCCTCCGCTTCTGAGATGGTGTCCGCTTCGCCAAGGATGCCGAGTGTCCGGCTGGTGAGCGTGCGTAGGCCGTCATCGGTCTCTTCGATGCTGGCGTAATACACGGTGGCACCGAGGGCCTCGATGGCCTCTTCGTCGATGACGACGGGCTGGCCCTTGGCGGGCTTGCCTTCGCCGTAGCCGCGGGGCACGGCGTACTTGACGACGGTGGCATGGGGGCGGAAGCTGACCTTGCGGCGCTCCAGTTCTCCGGCCACCATGGCCTGGTTGAGCATGAGGTAGTTGGTCTCCAGCAAGTGGAGCACGTTCATCGCCTCGGGGTCGCCGAAGCGGGCATTGACCTCGATGACCTTCGGGCCGGTGGCGGTGAGCATGAACTGGCCGTAGATGGCGCCCACGTAGGGGCAGCCTTCTGCCTGCATGGCATCGATGAGCGCTTGCAGGATCTCCACGGCTTCGTTGAACTCGCCACGGGTCAGGAACGGCAGGAGGCCGTCGCCTTGGGAGTAGCTGCCCATGCCGCCCGTGTTGGGGCCTTTGTCGCCTTCGAGCAGGCGCTTGTGGTCCTGCACGGCGACCATGGGTAGCACCGTGTGGCCATCGGTGAAGGCCATGACGGTGAACTCCTCGCCGACCGCCAGCTCTTCGAACTGTAGGGCACCGCCGCCGGCACCGGAGTCAAAGATGCTGGCCGCGTACGCCTTGGCGCCTTCGACGTCACTGAAGTGGTCGCCGTGGACCTGGACGCCTTTGCCGCCGGTGAGGCCGACGGGCTTGATGGCCCAGACAGGGCCGTTCTCGTCAAGGAACGCCAACGCGGCGTCCTTGTCGGTGAAGTGGTGGAAGCCGAGGCGGCCTGGCACGTGGTGGCGGGCCATGAGGTCGCGCATGAAGCGCTTGTCCGTCTCGATGCGGGCCGCGGCCTTCGTGGGGCTGGCGGTCGGGATCTCGGCGGCGTTCAACGCGTCGGCGAGACCGGCTTCTTCGGGGGCTTCGGGGCCGATGATCGCGAGCTCGCATTGCATCTCTTCGGCCCAGGCGACGATGGCATCGATGTCCAGTTCGTCGTGGATGAGGACCTCGTGGGCGATGCGCGCAAGACCTGGGTTGCGGTGCTTCATGACGACGCAGATCTCAGCTTCCTCGCTGCGCTTGAGGGCCGTGGCCATGGCGTGTTCGCGGGCGCCGCCGCCGACCAGCAGGACGCGCGTCATGCGTCGACCTCAGCAAGAGCGGCCTTGGCTTCAGGCGTGGCCAGCAACTGGCTGGCCGAGGTGAGCGGGATG
The DNA here is from genome assembly GCA_041581335.1 of Thermoplasmatota archaeon. Classification (GTDB taxonomy): domain Archaea; phylum Thermoplasmatota; class E2; order JACPAO01; family JAHFTW01; genus JBFGSX01. The sequence continues at coordinate 3,311 of JBFIDG010000185.1, forward strand.
AGCTGGACGTCCATGGCGGTGAAGCGTTCAGCGGCGCCGGATTCGCGGTCGACGACGCTGGAAGCGACGGTGACCTTGGCGCCGGCGGCGCGCAGGACCTCGATGCACTCGACGGTGCTGCCACCGGTGGTGGTGACGTCCTCGACGACGTAGACGTGCAGGCCGGCGGGGTCGCGGCCTTC
>JBFIDG010000186.1:0-3460 GCA_041581335.1 Thermoplasmatota archaeon
AGCACCCATGGCTCGTCGAGCGCTGCGAGGTCTGCCAGCAACGGTGCGGGGTCGATGTCGGCGCCGCCGCCGAGTTTGATGATGATCATTGTGGGCCCACGGGGATGGTCCAGAGGCCGGTGGTCTCCGGTTGGCCGGTCATGAGGTTGAAGCATTGCACGGCGGAGCCGGCGGCGCCCTTGACGAGGTTGTCGATGGCGCAGGTGGCGACGATGCGGCCGGCGCTGGCGTGGAAACCGACGTCGGCGAAGTTGCTGCCGGCGACGAGCTTGGGATCGGGGCCGCGGTGCACGCCGGCGCGCTCCTTGACCAGACGCACGAAGGGCTCGTCGTTGTAGGATGCGCGGTAGGCTTGCCACAGTTCCCGTTCTTCGGGCGCATCGGTCAGGATGTGGCAGGTGGCCAGGACGCCACGCACAAGCTCGGCGGCGTGGACGGAGATGGCTGGGGCGATGCCGCATTCTTGTTGCACCTCGGCACCGTGGCGGTGGCCGGTGGGGGCGTAGAGACGCAGGCTGCGGCTGCGGTGGGCATGCATGCCGGCTTCGTTGACATCGACGCCGGCGGCGCTGGAGCCGATCTTGGCATCGACGACGACGCGGGCATCGGACAGGAGGCCTGCGCGGGCGAGCGGCAGGAGCGCGAGGTTCATGGCGGTCGCCACGCAGCCGACACCGCTGACCAGGTCGCTTTGGCGGATCTCCTCCCGGTGTGCTTCTGGCAGCCCGTACGTCGCGGGCAGGAGGTGGGGTTGTGGGTGGGGCACGCCGTACCAGTCCTCGTAGGCCTGGGCATCGCGGAGGCGGAAGTCGGCGCTCAGGTCGATGACGCGCGTGCCCTGTTCGCGCAATGCAGCGACGATGTTGGCACTGTGCTGGTGGGGCAGGCAGGTGAACACCAGGTCGGCGTCGGGCAGGCCGTCGCGGGGTGTGAAACGCAGGTCGGAGAAGCCACGCAGGTTCGGGTGGGCGCGGTGCAGGGGTTGCCCATCGTATTGCGCACTGGTGGCGCCGACCACGTCTGCGCCGGGGTGCTGCAGGAGGATGCGCAGCAGCTCGCCGCCGGTGAATCCGGAGCCGCCAAGGATGCCGACGGAGGTGGTGCGAGAGACGGCATCCTGGACGAGCGTCTGGCTCATCGGTTGCCTCGCACGCCGCCGTTGCGGAACCATGGGTCGTCGTCCTGGGGATCGGCCGTGTGGCTCATCGGCGGGCGGTCTCCACGACGTGTTGGATGATGCGGCCGGGGATGTCGACGCCGGTCGGGGCGATGGTGTTGCGGAACTCGAGGTTGTGGTTGACTTCGTGGACGAGCCAGCCGTCAGGGCCGCTCAGCAGATCCATGGCCAGGACGCCGCCGCCCATCGCTTCGGCCGCGCGTAGGCAGATGTCGGTGAGCTCCTCGGTGAGCGGTTGGTTCTCTGTCTTGGCGCCGCGTGCCGTGTTGGTGGGCCAGTTGGGGCTGACGCGTCGGATGGCGCCGATCAGTTCGTCACCGACGACGACGGCGCGCACGTCGCTGTGGCGGCCGTTCTGGAAGGTCTCGACGAAGTGCTGCAGGTAGTAGATGTGCTGCACCGGGTTGGGTAGCATCTCACGGTGTTCGAGGATCTGGCGGGCTTCCTCGCGGTCGCGGACGCGGCTGACGAGGCGGGCCCACGAGCCATTGACGGGCTTGATGACGGCGGGGTAGCCGAGCTCGTCGAGGGCATCGAGGGCGGTCTCTGGGTCGAAGGCGATGCGGCTTTCGGGGGTCGGCACGCGGGCGCGGCGCAGGCGGAGGCTGGTCTCGGCCTTGTCCATGCAGGCGATGATGGTCCCGGGGGTGTTGACGGCGGGGCGGTCCCAGGCGTCGACGGCGCGGCTGACCATCAGGGCGCGGGTGGCGCTGAGGCTGCGCACCAGGACGGCGTCGCCTTCGATGCCGCCGTCAAGGGTCATGGTCAGTTTTTCATCGTGCTGTGGCAGGACCTGGACGCCGAGGCGGTCGGCGGCGTCGAGGAGCAGTTTCTCCTCTTCGCGCATGCGTCCATAGACGAGGCCGACGCTGGGCATCAGGCCCTCGCGGCAGCGGCGCCCATGCGGGTCCGGGGGGGCAACAGCACGGCTTCCATCTATTCGCCCCAGTCTTCCTCGATCTCCGGCGCGAGGGCGAGGGTCAACGGGGCTAGGTTCGTGACCTCTAGTTCGGCACCGCAATCGCTGCAGTCGATGATCTCGCCGGTGAAGCGGGGCTGGGCTTGGATCTCGCCGGCACATTCGATGCAGGCGAGGATGTTCACGGTCTCCATGGTCAGTTCCTGCGACTTCCGCGGCCATGCCTGCGGAATGCGTCGCCAAGGTTCCGAAAAACGTGGGCTACTTAGCGTTTTGCGTGGCCGTTGGCGGAGAATAGAATGGGATTGGGCTTCTGAGCTACGATAACCGGTGCCGAGGCCACGTAATCCGACGTGGCTGCGCGGCACATCGTTCCGCCCGCTCTAGCCGGCGACCAACCACCCCGCGCACCGATGAAGGGTCGTGAACCCCGCCGTCAAAGGGACACTCGCCTTCCTGGTCTTCTTCTTCGCCGTCGTCGCGTTCACCTTCACCAGCACCCTCGTCCACGAGGTCAGCCACGCCAGCGCCTGGGGGGACGTCCCCAGCATCGAGTTCCACGACGACCGCGAGGCCGCGGCCGACGCCATCAGCCACGAGGTCCGCCGCGACATCGACGGCCGCCACTACCGCGTCATGGCCGTCGACAAGACCACCATCGCGCTCTACCCCCTCAACATCCTCGCCGCCGGCGCCACCCTCGGTCTTGCGCCCGCCGCCATGCTCGACGATCCGGTCCTCGGAAGCACCTTCTACGCCCTCGACGACGAGCACTACGCGGTGCTCGCCAACGGCGGTGCGGTCACCCAATGGCACCACAGTGCCATGCCCATGATCGTCAACGGCCTGCTTGGGATCCCCATCTTCATCTGGCTCATCAAGCGCCCCGGCGCCATCAGCATGGCCGCCGCCTGGGTCAATGCAGCCGAATGGCGCTTCAACACCCACCACGCCGAAGAGATCGGCATCCCCGCCGGCATCTACCTCGCCATCAGCGTCATCATGATGATCATGGTCGGCGCCATGGTCGGCTACCTCGCCGCCAAACGCATCCCTCAGAGGGTCGCGGCACAGCCAGAGCAGAACTTGGCATCCTCGCTGTCCAAGTAGCCACAGGAACGGCACTTGATCTTGACAATGGCGCCACCCAGGCCGCCGCCGCGGATGCCGCGGGCAAGCGCCCCTGCGCTGTGCTCGACCGCGACCTCCGTGTCGGTCGCTGCCAGTTCGCTCAGAGGCTTGCGGAATGCGAAACCCAGCAGCCCGAATGCGCCGACGGAGACGAAGCCGCCCGCGCCGAACAGGGCCATGCCCACCACGCCACTGGCGAGTCCGTTTCCACTGGGGCTGGCCGAGCCTCCCAT
>JBFIDG010000187.1:0-3441 GCA_041581335.1 Thermoplasmatota archaeon
CGGGTGAGCCGTTCGAAGATGCGGGGGAAGATCTTGTCCCGGCTCATGGCGAAATAGATGCGCGGGCCACTGAGGGTGATGCCGTTGAGGCCACCGAACACGCTGACCAGGATCATGACGGCCACGAGGCCCCCGCCACCACCGCCCAGCAGTGCGTCTGCGGTGTTGGTGGCGACGGTCTTGGGGTTGTCATTGAGGCCGGCGACGCTGGCGTCCGCCAGGCCCTGGTAGCCCAGCACATTGAGGTAGCCGAGGGTGATGGCGATGTAGAGGACCATGACGGCGAGCAGGCCGAACAACATGGCGCGGGGGATGTTCTTGCCGGGGTTCTTCAGTTCGGAGCCGACGCGGACGACGTTGGTCCAGCCGTCGTAGGCGAACAGGGCGCCGACCATGGCGACGCCGGCGAACAGGGAGAAGTCGAAGCCCTTGTGCTGGCTCACGGTGCAGGTCTGGACGACCTCTGGATCGGTGCAGTCGTTGAAGTCGCGCACACCGTAGTCTGCGGTCTCGAAGAAGCCGACCTCGGGGCTCGCCGCGGTGCCCAAAAAGACCAGGGCCGCGATGGCCAGGCCGACGATGAGGATACCTTTCAGGACGGTGAAGAGCATCTGGATGCCGCCGCCGTACTTGACGCCGAAGTAGTTGATGATGGACAGGAACGCGATGAGGCAGATGGCGAAGAGTTTGCTCGTCGTGAACTCAGGGAAGAAGTCGGTGGGCAGATCGAACAACACCGTCGCGGGCGGGTGCGGCGTCAATACGAAGAGCTGGTTGGCGAAGATGACCGCCAGCGCCGCGGCGGAGCCGGCCAGGTTGACCGTGAAGGCGACCCAGCCACTCAGGAACGCGGCCATGCTTCCCAGGCCCTCCTTGAGGAAGACGTACTCGCCGCCGGCCTTGGGGAAAATGGTGCCCAGCTCAGCATAGCAGAGCGCCCCCATGAGGGTCATCAGGCCCGCGATGACCCAAAGCACGACGATCATCATGGGCGAGCCGGTGCCTTGGGCGACCCGGTTCACGGACAGGAAGATGCCACTGCCGATGACGATACCGACGATCATGCTGACCGCTCCGAACAGGTTCAGTTCCCGCAGCAGGCCGTCGCCCTTGGGTTCCGCCGGCACAGCGATCTTCGCGACCATCGACTGTGGCCCATGGGAGTGGGTTCGCTTTGACCGTTTGCACTTCCGCTGGCCACGGGCAGCCGGCCTCCGGGCCCGGACCAGGGGCCTCCGAGCGGGCCCGGAGCCCCTAGAACGGCGCCGAATGGCTTTATCAATGAGTTGACCTGCCGCGCCACGAGCCATATGAAGGAACAGGCGGAAGTCCGTACCCTGAAGGAAGGTCGCTTCATGCTCATCGATGATGAGCCCTGCAAGATCGACTCGATCACCAAGTCCAAGCCGGGCAAGCACGGCGCCGCCAAGGCCCGTATCGAAGGCCGGAGCATTTTCACGGGGTCCAAGAAGACCTACATGGGCAGTGTCACCGACAAGATCTGGATCCCCGTCATGGACCGCCGCAACGCCCAGATCCTCGCGGTCATGGGCGACCAGGTCCAACTGATGGACTCGGATTCGTTCGAGACCTTCGAGCTGCCGATCGGCGACGTCCAAGGCGTCGAGGCCGGCAAGGACTGCACGTACATCGACTCCATGGGTCGCCGCATGCTGCAGTCGGTCGCGGGCAGCTAAGCCCGGACGCCATCCTTTCACCCACCTCTTCCCAACCTTTGACTCGCACCCCGCGCTACGGATCATTCCGGACGCGGTGAGGTGTGTTCCCTCCACCACGCATCTGTCCCTTTGCGTGTCGCTTCACCGCGTCCGGGCATCCAAACCCCCAAGAGCCATCCCCGGCTCCGACGGGCATGGACACCTTCAATGAACGCCTCTTGGCCTCGGCAGAACGCGCCGGTAGCTGGCTCTGCGTCGGCCTTGATCCAGACCCCGCCAGGTACCCGAAGGGGCTCGGCCTCGACGACACCGCCGAATTCTGCCTGAGCGCCATCGAGGCCACCCATGAGGTCGCGGCGGCCTACAAGCCCAACGCGGCGTTCTTCGAAGCGCTCGGCACGACCGGCCACGATGCCTTGATGGACATCATCGCCGCCGTGCCGCCGGGCATCCCAGTCATCCTCGACGGCAAGCGCAACGACATCGGCAACACCGCCGCAAAGTATGCGGAAGCCGCCTTCGATGAACTCGGCGCCGACGCCGTCACCGTCACCCCCTACCTTGGCCGCGACACCATCGAACCGTTCGCTGCGTATGAGGACAAGGGGGTCTTCGTGCTGTGCCGGACCAGCAACAAGTCCGCAGGGGACCTGCAAGACCTCATCGTCGATGGCAAGCCGCTGTGGCAGAGGATGGCGCACATGGCGATGGACTGGAACCAAGAGTGGAACAATATCGGCCTCGTCGCCGGCGCCACGTACCCAGAGGAGCTTGCGGCCATCCGTGGCATCGTCGGCGATGGCGTGCCGCTGCTGATCCCCGGCGTCGGTGCCCAAGGCGGCGACGCCGCCACCACCATGGAGCGCGGCGCCGACAGCCAGGGCATGAACGCCCTCGTGAACGTCGGTCGCTCCGTGCTCTACGCCGAAGGCGACGATTGGCAGGCCGCCATGGCCGATGCAGCCCGCGAGTACTCGGCGCTGCTCAGGTCGCCGCGCTCGTGACGTGGAAGTCACGGTAGCGGACGACCAGGAGACTGGCCAGACCCGCCGTGGCGGCGACGACCAATAACACCGGGACGCTGATGGAGAAATGGGTCTCCGCGACGCCCCAGATGAGATTCGCCGTCTGGTCGGCCTCATCGATCAAGCTCCCCAGGTGGTGCGTGGCAGACAACCGTTGCGCGTTGACGGGCAGATGGCCCAGCAGGCCTTCCCACAATCCAAGATACCCCAGATTGATGAAGAAGTGGTAGCGCGTCGAGGCGAGGCTTGCCAGCCCGAAGAGCATGGTGTAGAACACTGTGCCCAGCAGCGCGGCACCCAGGATGACAGGCAGCATCACCCACATGACCTGCGTCGCGGCGACGCTCTCGGTCGGCGAGATCTCGATGCGGGCACCCTGGGGCGCGTACAGGCCGTAGGAGATCCAGCGCATGACCCATAGCCCGAAGACCTGCAGGAACGCCAGCGGGCCGGCGACGGTCAGCACGGCAAGCGCACGGCTCGTGTAGAGGGTGGTGCGCGGGATCGGCCGGACCAGCAGGTAGCTGAGCGTCCGCTCCTCAGCCTCGTCTGCGATCATGCCGCCGGCCAGCAGCAGGCACATCAAGGGCAGCGCGACGGGCAGGATGACCGTCCACGCCATGTCGCTGAGGTACGGATCCCACGTCCCGGCGTAGAGCATGGTGCTCTTGTCCCCCATGAACGCCAACCAGGCAGCCGCCAGGGGCAGCAGGGAGACCAGGATGGCGAAGATGAAC
>JBFIDG010000188.1:0-3417 GCA_041581335.1 Thermoplasmatota archaeon
AGGCCACGCGGCGGGGCGCAGTATGGGCCGCCACCCGCGCCGCTTGCAGTTGCCGCGCCGCCTCGAGGTCCATCCCTATGGGCCGCGCAGTGGGGCGTTCAGCATCCCGGCTGGGTCGAGGGTCTGGCCGGTGAGGGTTCGAGGCTGGGTCTGCATGGTGGGCTCATGGTGCGGGTCCGTGACGCCCCGCACTGGCGGCGGACCAGGTATGGCGTCCTGGTCCAACATAGGTCCTGGGGCGTAGGCAGCGGCCCGGCGCGGTCGTGCCGCGGCGGGGGCCCTCCTGGACCCCTACAGTGCGGCCGGGCCATCAGCGCAGGTCGAAGCGGTCGGCATCCATCACCTTGCACCACGCCGCGACGAAGTCATGCACGAACTTCTCCTGCGCATCGTCTTGGGCGTAGACCTCTGCCAGTGCCCGCAGCTGTGAGTTCGAGCCGAAGACCAGGTCCACGCGGGTGGCGGTCCACTTCTGTTTGCCCGTGGTGCGGTCGGTGCCATAGAACCCGTGGCCGCCGGGGTCGGCGACCTTCCACTGCGTACCCATGTCCAAGAGGTTCACGAAGAAGTCGTTGCTCAGGGTGCCTGGTCGGTCGGTCAGGACGCCGTGTTTGCTGCTGCCGCTGTTGGCATCCAAGGCACGCATGCCGCCCACCAGAACCGTCATCTCAGGGGCCGTCAGGCCAAGCAGCTGCGCCTTGTCCAAAAGCAGCTCTTCTGCGGAGACCGTGAAGACGTTCTGCTGGTAGTTGCGGAAGCCATCGGCCACTGGCTCCAGCGGCGCGAAGCTCTCCACATCTGTCTGGTCCTGCGAGGCGTCGCCGCGACCCGCGTTGAACGGCACGGTGATGTCGTGGCCAGCCGCTTTGGCCGCTTGTTCGATGGCCGCACATCCGCCAAGGACGATCACGTCGGCAAGCGAGACCGCACCGAAGTCTTTCTTGACGCTTTCCAGCCTGGCGAGCACCTCGGCCAGGCGGGCAGGGTCGTTGCCCGCCCAGTCCTTCTGCGGCGACAAACGGATGCGGGCCCCGTTGGCGCCGCCACGTAGGTCGGATGCGCGGAACGTGGATGCCGATGCCCAGGCTGTGAAGACGAGGTCGCTGATGGAGAGCCCCGTCGCCAGGATCTTGGCTTTGAGCGCAGCGACATCGGCGTCGCTGAGTCGGGGGCCGCTTGGGGTGGGGTCTTGCCAATCGAAGTCCTCCTTGGGCACTTCGGGTCCCAGGTAGCGGGCCTTGGGTCCCATGTCGCGGTGGGTCAATTTGAACCAAGCCCGGGCGAAGGCGTCCTGGAATGCTTGGGGGTCCTTGTGGAACCGGCGCGCGATCTTCTCGTAGGCCGGATCCATGCGCATCGCCATGTCGGCGGTGGTCATCATCGTCGTGACCTTGGTGGATGGATCGTGGGCCTTCGGGGCCTTGTGTTCCTCGGCCAGGTCCTTAGGGTGCCATTGCCAGGCGCCGGCGGGGCTCTTGACCAGTTCCCATTCGTAGCCGAACAAGACATCGAAGTAGCCATTGTCCCACTGCGTGGGGTTGGCGGTCCACGCACCTTCGATGCCGCTCGTGATGGTGTCGTCGCCCTTGCCGCTGCCGTGGCTGCTGAGCCACCCGAAGCCCTGGTTCTCGATGGCTGCCGCCTCGGGTTCGGGCCCGACCTGGGCCGCGTCGCCGGCGCCGTGGGCCTTGCCGAAGGTGTGTCCGCCGGCCGTCAGCGCGACGGTCTCTTCGTCGTCCATCGCCATGCGGGCGAAGGTCTCGCGGATGTCGATAGCGGACTTGAGGGGGTCCGGCTCGCCGTCGGGGCCTTCAGGGTTGACGTAGATGAGTCCCATCTGGACGGCGGCCAACGGGGTCTCCAGATCGCGGTCGCCGGAGTAACGGCTCTGTGCGTGGTCCGTCGTGGCGAGCCATTCGTCCTCTTTGCCCCAGTAGACGTCCTCTTCGGGCTCCCATACGTCGGCGCGTCCGCCGCCGAAGCCGAGGGTCTTGCCGCCCATCGATTCGATGGCGACGTTACCGGCCAGGATCATGAGGTCTGCCCAACTGATCTTGTTGCCGTACTTCTGCTTGATCGGCCACAGCAAGCGGCGGGCCTTGTCCAGGTTGCCGTTGTCGGGCCAGGAGTTGAGGGGCGCGAAGCGTTGTTGGCCTGTGCCGGCCCCGCCGCGACCGTCGCCGGTGCGGTAAGTGCCTGCGGCGTGCCAGGCCATGCGGATGAACAGGCCGCCGTAGTGCCCGTAGTCGGCGGGCCACCAGGGCTGTGAATCCGTCATCAGGGCGGTGAGGTCCTTTTTGAGGGCTGCGTAGTCGAGGCTCTTGAACGCCTCGGTGTAGTCGAAATCGGGGCCCAATGGGTCGGCCTTCTCCGAGTTCTGCGTGAGGATCTTCAGGTTGAGCTGGTTGGGCCACCAGTCGTTGTTTGCTGGCATCGCGTGGTTCGTCGCTCCGTGCGCCACCGGGCACTTGGCTGCGCTGCTTGCCTGCTTGTCCATGTGGCGAGCAGACCTGGCTCGGCGCTCAAAAGCAACGCCTGCCGGCGCAGCGGGCGAAACCGGCGCGGTCTGCCTAGGTCGGGGGGCTCACATGCCCTGCAGCGTGGACTCGAGCATCCATGCGGCCTTGTCATGGGCCTGGATGCGCTGGATGAACAGATCGGCGGTGCCGGCGTCGCCGCTCTTGGTGGCCGCGGCCTCCAGCTCCTTGAGGTGGGTGGCCATCTTGCGGTGGGTCTTGGCCAGTTGGCTGATGGTGGCGTTGGCTTCGTGGCCCGCTGCGGGGGCGGAGCCTGCAAGCGCGTTGGGGTCGACGTCGCCGCCGACGGCACGGATGCGTTCGGCGAGGGTGTCGAGGGCGAGCCAGAGTTCGTTGTACTGGCCTTCGAACAAGGTGTGGAGTTGCGGGAAGTATGGGCCGCGGATGTTCCAGTGCGCCATGTGCGTCGCCCGGTACAGGTCGAACGTGGCGTGGAGGACGTGGTGGAGGTCGCTGGTATTGGTGTTGCTTTTGCCGGTGGCGTGGGTCTGCATGCTAGGTCTCCTTGAGGCGTCCGCGGATCTCGACGATGCAATCCTCTTGCGTCTCGAGCACGTCTGCGGCGACGGCGGACAATGCGTCGCGGAGGCGGGGGGTCAGTGGGATATCGATGAGGCGCCCACTCTGGGTGTCTCGGATGTGGGCGTGGGGCTGGGTGTGTGGGTCGTAGCGCTTCTGGCCATCCGTCCGATAGGCCCGGAGGCGGCCGATGTCGACCAAGTGTGCCAGGTTGCGGTACACGGTGGCACGGCCGATGCTGTCCCCGGCGCCGTGCATGGCGTCGTACACCTCGTCGGCGGTGGGGTGGTCCAGGCCATGGATGGCGTGGAGGATGCGGTCCGCGCTGCGGGACACACCTCATTCTCTGTGTCGGGACCTA
>JBFIDG010000189.1:0-3397 GCA_041581335.1 Thermoplasmatota archaeon
ACGTCCCGGCGTAGAGCATGGTGCTCTTGTCCCCCATGAACGCCAACCAGGCAGCCGCCAGGGGCAGCAGGGAGACCAGGATGGCGAAGATGAACTTCTTCTGCCGGACGAGACCATGCAACGCGATGCGGTACGCCTCCGCGTTCATGCGGCTCATGCGCCACCTCCGGTCAGGTGGCCGAACAGACTGGTCAGATCCGTGTCCAGGGTCTCGTGTCCGACGTAGCCCCACGCGGGCGGTGTGGACTTGTGCAGGCCCAGCAAGAAGGCGCGGAGGTTGTCGGTCTCCAGCACCACCGACGTCTTCTCGACGTTGACAGCGTGGACGAGGTCCGAACGCATCAGGTCCTGGGCAGCCTTGCGCGGACTGGCGCACAGCATGCGCACACGGCTCGGGATGTTGCCCAGCGCGGCGCGCACTTCGTTGGCGTCGCCTCGGGCCACCAGGCGACCTTGGTGGATGATGGCGATGCGCTTCGTCAGGCGTTCGACCTCCGGCAGGATGTGGGTGCTGATGATGACCGTGCGGCCCGCGTCTGCGAGTTCCCGGATGCGGTCCTGGATGCGGCGGCGGGCGACAGGGTCGCAGCCGAGCATCGGCTCATCGAGGTAGATCAAGCGCGGCTGGTGCACGAGGGCTTGGGCCAATTTGACGCGTTGGCGCATACCCTTCGAATAGCCCTTGATGGGGCGGTCCAGGCCGTGGTCGAGGCCGAGGGCTTGCAGCTCTTCGCGGGCACGCCTGCCAGCGACCTCCTTAGGCATGCCGCCCAGGCGGGCGAGCGTGGCGACGAACTGGACGCCCGTCATGCCTTCCCAGAACGCGTCCTGTTCAGGGACGTAGCCGACGTTCGCCATCAGGCCCGGGTTGTCCCAGACCGTCTCGCCGAACGCCGACACTTGGCCGGCGGTGGGCCGGACATGGCCCGTGGCCAGACGCATGAACGTGGACTTGCCTGCAGCGTTCGGGCCGACCAACGCCGTGATGCCAGGTTCGACCTCGAGCGAGAAACGGTTGAGCGCGACCACGTCGCCGTAGCGGCGGGTGACGTCCTTGAAGACGAGCGTGGGTTTCATGCGGCACCCTCCATGCGCTTGATGCGAAGCCAAGCCACGGTGATCCCTATGACGCCCGTGATGACCAGGAACAGATGCGCAAGGACGATGGTGGAATCGGCGTGCAACGTCCTCTCGATCATCCAATCACACCAGCCGCGCTCGAAGTTGCGACCACCTGGCATGCAGTAGCTGCTCGGGAACCGAGCGTCGAAGGGGAGGAACACCGTGGCCTGCACCCATCCCATCGGATAGTACAGAAGGCCGCGGGATGATCGGATGCCGTCGCCGACGACGGCGCCAAGCACCGACCAGCCCATGACGAGGACGACCGTACCGACGGCGGCGTGCCAAGCCCGTTTGGTGAACGAACTGACCGCCATGGTGAGCCCGACGAGACCGACGGCCAGAGACCCGACGGCTGCGACCGGCATGAAGGCCAAGTACAGGGCATCGCCCCAATTGTCGACGCCTGAATACTTCCATTCGACGATGAACTCGTCGATGTCCGCGGCGCTCCAACCGCCCTCTTCGACCATGAAGGCTCGCAGCGCCACCTCATCACCAGGCCCTGTGGCGAGGACGGTGGCGGAGAGGATCAACACCGGGACGAGGCCGACGATGAACATGCCGATGAAATTGAAGGCGTTCTTGCCGAGCATGTAATCGCGCACCCGCAACGGTTTGCTGAAGAAGAACAACTGCGCATTGAAACGCAGGTCTTCGGCGATCGTCGGTGCCGTGATGAGCAGGGCGAACAGGATCATGGCGATGCCGATGAATGCCATGGGGCCTTCCTGGATGATGTCGGGGCGAGCGCCGAGCGGCATGCCGCCCGCGTCGCCGGCCATCAGGGACATCAAGAACAGCCCAAGCATGGCACCGAAGATGCCCAGGATGATGATCATGTAGACGTACCACGTACGCATGTAGCGGTTGAACTGGTAGCGCGTCAGCAACCACCAGCTGCGCACGACATTGCTCCGGGCACCGGTCTCCCAGGTCCGGAAGCGTCGGGACTCGACCTCTGCGCTCATTTGGCCTCCAGGTGGACCAGCACTGCGTCTTCCACGCCTTCGGTGGAGGGCGTCATGCGACTCAGGAGGGTCCGGGTCTCGCGGGCGATGTGCAGGACCTTGGTCGCGTTCGGTGCGACCACAATGAGGCCCGTCTGGGATTGCTGGACCTCGAGTTTGGCTTCCCGGCAGCCCTCGATGAAGCGTTGGCTGTCGCCCATGACCTCCACCTGGAACAAGGTGGCGGCGCCTGACATCCGGACCGAGCGGTCACCCACTTGTTCGATGGCGACAAGGCGGCCTTCGCGCAGCACAACGGCGTCGTGGCAGACCTTCTCCACATCGGGCAGGATGTGGGTGGAGAGGATGACGGAGATGGATTTCTCTTGGCTGACCTCGCTGATCAGACTCAGTAGGGCGGAACGGCTGCGCGGGTCAAGGCCATTGGTCGGCTCGTCCAAGAACAGCAGTTGGGGGGCGTGGACCAGGGCAGCGGCGAGCTTGACCTTCTGGCGCTGGCCGGTCGACAGGCGCTGGGGTGCATGGTAGCGTTCGTCCCCCAGATCCACGGCGTGCATGGCTTCAGCAGCCGCTTCGTGGGCGCGTGCCGCCGACAGGCCGCACAGCTCGGCCGCCAAGCGGACCGACTGCACCGGCGTCAGGCCCGGCACGAGGACATCGTTCTCCGCCATGAAGCCGATGAGGCGGCGGATCTTCAGCCGGTCCTTGACGATGTCATGCCCCAAGACGAGACCCTTCCCGGCCGTGGGACCGTGGAACCCGAGCAGCGTCTTGATGAGCGTGGTCTTTCCGGAACCGTTGGGACCAAGGAGGCCGTGGATGCCTGGCTGGAGCGTCAGGTCCAACGGCCCGACACCGCGGTTCTTGCGGTAGTTCTTGGTAAGACCTTGGAGCTCTATCAACGGGGGACCGGCCACGGTCGACGACCACCCAGACCCCATTTCAAGGCATCTGTCTTCTTGTGCAAAGAGGAGTCTGCCACGTTGTGCCCCACCCGGCCGTCAAGGTGCATCCAAGCAGTGGCCGCCACAACAGCCTATGGCATGTCTATCGTGATGTGGGCTTCTTCCGCGTGTTCTGGAACACGGGCTGGATCCTCCTGGCGCGACTCAGCCCAAGCCAGCGCCTCAAGCGCGCCCTGTATTGGCTGGTGGGCGCCAAGGTCGGCAAGCACGTCTCCTTCGGACTCGAAGCCACGCTCGACATCCTGTACCCACAGGACATCACGATCGGCGACAATTCCATCATCGGCTATGACTCGACGATCCTTTGCCATGGCTACATGGTCAAGGAGTTCCACCGGG
>JBFIDG010000190.1:0-3261 GCA_041581335.1 Thermoplasmatota archaeon
CGAGGCCGTGCTGGCCCGCCTGGCGGTGTGCCTGTGAATGCCGCGGAGCGTCTCGCCGAGCTCGAGGATGTCCTCGATCGTCTACGCCGGGATGCCGCGGGCTCCGCCATCATCGTCGAAGGGCGCAACGATGCCGCCGCCCTCGAAGCCCTCGGCGTCGGCGGGACGCACCTGCTGATCAACACCGGCCAAGCGCTCGAGGCGCGCATGGACGCCATCGCCGAAGAGGCTGCTGCGTGTGGCTGGCCTCGGGTCATCCTACTCACAGACTGGGATCGCACCGGCGGGCGACTGGCGGGGCGGCTGCAACAGGGGCTGGCCGCTCGGGTGCCCCTGGACGCCGAGTTGCGTAAGCGGTTGGCCAGGGCAACTTATGCCTCTGCGGTGGAAGATGTGCCGGCGGATCTGGCTGGCTTGCGGGCACGTGCGGGCCATGCTTGAGCCGCGTGCTGGCTGGCAGAGTTGCGGACGAACGCGGCGACCCGACCATCAGCAAGCCATGCGGCGGCGAAACCCCGCAATGAGGCGCCGATGGCCACTTTGGACGCTTGGGATTGGCCAGGCGTCGGGGGTGATGCAGCAGATTCGTGGACAATCGCGTCTCGGCCAGCGTACCCTATTATGTGTGTCCAAGATTCCGGCTCGGGTGCGCCGCCGGACCATGTTCACCATTCCACGAAACTCCGGCACTCTAGCAAGTCAGGCTTGGGCCTTTCTGTTCGTTTTGCTGTTACTGCCATTGTCCAGCGCTCAACCGGCAACTCTGGTCGTCGATGACCCGCAAGGCGACACGGTCGCCGGCGGCGCCGCGACAGCGCAGGCGGCGTATGTCGACCTGGTGCAGATTAGGCTCTTCGAAGATGTCGTGAAGGACGCCATTGCCTTCGAGTTTGTGACCGCGGGGCCGTTGCCGCCCGTGACGGGTGCAGGGGATCCGATTATTGAGTACGACGCGGAGTTCCGCTTTGGCCAAGAATGGCGTCGCGTTCGCATCACTGTCACGGCTGGGGACACCACCTGGGAGGCGCGCTGGTCCTACGAGGACATCGAGGCGCCCGGCACGCGCATTTTCCAGGAGGTCGCCGTGGGTGATGCAACGTTCACCTTGGATGGCGTCCAGGCGACTCTGCCCCGGCTGGTAATCTCGGATGTCGTCCGGGTCGAACCCCGGACCATCATCGATGAGCTTGTCTTCCACTCGCGCCAATTCACGACGGGGCTACAGGGCGCGGGTCAATTTTTTCCCGTGGGTGAAGTCAAGGATCGCGCCCCCGACGCCGGGGCACTCACTCACGAATTGACGTTTCATATCGAGTACACGGATGACCTGCTCGTCTATTCGCCCACTATGGTGAAGGCCAGCAATGGTGGGGCCACGACGCTCGTTTTCCCAGCGCAGATCCGCGGCGTTGGGCCAGTCGACGTTGCGGTTGCTGGCGTGCCTGCCGATTGGGCCGTCCGCGTCCCGGTCGAACGCATCGAGGCCGCAGACATCAACATGACCATCCCAATCATTTTGACGGCCATCTTCAAACACCAGCATGGTGTTAGCCAGACCTTCGAGGTCGCCGCAACGAATGAACGGGGCACCGCGCGTGCGTTTTTTGGCATACATTACCTGGAGTTTCCGCAGCCGGCGGGGCACCACTCGCGGCTGTGGATCCATGCGGTCCCCAGCGGACAGGCGCTACTGAATCCCGTCACGGAGGCATCCGGAAATGACGTCAGCCATCGAGCGGTCATGACTGCGCGGGACGATTTTCCCTGAGCTGAGGATGAGCCCGTGGCTGCTGGAGGGGGGCATTTCCCTGGCGTGGACGAGCAGGCATCGTGGCAATGGAGAATCCCCTTGTCGCCTGAGTTGGCCCTCGGGCTGCATCCGAGCGAGGGCGGCACGGGCATGCTTGAGGCACGGTTCACGCGCGGCCTTGGAGCGGAGGTGAACATCTCGGCGGTAGTTCAGATAGAGAACCCCAGCACCAATGTCTCGCTCCCACTCTTCGCATCCGAGCAGCACCCTGCCAGCGTTGGTGCAAGTCCGACGTCGCTGCGAATTCCAATCCAATCTCTCACGCAGGGGCCAATCCCCTTCGTAGAAGGCAGCAACTTATGGCTGATAATCCAAGCCCAAGGCCTGACCACCGGCATCGGTGCCGGGCCGGAGTCATCGTTCTACCTACAGCCCGGGGCCACCTTGGACCTGGCGCTGGACGAATACCGCGACCCCATTACCGGGGTCCTACCTGCAAGCAGTCTGGCATTCCGTCCCGATTACGTTGAAACCACAGTGCGGCCGGCTTCGACGACGCTACATGAAATTACGCTGCGCAACCAAGGCACCGATACAATCCGAACGCGGATGACCGTCCAGGCAAGCGGTGCGGACGTGGGGGTGGATGAAACGGCGTTCCTGTTGGGTGCAGGGGGTGACGTCCGGCGGGACCTGACTGTCACTATGACGGCGGATACGGCAATCATCTCCGTAGCCGCAGTCGGCGAGGACGGCAGCATCGCCCTCATGAACATCGTTCTCGAAGCTGATGAGGCGGCGGCCGCGGGGCGCGTCCCCGATATACCTGTCAAACGCTCGCCGTTGGCCGCATCCCCCATGGTGATAATCACGCTCCTCGCCATTGCTGGGCTACTGCGCACGAGGAAGTTCTGATCAGGCCAACTGGCTCCCTCTAGGCATAGCCTCATCTACTCTGGGCCCCAACAGTAGGTTGCGGCTCCTGTTGCTCTGACAAGAGTCATATAGGGAACCTTTGTCGGCCGCCATCCGGCTGTGGCACAGAACCACAATCACCGGAACTAGGGTCTGCTCATCGGAGCATGGGGTCTGCACACGCAGCACCCCAAGCTTCATATGGGGCACCTGTGTCGGCCGCCAATAGGGACCTGGCACAGACCAGACCCTGAGCCGAGTCGCCCCGATAGGGGTGGGCGAGGTGCCGTCTCTTCGGCACCCTAAGGCTCTTATAGGGGGGCTGTCTCGGCCGCCTTCCCGCCACAGCCCAGACCTGTTCTGGGGTGCGGCGATCACCATCGGCCACGGTTCACAGCAATGTGCAACTGCGGCCAAACATCGTCCGGATCTCCGGACGCCCCGAAAGGGGCAACCCCCACCGGTCCGTTGGACCTCGAGACGGCGTCACGCCGACTATGAGAAGGCCCATCCAGCCCGTGGAACAATCATGAAGGGCATGAAACCCGACGCACTTCCCAACCGGGATGCGACGTGACCTCATGTACCTGAGATAC
>JBFIDG010000191.1:0-3231 GCA_041581335.1 Thermoplasmatota archaeon
GAGACGGACGTCGCCACGCAGGAGTGGTTGAAGACCCACGAACTGTACGCGACACCGTTGGTCAATGCAGAAGGCAACCTGCTGGACACCCGCAAGAACGCCAACCAGGTCGACGTGAACCGCAACTACCCCTTCGCCTTCGGCGGCGTCGGCAGCGGCGGCAACGTCTGGGACCTCAACTACCGCGGCCCAGCAGCCCTGTCCGAGCCTGAGGTGCGCGCCAATGCGGAGTTCGCCCAATCCATCATGCCCGATCTGTGGATCACCGGCCACAGCGGCATCTCCCAGTTCCTCTACCCCTGGGGTTGGATCACGGAGCGCAGCCCGGACGACGAGTTCTTCCTCAGCATGGAAGCAGAGTTCGAGGCGGCCACGAACGGCCAGATCGACATGCTGATGTCGGCCGATCTGTACCCTGCAGGCGGCGCCACGGACGACTGGGGCTACGGCCAACTCGGCATCCCCACCCACACCTACGAGGTCGACGACGACCAGTTCATCCCGGCCTACGGCGACGGCGTCCCGGCGCAGATCCAGAACCAGCTCAACGGCCTGGATTTTGTTGTCAAGAACGCCCGTGTCTGGGGCGCGTGGATCAGCCTGCATGAACAGGATGGACAGTTGCACGTCTGGAACGAGGGGTGGGCCAAGGCGGTCAACGTGACGCTCGAGTACGGCGGCAAGACGACGGTGTTCCCGAGCATCGCCCGTGACGAGATGGTGACGGTGCCTCTCGAGTCCGGGACGGCGACGGTGCGCTACAAGCAAATGATCGTCGATGCGCCCGATGCCAAGACCCGCGTGGTCACCTTCGAGACCAGCGGCGAGGCCAGCGGCTCTCCGGACGACGCGGAGGCCTCCGGGGTCGCGTTCATGGCGGTCGCCGCCGCGCTCGGCGCCGTGGTCATGGCACGGCGCCGCCGCAGCCCCTAGGCCTCGCGGCACGGCACGCCTGCCCCCCGCCAGAGCGGCGCCAACACTCGCGGCGCCGACGAGACCAGGGCCCGCGTTTTGTTAGGCACTGTTTTATTCTTTTCAGAGCGGGTCGTGACCGCATGGGTTTCGTACAAGAATTCAAAGACTTCGCGATGAAAGGCAGCATGCTGGACCTCGCCGTCGGTATCGTCATCGGTACCGCCTTCGGGGCTGTCATCAAGAGCATGGTGGACGACCTCATCATGCCGATCGCCGGTTTCTTCATGGGTGGCACAGACTTCAGCAACCTCTACACGGTGCTGGGCGGAGGCAGTGGCCTGACGGGCGATGAGACGCTGGCGGATGCACGGGCGTCGGGCGCGGCGGTCATTGGTTGGGGGCAGTTCATCAACATCTTCATCACGTTCCTGATCGTCGCCTTCGTGGTGTTCATGCTCGTCAAGAGCGTCAACAAGATGCGCCGCAAGCAAGAGGAAGAGCCTGTGCCGACGGAGCGCCCGTGCCCCGAATGCCTGACCTCGATCCCTCTGGCCGCCAAGCGCTGCAAGTCGTGCAGTGCGACCGTGACGCCGCAGGCCTAAGCGCTCAGATCCGTCCGACGGCCGACGCGTACTCGGCGTTCAGGACCGATTGTCCAGCGGCGCCCCGTACCGTGTTGTGCCCGAGCACGACGAAGCGCACGGTGTTTCCGCGCACCTGGATACGGCCGACGTTGACCGCCATGCCGGCGGCGACGTCGCGGTCGCGGCGAGGCTGCGGTCGGTCCGGGGCGTCGTGGACGACGATGGGGTGAGCAGGCGCACTGTGAAGGCGTTGAACGTCGGCAGGTCCGGAAAACGAGGCGAACGCATCCCGCACCGCGGCCATGTCGGCCGGCTGTCGGAGGCGTGCGTGGACCGCTTCGAAATGGCCTTCGCGGACCGGCACCCGTGTGCAGGTGGCGTGGACCGTGAAGTCCGCCGCGGCGCCATCCCCGAGGGTCTTCTGGGGCTCGGTCTCCAGCTTGTCCTCTTCGCCGCCGATGTAGGGGACGATGTTGTCGACGATGTCGAGCCCGCTCACGCCGGGGTATCCGGCGCCACTCAGGCCTTGCATGGTGGTGACGTGGACCGTGTCGAGACCGAAGGCGCGGTGCAGCGGAGCGAGAGCAAGCGTCAGGATGATGCCGCTGCAATTGCCGTTGGCGACGAGTTTGCCGGAGTGCTGTTGCGTGTCCAGTAGCGCGATGTGCTGCGGGTTCACTTCAGGAATCAACAATGGGACGTCTGGGTCCATGCGGTGGGCGCTGGCGTTGGTGAAGACGTTGATGCCGTCACGGCACAGCATGCGTTCCACCTCGCCGGCTTCAGCGCTGGGTAGGGCACTGAACGCGATGTCGATGTCCTTGCGGCCACGCATCGCCTGCAGGTCCTCGACCACGTGATCCGCGACGGCTGCCGGCATGCTGGAGTCCAGGATCCACGACGACGCGTCGCGGTACGTCTTGCCGGCCGAACGGTCGCTGCCGACGAGGCTGACCAGGTCGAAGTCCGGGTGGTCAGCGAGCCTTTCGATGAAACGCTGGCCCACGGCACCCGTGGCCCCTAGGACCGCGACGCGCTTCATGCCTGCACCTCTTGGCGCAGGAAGGCGTCGTGGACGCCGCGGAGGGCCTCGATGCGGTCCTTGCTCTGGACGATGAAGTCGATGGCGATGTCGCTGGCGCCGAGGCTGATCATTTCGATGTTCACTCCGTGGTCACTGACCGCTTGTAGGATCCTGGCGGCGCTGCCGGGGGTCTCACCGAGGCCGCGGCCCACGACACAGACCAGGCTACGGTCCGGCAGTACCTCGATGCCTTGGATGACGCCGCCCACCAGCGGCCTGAGGGCGTCGGCGGCGCGTTTGGCATCGGCGGCGCCCATCAGCAGTGCGAACGTCGCTTGACTGGTGCTGATGTTGAGGACGTTGACGTGAGCGATGGCCTCGAAGACGCGGCGGGCCACGCCCGCGGTGGCGGCCATACCGGGACCTGTCAGGCGCACGATGGCGAGACCATCTTTGCTGGCGGCGGCCCGGACGAGCCTGGTGCTGGCCCCGACATCTGCACGGACGACCGAGTGCGGCGCGTCCGGATCACGGACGCTGCGGATGAGGATAGGGATGCCTGCTTCCGCGACCGGTTCGACGGCACGGGGATGCAGCACCTTGGCGCCGAACTGCGCCAGTTCTGCCGCTTCGTCGTAGCCCAGTTCCGGAACGAGCGCCGCTTCGGCGACGGCGGCTGGGTCGGTGGTCAGGAATCCGGGGACGTCC
>JBFIDG010000192.1:0-3218 GCA_041581335.1 Thermoplasmatota archaeon
GCCCAGGTCTGACTGCGCTCGTGCGTGAACTGGTTCAGGTAATAGCGGCCGCCGGCGCCGTTGCCGGTGCTGCCACTGAGCTTCCAGCCGACGAAGGACTGTCCGTTGACCACGGCGCCGGTGCTGCCGCCGATGGCGCGGTTGCAGTAGGTGACGCCGCTCTCGACGTTGTCGAAGAAGTATTCCTGTTCGGCCTTGTCTTCGGTCATGACGCCAGCGGTCAGGCCGTACTCGACCTTGTTGTATTCGGCGACGGCCTGTTCTAGGTCGTCGACGATGCCGACGGCGACGAAGGGCATGAAGAACTCGTCGCGGAAGACGCGGTGGTCCAGGGGCAGCCCGGTGACGATGGTGGGCTTGACGTAGTGGCCGGCCATGTCGATGACCTCGCCGCCACTGACGATGGTGCCGCCGTCCTTCTTGACCTGCTCGACGACCTCACGGTACAGGTCGAGCTTGCGGGCCTCGATGACGGGGCCCATGAAGGTGCCCTTCTCGCGGGGGTGGCCGATGGGCGTGGCGTCGGTGAGCTTCTTGAGGCGGTCAAGGAACTCCTCGGCGACGTCCTTGTGGACGTAGACGCGGCTGCAGGCGCTGCACTTCTGGCCACTGAAACCGAAGGCGGACTTGTAGACGCCTTGGACCGCCTTGTCCATGTCGGCCTTGTCGCTGATCAAGACGGCGTTCTTGCCACCCATCTCGGCGATGAACGGCTTGGGGACGCCGTGGTTGACGATCTTTTGCATGGCCATCATGCCGATGTGCTTGGAGCCGGTGAAGACCAGGCCGTCGATGTCGGGGTTGTCCAGCAGCTCGGCGCTGACCTCGAGGTCTTCGCCGGTGATGAAGTGGCAGACCTCGGCGGGGACGCCGGCGGCCATGAACGCCTCGTAGACCATGAGGCCGCTGAAGCAGCCCTTCATGCTGGGCTTGATGATCGCTGCGTTGCCGGTCAGAAGGGCGGCTGCAGCCATGCCGAAGGTGATGGCGACAGGGAAGTTGAAGGGGCAGACGACGCCGAAGACGCCGACGGGTTTGCGGATACTGCGGCAGGTCTCGTTCGGAAACGGCTTGCCCATCAGCATGTCCATGCCGTTGTGCTCGCGGTAGTGGAGGGCGTAGAAGTTGCCGAAGTCGACGCCTTCGTCGACGTCGATGCTCGCTTCGAAGCGGGTCTTGCCGGTCTCCCAGGTCATGACTGCGCAGAAGTCGTAGAAGTTGTCCGCGATGTATTGGGACGCCTTCTCGATGATGGCGGCGCGTTCCTTCCAGTCGCGGCGGGCCCAGGCCTTCTGGTGCTGCTTGCTGATGGCGATGGCGTCGCGGACATCCTGCTTGGTGCCCTTGGCCCAGTGGCCGACGACGACGTTGCTGTCCGCGGGGCTGACGGTGGTGAACGTGTCGCGCTCGATGGCCTTGCCACCGACGTGGATGGGGTGGCTCTGGCCGAGCTTGGCCTCGAAGCCCTTGCAGGCAGCGTCGAACTTGGCATCGAATTCGTCCATCATGCCGTTCTCGCTGTGGCGCCACCAGGTGTTCTTGTTCTCGAAGCGGTTGAGACGTTCCTCGATGTGGCGCATCAAAGCCCCGTCTTCGCCGCGGACGACGGGATCGATCTGCACTGCTTGGGCCATGTGGCGCGCCAAACCAGGTGTGCTCAAAGGGGTTGGGGCCACCGGCAGCGGGCCCGGACCCGGTGACATTCCAACGTCCTGACCTCAAGCTTCTTACAGCGACGAAGGACGTGGACCCTGTTGACAGCCCCCGCTGGGAAGATGACGAGCGTTGCGCACACGGCCAGCACGGTCTACGTGGCGGTCCTGGGCCTGCTCCTGTTGCCCTGGGGTATCGGGACGACCCTCCGCTTGTTCCTGGAGCAGTCGGCGTGGGTCGCGGGGCTCTTCATCACGGCCAACAAGCCCGACGAATGGGTCGTCGTCGTGCATCTCCTGGCGATGGCCTGCGTCGGCCTTCTGTTATGGATGTGGCGGCGGCCCGACCAACACCTGCGACGCGCCTTCCTCTTCGCCGGCTTGACCAGCCTGATGATCGCCCCCCTTGGCCTGGTGCCGGGAGCGCTCTACCTGTGGCAAAGCCGCAGGCCTGACCTGCTGCAAGAGATCGAGACCACCCCGGCCTTGGTCGGCAAGCCACGTCGGCGGCTCGTCGGACAAATGCTGGGTTCCTTCGTCGTGCTGACCATCTTGGCGGTGCCCGTGTTCACGATGTTCCAGTCGCTACCGCTGGCGTGGATCCCGGCTGTGACGCTCATCGGGCTGTTGCCGGCCTTGCCACTATGGCGTGCGATGATGCCCCCAAAGCCCGGCCAGGAGCAGGCATTGCACATCATGCCACCACTTCCAGATATGTCGCGACGATAGCCCCGGAGCTTTCAAATCCCCGGTCAATCGTGTGCGCTGCATGGTCGATCAGGTCATGCAACAACAACAATCCCCACAGGGCAACGGCAACGTCGTCGCCTTGTCCGTCCTTCAGATCGTTTACGGCGGCCTGCTCGTCTTAGGTGGCCTCTTCGTGGCGCTCATCGGAGGCTTCGCCAGCGCTGCCATCGGCAAGGCGTTCGCTGAGTACGGCGGGGAGAGCTGGGGCGCGCTCGGCGCTGCCATGTTCGTCGTCATCGGCATGGTCATGATCGCGCTTGGAGCCCTGCCCATCGTCAGCGGTATCGGCCTCATGAAGTACCGCAATTGGGGCCGCATCTTCACGCTCGTCATGGCCACCCTCGCTGGCCTCGGCGCGCTCATGTCGCTGTTCGACGCCGACATCGTGGCGGCGCTTGTCCCCGGAGGCTTCTGCGCGTACGCGTGGATCATCCTGACGCGCCCGCACATCATCGCCCTGTTCAACCGAGGACAGACGCAGCAGCAGACGATCATCGTCGAAGCTGCTTGAGCGGCAGACTTTAGGCCGCCTGCGCGGCTAGACCCGCATGGATGCCGTTGAGCACCTGCGTCTTCTCCGTATTTTCCACTTCATCATGGCAGGCATGCAGTTGCTCGGGATCTTGGTGGTGACGGGCTCCATCGCCGTGTCGGCCGCCATCGGCCTGCCGCCCGTCATGATCGCCGTCTACGCCGTCGGCGCGGCCATCATGATTGCGGCCGGGATCCTCAACCTGATGGCCGGCCTCAAGCTGCCCAGTGCTGGCCGCAACCTCTCCATCACGGCGGCGATCATCGCGCTGCTGAACGCCCCCC
>JBFIDG010000193.1:0-3210 GCA_041581335.1 Thermoplasmatota archaeon
CGTCAAGATCGATCATGGCCGCACCGCCACGCCGGCTTCGGTGAGCAGCGCCTTGACCTCGGCGACGGTGGCATCGCCATCGTGGAAGATGCTTGCCGCCAGCGCCGCATCGGCGCCGGAAGCAAGGGCCGCCACGATGTGCGCTGCTTCGCCGCAGCCGCCGCTGGCGATGACGGGGATGCCGAGTGCTGTCGAGACCGCATTCGTCAGTTCTAGGTCGTAGCCGTCGCGGGTGCCGTCTCCGTCCATGCTGGTCAACAGGATCTCGCCTGCGCCACGTTCGGCCGCTTCTTGGCACCACGCCAATGCATCGCGACCGGTGTCGTTGCGGCCGCCATGCGTGAAGACATTCCATGAACCGGTCGCGGTCCGCTTGGCATCGACCGCCACGACCACGCATTGCGCGCCGAAACGTTCACTGCAGCGGGTGATGAGCTTGGGGTCCGCGAGGGCAGCGGTGTTGATGGCCACCTTGTCGGCGCCGGCGTTCAGCGCCGCCCGCATGTCGTCGGGGCTGCGGATGCCGCCGCCCACGGTGAGCGGGATGAACAGGGTCTCTGCGGTGCGACGGACCATGTCCAAGGTCAGGTCGCGGCCTTGATGGCTGGCACTGATGTCCAAGAAGACGACCTCGTCAGCACCTTCTGCCTCGTAGCGCTTGGCAAGCTCGACGGGGTCGCCGATGTCACGCAGATCCTGGAATTTGACGCCTTTGACGACGCGCCCGGCATCGACGTCGAGGCACGGGATGATGCGCTTGGCCAGCATTCACTCCCCGGACCCGCGCCCGGAGGCGCCGGGCGTCTTCTGATCGGCGAGGGCCGCGGCGATGGCGCCCTCCATCGTGAGGTCGGCGACGCCCTTGGTGCTGATCTCTTGGTCACGCGGTTCGAGGGCACGACGCAGTGCGCGGCCGAACGCCTTGAACGACGCTTCGATGAGGTGGTGGGTGTCTCGTCCGCGCAGGTGCTCGATGTGGAGGTTGATGCGGGCTTCCATGGCGACGCTGCGGAACCAGTGTTCCCATAGTGGCACCGCGAACTCGCCTTCGTAGTAGGGCCGGTCGACGATGTCCACGGCGCACAGGACCAACGCGTCGTCCATGGGCACGATGTCATAGGCGATGCGGCGGCAGGGCGCGCCGGCGTGGGCCTGACGGAACGCTTGACCGATGGCGATGGCGACGTCCTCGACGAGGTGGTGGTCAAGATCACCAGTGGCGCGGATCCGCAGGTCGAAGCCGGCGTAACGCGTCCAGGTCTCCATCATGTGGGTGAGGAACTTGTTGTCGGTCTCGACGTCGTACGTGCCGGACCCGTCAAGGTCGAGCGTGACCTCGACCCTGGTCTCCTTCGTCTCCCGTCGGACCGTCGTCATGCTTTGGCCTCGAACCGCTCGACGGCATCTTGCAGGTCGATGGCGCCGGTGTAGATGCTCATCCCGAGCACGACGCCTGCGACGCCGAGGCCGTCGAGGGTGGCCAGGTCGTCGATGCTGCTGATGCCACCGCTGACGATGAGGGGTACGTCGGGGGCGGCCGCACGGATGTCGCGCACGACATCGGCGTCGATGCCCTCCAGCAGCCCTTCCTTGGCGACGTTGGTGTAGAGCAGGCCTGCGAGGCCGAAATCTGCCACCTGGCGGGCCACGTCGACGACATCCTTGCCGGCAGATTCGGTCCAGCCCTTGATCTGGATGTCGCGTCCACGTGCATCGATGGCGAGGATGACCTGCCCGGGGAACAGCGCGGCGACCTCTTGCAGCCAGCGGGGCTCTTTGACGCCCTGGGTGCCGATGATGACGTTGCTGGCACCTAGGTCGAAGAGCTTCTGGACATCCAACATGGAGCGGACGCCGCCGCCGAACTGCAGTTTGACGCCTTCGTTGCGGATGGCGCCGATGTGCTGCCATTGGCGCTCTTGGCCAAGCGCTGCGTCAAGGTCGACGACGTGCACCATGGAGGCGCCCATGCGGCGCCAGTGGCGGGCTTGTTCGGCCGGCTTGCGTTCCTCGGTGACGGCGACCTTGTCTGGGTCGCCGCCCACAAGTTGCACCACTTTGCCGTGGCGGATATCGATGGCTGGGTAGATCTTCATGCGGTCTCCGGGTGTTCAAGGAGGTCCAAGGCGGCGCCGAGGATGCGTGCGCCGGCCTGGCTGGATTTTTCGGGGTGGAACTGGAAGCCCACCGTGCGGTTCTTGCGGATGGCTGCGGCGAACGGGACGCCGTATTCGCTGGTGGCGATGGCGTCCGTCGTCACAGGCGCCGCGTAAGAATGGACGTAGTAGACGTGCCCTGCATGGGACAGGGCGC
This sequence comes from Thermoplasmatota archaeon, assembly GCA_041581335.1. Classification (GTDB taxonomy): domain Archaea; phylum Thermoplasmatota; class E2; order JACPAO01; family JAHFTW01; genus JBFGSX01. The sequence goes on from JBFIDG010000193.1 coordinate 2,314, forward strand.
GGGGCAATGCATCGGTGCCGTGTTCTGGGTCGATGTGGTCGGGGACATCGACGGTGTTCCAGCCCATGTGTGGCACTTTGCCTGCTTGGGCGGGCAGCCGGTGCACTGTGCCCGTGACGATGCCGAGGCCTGGGACGCCGGGTGATTCCTCGCTGCGTTCGTACATCACTTGCATGCCGATGCAGACCCCGATGAGGGGGCGGCCGGCTGCGTGGTGGGCGCGTAATGCATCGGCGGCCGGCGCAAGGGCTTCCATGACGGCGCCGAAGGCGCCGACGCCTGGGAGCAGGATCGCCTCGGCACCGGCTAGGTCTGCGGGATCTGCGGTGACGACGACAGCCCGCCCCTGCGCTTCGATGGCCTTGCGCAGGCTGTGGAGATTGCCGACGCCGTAATCGAAAAGGGTCCAGATCACGCCAGTGCCTCGAGCGCGGCGATGGTCATGTCCGTGTGCTCCGTTTCTCCGATGCTGATGCGGAAGAACGCCTCGAGTCCGGCGCTGCCGGGGAAGTGACGGATCAGGATGCCTTGACGGCGGAGGCCATCCACGACGTCCGTGGGGGGCACCGGGCCGCGAGCAAGGATGAAGTTGGCGTCGCTGGGGGTCGCGTCGTAGCCGAGGCGTTTCAGCGCCGCCATGAGGCGTCCTCGTTCTTGGCGCACGATGGCGACGCCTGCATCGACCCATTCTTGTTCCTCGAGTGCCGCCGCGGCGACGCGTTCAGAGAACAGGTTGAGGTTGAACGGGGGCTTGACGAGGCGCAGGCGCGCCATCAGATCCGCGTTGGCGGCAAGGTAACCGACCCGCAGCGCCGCCAGGCCGTACGCTTTGCTGAACGTCCGCATGACGACGAGGTTGTCGTAGTCGTCAATGCGGGACAGGAAGCTGTGTTGCAG
>JBFIDG010000194.1:0-3165 GCA_041581335.1 Thermoplasmatota archaeon
CGTCGCCGTGACCGCGGCGAAGCAGACAGTACGGGTCACCATGGCCCAGCTGCCCGCCGACTGGGTCGCCCCGCAGCAGAGCGTCCACCGCACGATGGTGGCCTGCGCCGTCAATGTCCTGGTACCGTTCGGCCATGCCTGTGCCTTGCTCGAAGACGATCCTGAAGGCCAATGGCAATTCACCATCAGCCCGGATGTTGCGGCGCGTAGCCAGTGGCGCATCGAATACGCCGCCGACCGTCCGGCCAACTACGCTATCCGCATCGTCACCCCGAGCGCCGGGGCCGCCGGCGTCGGAGGACAGACCATCGGCGAGTTGCTTCTCAACGCCACCGACGTCGGTGAGATCATTCTCGAGCACGGCCAGGTAGGGCCGGGCGGCGATGTGCCGCTCGACGTGGTCGCGGGGGCCAAGATCATCATCTTCGTACGCGGTGACGTAGCAAGCCCGGCGCCGCTACAAGGGACCCCCGCAGGCCATGGGATCGGAGCCCGACTCGACCACCAGGGGCAGTTGTTCCTCCAGCAGTGGGACCCTCGGGGACCTTGGCCCGCTCGACTGACAGGGTGAGGCCCGCGACCGAGGCCGCCCGGATGTGCGGACATGACCTGCGAAGGCCGGGTTAGTTAGTCGGGTAACGCGGCGAAGATGCATTATCCGCGGTTCCGATTTCTGTCCTGTTGTTGGACGACCACCTGCCCTCCCGCGCCATGCCGGCGCTCATCGACCTCTCCCCCCTCGAGGCCATCGATGATCGGGTCCAGGCGACCGTCCGCGAGTGCTTCTCAGAGTTCGGAGCCGTCCACCTGGATCCCGCCTCGGAGAGCATGCAGGTCCACATCCCGAACCACCTCCTCCATCAGTCGATCCACCAGCACGGCGTCTTGGGCACCTGGGACCGGATGCGGCGCGGCTACGAGTCGCTGGCCGAGGCGCTGCACGGTGAGACGGCGCTCCGCCTGCGCTTGATCCGGGCCGCCGACATGCATGTCGAGGACGAACGCCTCCTCTGACGCGGTCCCCATTTCCCCCTGGCCCCCCTGTCACCGCCTTTACAATGGGCCAAGTCGACTCTTGGACGTGCAGCGTGCGCTCCTGCTGGCGGCCCTCCTCGTGGCAAGCCCCGTGCAAGCCGCATGGCCGATGTTCCAAGGAGACCCCTTGAACAGCGGCGCCGGCCCCGACCTGGTTCGCGAGGCGCAGGTCTGGTGGACATGGTCCACCGCAGACGCCCAGCATGTGATCGCCAGCCCCGTCGCCGACGAACGCACGGTCATCATCGCGGATACGGCGGGCATCGTCACGGCCTTGGACATCGAATCTGGCAAGCCATTGTGGACGTACGAGGTAGGCAAAGGCATCGCTTCGACGCCGGCCATCGCTTTCGGCTGGGTCTATGTGGCCGACACCTCCGGCCGACTCGTCGCGTTGAACCTGCGCGACGGGCAGCTCGTGGCGGAGGCGAAAGTGGGGGCGACCAGGGCACCCATCACGGTCGCAGAGGGCAAGCTGTTCATCGGCAACGAAGCGGGCGAGATGCTCGCGTTGACTGCCACGACCCTTGACATCCTGTGGCGGTTCAAGGTCTCCGACGTCCGCGAGACCGCCACGTACGACAACAAGACCGAGATCACCACCTGCTCCGGGGCACATCCGGCCAGGCCCGTGCGTACGGCGGCGGCGGTGCATCTGGGCGTCGTGGTCTTCGCCAGCATGAACCACTACGCCTACGCGGTCGACGAGCAGGGCAACCCGGACCAGACGACCTCGCTGCTCTGGCGACACCAGACCGGCGACATCGTGCTGGCCAGTCCCGTCATCGACGCCCCGCGGGGCCGCGTCTACTTGGCCGGCTATGACGAGGCGGTGCGCAGCCTGCCTATCGCTCCCCAGGACGCTGGCACGTTGCCGTGCTTCGGCGGCACAGCCACGCAGCAGTGGCTGTTCGACGTCCCGGGCACGATCGACGCCAGCAAGGTCCATTCTACGCCCGCATTGGACGGCACCAACCTGTACTTCGGGGCCAACAACGGCAACCTCTACGCCATCGCCGCCACCACTGGCCAGGCGGTCTGGACGATGCCCTCAGGCGGCCCGGTCATCGCCAGCCCCGTCGTCGCCAATGGCACCGTCGTGGTCGGCAGCGACGACGGCACGCTGCGGTGGGTGGACGCCGCGACCGGGATGGTCGTGGCCGGTTTCAAGACAGATTCTCCGGTCAAGAACGGCGTGGCTGTGCATGGGGCCACGATCATCGTGGCGGCCGAGGACGGGCGCGTGTACCGCCTCGGCGGCGACCTGCCGGCCCGGGCCGACCTCGCCGTGCTGGACTTCATCCGCGAGGGCAAAGGCGTCAGCATCATCGTCTCCAACGTCGGGGCCGTCCGCAGCGAGCCGACCACGCTGCAGATCTGGCTCAATGGCACCATGATGCAGGAGTTCCCTGTCCCGGCCCTGGACCCCGATGAGCGCGTGGAGTTCTACTTCCTCGCCATCGGCGAAGAGGGCGCGCTTGCACTGGAAGCGGTGCTGGACGCCGACGAGACGCTGCTGGAGGCGGGGCGGGAGAACAACAGGCTTGCCCGTCTCGTCGCTGCCCCCGTGGACAACGCCACCTTGGCCCCGGTCCCGACAGAGGACCGCGGCCTGCTCGGGCTCGCATGGTGGATCTGGATCGTCACCGCGTCCGTGGTCCTGCTCGCCACCGGCGGCCTGGTGTACTGGCTATGGTGGCGCTCGTTGCCCTATGAGGACGAGGAAGAATGGTATGAGGAGGATCAAGAGGCCGAGGCGTGAGCGGTCGAGGCCGCCACGCCGACGACGAGCACCGCTAGCGGTGTCCACGCTGGCAGCGGCAGCCCCCAGAGCATGAGGGCGACGCTGCCGAGCGCCAACGCGCCACCCCGGCGTAAGCCACGCACCGGCGGCCGCCAGGGCAACACGATCAGGACGAGGATGCTGAGCCATGCCACCGCGACGGCGATGACGGCACCGATCACGGGATCCATCGATACGCCTCCAACGCGATGCCGACAAGGATGCTGACGGCGGTGAGCGGGATGCCGCGGATGCGTGGCAGCTTGACGCCGCCGACCTGCAGCGCGATGAGCAAGACGACGAGGCCCGCGACCTTGGGCAACACGACCAGGTGTTCGCCGAGCGCA
>JBFIDG010000195.1:0-3163 GCA_041581335.1 Thermoplasmatota archaeon
AAGAGACCGGGCGAAGATCGCAGCGTTCGCTGACCGCATAGCCCGCCCGCGCCATGACGCCGCGGACGTGTTCGATCAGGTCTGCACGCCCCATCCTATACTTTGATGCCTATGACTTCTATAAGAACCGATAGGGTCGCCCGTGTGTATTTGTCAGGGTTGGGCGGCGCGCAACGGGGTGTCGGGGCGTCCCTTCATTCCCAGGGCAGGCCGTGGCCATGCCAGGCCGTCGAGCCACCGCCTACGTTGTAGACGTCCGCGAAGCCGTGCTTGGCCAGGAGCTGCGCCGCGCGGCCACTGCGCATGCCGGATGCGCAGATGCACACGACGGGCTTGGCCGGGTCGAGGTTCTTGATGTTGTTGGGCAAGGCGTTGAGGGCGATGTTCTTGGCGCCTTGGGCGTGGCCGGCCTTGAATTCGCTGCGGTTGCGCACGTCGATGAACTGGGCGCCTTGTCGGATGATCTCGTGGGCCTGGGGGGCGCTGACGCGTTTGACCTTGGGGCCTTTGAAGAGGTCGAAGAGCCCCATCAGCGCACCACCGGGAGGCCTTCGCGGTGCCATTGCATGATGCCGCCGACCATGTTGCTGGCGTTGAGGCCGGATTGGGCCAGGAACCGGGTGGCGCTGGCGCTGCGGCCGCCGCTGGCGCATTGGCAGACGATCTGGAGGTCCTTGGGCAGCTCCGCGATGCGGGAGGGGATCTGCTGCAGCGGGACGTGGATGGCGCCAGGGATGCGGGCTTGGGCCCATTCGTCGGGTTCGCGGACGTCGAGGATGATGGCCTGGCCGGCATCGAGGGCGGCCTTTGCCTCAGCGGGTAGGCATTGGGGGATCATGGGTGGACCTTGACGCGGCGAGGTGCCGATGCGTCTGATGGGTGGGCCAGGCCGGCGTCGGACATGAAGGTCCGGGTCTGGGCCGGCCCTGGCGCCGGTTCAAAGAAGGGGGAAGGGGAAAAGGATCCGCTACGGGGCTATTCTTCTGGGGAGCCGTCCACGGAGAACTGCCAGTCCTCGGCCGGGACGGTGCGGTAGAAGACGTGCGTGTAGATGCTGAACGGCTGCTGGAGCGTGAGGCCGACACCCTTGACGCACATGGTGCCGCCGTGGATGGGGTTGGGGACGCCGCAGACAGGCACCGGGGGCGCAGAGCCAGGAATCTCGTAGTTGAAGACACGTTGGACCAGGGTACCTCCGAAGCGCGAGTTGTTGATGCGCTCCTGGTCGGCCTTGATGAGCAAGGGGCTGAGGCCCTGGGCATCGTCTCCCACTTCGCCGCCGTCGAGCACGTCGGCTTCCAGGGTGAACATCATGGCGTCACCGGCGGGCTGGGTGCCTTCCCAGTTCATCTCGGACTGGATGAAATCGGGCTTGGGGCCGAGGCCTTCGTACGTGGCCATGAAGTTGTCCGCGAACGCTTCTTCCACGCCAGGCAGGCTGCAGACGGCGACGCGGTAGGCCGGGCTGCTCATGCTGCAGTCGATGTAGCCGTTGAAGGTCAAGGGCTGGATGAAGGGGAGTTCGCTAGGGTCGGGGGTCAGCTGGACCTGCACGATGGCGGGCTGCTTGACGCCGGCGACGACGTTGACCTGGAGGCGAGCGGCTTCGTAGCCGTTCTTGTCGACCAGGAGCTCGGTGAAGCCGGGTTCGACGTTGGAGAACGCGAAGGCGCCTGCCTCGGTGGTCTCCATGGTCATCTTCTCTTGGCCGACGACGCTGACGATGGCGCCCGCCAGGGGCACGATGGCGTTGTCGACGACGACGCCACGGATGACGCCCTTGTCGCTCTTCTGGTCTTTCTCATCGACCAGGCCGACGAATTTGTCGTCTTCTTCGGTCACGGGGGCACTGTCGGCGCAGCCGGCGAGGCCCACCAAAAGCATACAGAGTGCGAGGAGCAAAGTTCGGACGTTCATTTTGACCCGACCTCGACGTATTTTGCTAGGACATAAGTGTTATTGGCGCAACGACGAACGGTCCCAGAGGCCTGTATTTGAACTTTGGCCGAAGTAGGTTTTGACGCAGAACACGGAGCTTGGGGTATGCAATCCCGCCGTTTGGTGGGCATCCTGCTTGGGTTCCTGGCGCTCACCGGGGCCAGCCTGCTGGTGGCTGAGGTCGCCTTGTTCGGAACACCCGGCATCGTGACCGTCCTCGTGGCCGCAGTCTTGGTCGGCGCCGCGGCGGCGTGGCCGGTGGCCAGTCGGGACATGGCGCCGCGGACGGCCCCGTCCTGCGTCGAGTGCGGGTATCCGTCCAGTGCCAGTATCGATCTGGCGTTCTGCATCCACTGCGGTTCGACGAAGGTCTGGACCGTCGTGCGGCCGAGGCATCGTCCGGATTCCTAGGTCTCGGTGCCGCGTGGCCTGCTTCTTTGGAGGCCGATGGGCGGAGTTCGCGGATGATCGCCGCAGAGCGCAGCGATGTGGCGTGGATTCTACGAGCGAAGCTCGTAGATGATGTCCCGCAGGCCGTGCTGGACGGTGTCGGCCAAGTGCAGGACCGCGTAGACCCCGGCGATGCCGATGTGGATCCAGGCGTCTGCGGCCTCGCCAGCAGCCTCAAGGTGCTCCACGACGCGTTCCTGGTGTGCCATGTGCCGCGCACTGGCGCCCGGACGATAAACCCCGTTGGCTTGCATCCAGAGGGTCGCATCAGATTCTTCGTTGCCGAGGCATTTATCTGCCCCGCGTCGCCGTGTCGGCCATGGTCAAATGGTCCATCCTGCTCTTTGTTTGTCTCGCGTTCTCTGGCTGCGTCGCGGATGATCCGCCGCTTGAGTTGACTGTCTCCGGCATCCCGACGGCCGTGGTCGTCGGCCAGCCCTTCACGTTCACGATGACCGGCAGCGGCACGGCCAGCTCCACCCACGTCGGCGCCCACTACTGGGCCGTCCCCACCGTGGACCCTGATGCCGACTTCGACGCTGCCGGCGGGTGCAGCCACGTCCCCGATGGCGCCACGTTCCCCGGCGAGGTCACGGTGACCTGCACCATGATGGAGGCCGGCACGTTCCAAGTGCGCGGCCATGTCCGCACCGAAGACGGGGAGACCGTCAACCACTGGTCGGTGCCGCACAACGTGGACGTCCTCGACTTCACGCTCGCATCGTCGGCGGTCCCCACGGAGGCCACCGTGGGCAACGCGGTCAACTTCACCCTG
>JBFIDG010000196.1:0-3150 GCA_041581335.1 Thermoplasmatota archaeon
GTCGCGGTCGTCCTTGCTGACGACGACACTGCCGGCCTCTTCGATGAGCTTCTGGTGGCGGCGCTGGATGCTACACTCGCGCTCACCGTAGTGCACGACGCTGCCGTGGTTGTCGGCGAGCATCTGGAACTCGATGTGGCGCGGGCGCCCGATGAACTTCTCGATGAACACTTCGCCGCGGCCGAAGGCGGCCTTGGCTTGGCGCTGCGTCGACTTGAGTGCATGCTCCAGGTCGGCTTCCTTCTCGACGACCAGCATGCCCATGCCGCCGCCACCGAAGGCCGCCTTGATGATGAGAGGGTAGCCCGTGACCTCTGCCACTTCCTTTGCTTCGTCCAGGGTCTCGACGAACTTGTCGATGCCAGGGACGACGGGGACGCCGGCCTTGCGGGCGGCTTCCTTGCTGGCGACCTTGTCGCCGAGGACCGTGATGGCCGTGGCGGGGGGTCCGACGAAGGTGATGCCTGCCTTGTCCAGGGCTTCGACGAAGTCGGCGCGCTCGGACAGGAACCCGTAGCCCGGGTGGACGGCATCGACGCCGCGGTCCTTGCAGACCTCTGTGATGGCGTCGATGTTGAGGTAGTTGCTGGCGGCAGATTCGTCGCCCATGGCGATGGCTTCGTCGGCGAACCGGACGTGCGCGGCCAAGGCGTCCTGCGGGCTGTGGATAGCAACGGTCTGGAGGCCGAGTTCGCGCGCGGTGCGCATGACGCGCAGGGCGATCTCACCGCGGTTGGCGACCAGGATCTTCTCAATGTTGGGCATGGGGGGACTCCGTGGGGAGGAAGGGCAACGAGATGCCGACCGCGAGGCCGGCCTTGATGATATCGAAGGGTAGGAAGACGACGGAACCAAGGACGATGGACGTCACGATGGGGTATCCGCCGACAAGGATCAGGCCCGTGACGCCGCAGACATGCAGCAGCGCCGTCGAGCCGAGGAAGATCAGGAACAGGTTCAGAACGCGGCCCGATTCTCCGCGTTGGCGACGCAGCGCCCAGATGGTGACGAGGGTGGCGGCACCGATCAGATAGAGCAAGACCCACAGGACACTGCGGCCAAGGCCCCAGGAGGCAAGGCCGTCGTCGTAGGTGCCCAGGCCTTCGCCGGCGCTGACGAAGCGGATGATGGCGAAGACGCCGCCGAGGACGACCACGCCGACGAGGCCGAGCAGGCCGTAGGCCCAGCGCGTCGGCATCAGACGGCGTCGTTGGCTGACATACCATCCCACCAGCGCGGCGACGAAGGCGTAGCCGATGAGGTAGCCGCCGGTGGCGCCGATGAGGTGGTGGAAGCCACTGCTGCCGTCCGCGTAGACGGGCACGCCGAGGCCGCCGGCGACGAGGTAGATCAACACGCTCAGTCCGGCCCACCCGGGCCGCTGGTATGCGCCGGCGACCAGCAGGCCGAGCGGCATCATGCTGAACGGCACCGGGGTCCAGGGCAGTGGGAACGACAACGCGCCCATCAGCATCAGGAAGCCGCCGAATCCGGCACTGATCCCTAGTCGCACTGGCCAGCCCGTCGCATTGACGGTGGGGCGTGCGGTCAAGGTCTCGTTGCGTGCCATCAGGGCTCCTATGGGTTGAACGGTTTAGGCGTTGGCCGGGGTCTCGTGGACGGCGTCGAACGCCTGGGCGCTGACCGCCAAGACGCGGCCTTCCACATCGAAGAAGCGCACCAAGAACGTGCCGTCAGGGCCGGAGGCGGTGGCGCCGCCGGCGTCGTCGCTCTGCACGGTCCAGGCATGCAGGGCCTGCTTGAGGCCGGTGCCGATGCGCTTGAACACGGCTTCCTTGGCGGCCCAGACGCAGGCCGCCCCGACTGGGTCGGATGTCAGTTCCTTCTCAGCCGCGTTGAAGGCCTCCTCGTGGAAGCCCTTGCTGCGCGGCTCGGTGGTCTCCAGGTCGATGCCGAGCGCCGTCTCGGACACGGCCGCGATGGCGAGGCCGTCGCGGTGGGTGATGGTGATGACTCCAGGCATCTTCTCGCCTTGGACGAGGGCGTACGGAGCGCCGCCTTCGGCGTTCTGCACTTCGATGTCGGTGGCCTTCAGGCCGGGGGCGACGGTCATGATGGCCGCCTTGACCGCGAGGCGGCCGGCGCGCCACTCGGAGGCCCGCTTCTCCACTTTGAAGGCGGCCTGCGTCTCGATCTCGTCTTCCGTGAACCAGGTGGGGTCAGGGTCGGCTTCCGGGACGGTTACGGCGGCGAACACGATGTCGTCGAGCTCGGGGAGCTCGACGCTTGCCAAAGGGATGGGCACCTCATCGGCCAGGGTCGTCTGGACCGGTCGCTTGGGCTTCACCTCCGCGCTGTCCGGGGCCGCGGTCGTATCGGCCTGGCTGGTGTCCTCTGCGGCCGACTCGCCTTGCGGGGCGTCCTCTGGGCTGAGGAGTCGCGGGGCGGGGCCGGTCTCGACCATGCCGTAGCCGCTCATGCGGAGCATGATGGTGCCGTCGGGCAGGCATGCGACCGCGTCGAAGCGGCGCAGCGTGTCTGTGCCGGTGTGTCTGCACCAGAGGCGTATCTCGCCGCTGACCGCTTCGTGGTGGAACAGATCGACCGCGTCGATGGCGGCCGGGAGGCTCATCTTGCCATCCACGTGCATGGTGCGCAGGCCGCAGAGTTGGAACAGCGCCTCCATGACGAGGGGCTGCACTTGGTACTCGACGTCACCGGCACTGAACGCTGCGGCGTAGGGCATGGCGCCGTTGCCGACCGATTCGTCGGCTTCGAGCGGACCGGCGTAGCGCATGACCTGGAAACTCGGACCGTGGAAGAACGGCGGGTAGATCTGCTCCTTGGCCAGTTCACGGGTGCATGCAGGCACGGAGTCCGCGTGCAGTGCTTCGGCGTGGCCGAAGGTCAGCGTGGCTTCGAAGTGCGTGCGGGGTTCGCCGCGCTCGAGGCCATCGGGTCCGACCATGCGGGTGGTCATGTGGCATGCGAAGACCGCGTCGCCGTCGTCGTCGGCGTTGATGCGTTCGACGTGGATGCGGGCGGTCGCGGGGCGCTGTTTGAGTTGCTTGACGGGGACCGAGAACTTCGCGTCCTCGATCTTGATGCATCGGCCGTCGGCGAGCAGGCTCGCGGCCTCCGCGAATGCTTCGAGGCCGAAGACCCCGGGCAGGTAGGGGATGCCGTCGA
>JBFIDG010000197.1:0-3125 GCA_041581335.1 Thermoplasmatota archaeon
GGCCCTACCACGGCGACCGGGGCACGGTCACTGATCGTGACCTCGAGCCAAACGTGGTTTGTGCGCCAGGCGCCATCGATCCGCCCCATCCCTAGGAGCCCGCCGGCGGCCTCGGTGCGCAGGCTGACCTCCAGGCCTTCGATCCGACCCCAGGTCCAGTCGCAGGGCATGGCCAACGAGCCTTCGGTCGGCTTGTCGCTCAGGGGCAGGTCCCTCGCCACGCCGGCGCAGCCGGGCGCCGTCACGGACATCCGGAGGCGATCATCGTAGTGCTCCACCTGTGAGGCGACGGCATGCACCGTGACGCCCGTGATGGTGCCCGTTGCATTGCCCGCGAAACCGGCGACCGTCAAGGCGGTCGCGTCCTTCGTCGTCGAGGCGCTTCCAGGAGGGGCGAGCGCGTTGCTGCTCGAGGACCAGCCGCTGGCAGTGCTCCCTTGCACCGGCGTAGGTGCCGCGTGGGCGGCCAAGGGCAGTGAGGCAGAACCGACCAGCAATGCCGGCTCGCGCACGCTGTCCGCCCCGAGGCCAGACATCATGGCCACAAGGATGAGCAGGACGAGCGTTCGCTTCACGGCTACCCATTCCCATTTGTGCGCCTGCCCGAACATACCCGTTCGGCTATCGGGACACCGGCCAAGGGCCGGAGGGGCGCAGGGGATAGGGGGCCCTCGGCACCCCATTGGGCCCGGCTACCGACGGTCTCAGAGGGCGACCCGTGGCGTCACCAAGGGAACTTCCAGACCCAGATCACGAGGTCGTTGATGATGACCTGGATGCCGATGGCCACGGCACCTAGGATCAGCCAAACCGCGCCTGGCACGCCGTCCGCCTGGGCGGCAAAGGCGAGCAGCCCAAGCAGTACGACGCCGACCGCGACCAGGAACAGCACGGTAACCACCAATGCCTGCGTCCACACCTGCGGTGTCCTGACGTGGATCAACGTGGTCTCCAACCAGAGCGCCGAGGGGATCAGGAACACGGCGAACGCGAGCAGGAGCCGACCTCCGCCGCCGCCGTCCGACGCACCCCATGGCCAGCGCAGTCCAGCGAAGGTGGCGGCATCGAGCCGGAACAAGACGATCCAGCCATACACGATGAAGCCGGCCGCTGCAAGCAGCATGAACGGGACGATGGCCTTCTGCATCCCAGGCGTCACGCCGCCCCAGATGTCCGCTGGGCGGCTCGCCCGGGCCAGGCCGGCGAAGTACGATGCGATGACCAAGGCACCGGCGACCAGGATGAACCACATGAGCGCCCGCTGGCTGATGACCATGGGGCGTCATGGTGCCCCGGGTGCTTCAAACTACCTGGTGGGCCGGACGGTGGCGGCCGGCGACGGCCGTGTGGCCGTCGGGCACGAAGGGGGGAAGAGGGAGGTGGTCCATACGGGATTTGAACCCGTGTCATAGGAGTGAGAGTCCTAGATGATTGGCCGCTACACTAATGGACCGGATGGGGCGGATGGCCGACGCGGACACCGGGTCCGTGGCCGGTCCCGGGTGCCTCTGAGAGCCGCCGACTTTGGTGCGTTATATGAGTACTTCGCTGCGTCTTCTGCCGCCCATTGCGCACTGTGGGCCCGCGTCTTTGCCCGCCAGGCTATCGTCTCCGGCGACGAATGGAGGTCGGTGATATTGATGGCACTGAGCTTCAAAGAGCCGCAAAGCATGCATGAACATCGGACCGCCAAGGTCGTGGAGGTCGTCGGATCGTCCACGAAGTCCTTCGAGGCCGCCATCGAGGGGGCCATCGAGGATGCCGCGCGCTCGACGCGGGGCATCACGGGTGCCCACGTGGGCAACCTGACGGTCAAGGTACGCAACGGCAAGGTCACCGAGTACCGAGTAGACCTGAAGATCGCCTTCGGCGTCGAATCGTCACCGCACGCCTAAGCAAGCCGGGCCAGGGCCGCCTGGGCCCGGGCATGGTCGGCGACGCGCAAGTAGAGCGTGCCCGCCCGCCCATCGCCGAAGGCCACTTCGATGTTGATGCCGGCATCCGCCAGTCGGCCCGTGATCTCGGCCAGGCGCCCGGGACGGTCCTCCAGGCTGATGGCCAGCACGTGGTGCTCTGTCGCCACGATGCCGAAGTCTGCAAGGGCCCGCACGGCGGCCGCCGCGGTATCGGTCAAGATGCGTACCCTATTGGCGTCGGCCGTGAAGGCCGTGATGTTCAGTTCGGCGTCGGCGAGCGCCTTGGCCACCTTCGCAAGGATGCCAGGGGTGTTCGGGACGTGGGCGGTGACCAGGCGCATGCGGGGTGGCAGCCCCGCGGCCCGGTTTCAGTCTGTCGACTGGTCCGGGGCGATGGTGTCGACCGCTTCGCGGACCGCATCAAGGATGCGGTACATGTTGCGTTCGATGACGTCCAGCGGCTCTTGCGGGACATCGCTGCGCCGAAGACGGTCGAGCTGCATGAAGATGGGCGTCATGGGGTTCAGGAGTTCGTCGGAGACCTGGTTGACGACGCCCCGGGCACCCCGCAGCGTCTCGTCCCGGGCCAGGTGGCGCCCCAAAGTGAGGGCCGCGCTGCGTTGGCGCGTGAGGTCTTCGGCGAAATCGGCCAACAGCCGGAGGCCCCGTTTCTCGTGGGCGGTGAGCTCGTGGGGCTTGCGGTCGATGGCGCATACGGTCCCTATCGGCATGCCGTTGCTGGCCCGGATCGGGGCGCCCGCGTACGACCGGATGTCGGGCGGTCCGGTGACCAAAGCGTTGTCTGAGAACCGTGGATCCTGCATGGTGTCGACGACCTCGAAGATCTCGGTCTGTAGGATGGCGTAGCCGCAGAAAGCCAATTCGCGGGGGGTCTCTTGCACGCCCAGCCCGACGCGCGCTTTGAACCACTGCCGTTCCTTGTCCACGAGGGACACTAGGGCGATGGGGGTGCCACAGATCAGGCTGGCGAGCTCTGCGATGCGGTCCCAGGCCGGCGCGGCCCCGGTGTCGAGGATGTCCAATGCGTGGAGTGTCGAAAGGCGACGTGCCTCCTCGGGGTGGTCGTCCGCGCGCATCAGGGTTGACTTGCCTGCGCCCGCTATAGAAGCGCATCGCGGGGCCTTGGGCCCTTTTGGGCCATGACGGCCCGGCACGGTGCTTCCGCCGGCCGCTGTGGCCTGTCTTCCA
>JBFIDG010000198.1:0-3056 GCA_041581335.1 Thermoplasmatota archaeon
CAGTGCAAAAGCACGCCGCACCACGCGGGCATGCCGCAACCGCAGGGAGCATCGACCGTTTTATCGAAGCTCGCGGATGCGGTCGCATGGGCTCTCCGGTCGTCCACTTCGAGATCCAAGCCACGAACCGGCCTGCGTTGGCCAAGTTCTACGAGAACGTCTTCGGCTGGAACCACGTTTCGGCGCCCGGGATGCCCTACACCTTGTTGGGCCCCACGGGGGAAGACCCAAGCAGTGGCGAGGCGCCGTCCGAGGGCATTGGAGGCGGTATGATGGACCGCAACGGACCGGCACCTGAGGACGGCGCGGGCCTCAACGGCTTCGTTTGCGTCATCCAGACCGACGACCTTGATGAGACCCATCGGCAGGTGGGCAAGCACGGCGGCAAGATCGTCGTCGAGCCGATGGCCGTGCAGGGCGTCGGCCGCGTGTTCTATTTCAAGGACCCTGACGGCAACCTCGTGGGCGTCATGCAGCCGGGTTAATCCACCGCGCCGACGCCTTCCATGGACCAGAACGCGATGCTGCTCTGGGTGCCGCTGACGCCGGGGATGCCGCGGATGTTCTCGATGATGAGTCGGCCGATGGCGTCCATGTCCTTGGCGACGACCTCCACGAGGAAGTCGTGTTCGCCTGTGATGACGTGGACCTTCTCGACGCCGGGCAGGGCTGCGATGGCGCCGGCCACTTCCCGTTGGTCGCCGGCTTCGGTGGCGCGCCACTGCACGAACAGGAACGCCCGCAATGGCTTACCGAGCGCCGCAGGGTCGATGCGGGCAGTGGTGCCAAGCAGGATGCCGTCCGCCTGCAGGCGCTTCAGGCGCTCGTGGGCGGTGGCGCGGCTGACGCCGGCGAGGCGCCCCAGCTCGGCCACGGGCAGCCGCGCATCCCGTTTCAGGGCGGCGAGGATCTTCCTGTCGACTGAATCCATCCAGATTTCGACACTCTGTCAAGCATAACAGCATTTTGCAATGCGATTCTTGACAGTCTGCCGCCATGGCCCCGACAAGCCTGATAGCGGGGCGTCCGATTCTCTGCCCATGGTCGGTCCTGATGCCAAACACCCTGCCCAGCCCTTCGGTGCGGTCAACCCGCCCGTCGTCCGCAGCAGCACGTTCGTCTTCCCCAACGCCGCGACGGGCGCTGCCCGCTTCGCGGGCGAACCCGGCCTGATCTACTCCCGCCTCGGCAACCCCACGGTCCGCGCGCTCGAAGAGCACATCGCCGCCCTGGAAGGGGCCGAAGACGCCGTCTGCCTCGCCAGCGGCATGGCCGCCATCCACGCCACCTTCATGGGCCACCTCAAGCCCGGCGCCCGGCTGGTCGCCGATGACTGCATCTATGGATGCACCCACAGCCTCATCGAGCAGCTCGCCGGCTGGGGCGTCGAGGTCACCTGGGTCGATTCCACCAAGCCCGCCGAACTGCGTGCCGCCATCGGCGCCGGCGTCGACCTGGTGTTCTTGGAGACCCCGATGAACCCGACGACCCGCATGGTCGATCTGGAAGAAGCGGCAGAATGGGTCCACGCCGCCGGCGGCAAGCTGGTCGTGGACAACACCTTCGCGACCCCCATCGGCCAACAACCGCTCGCCCTCGGGGCCGACATCGTCATCCATTCCCTCACCAAGGCCATCAACGGCCACAGCGACCTGCTCGGCGGCGCCGTCGTCGGCACCCCCGAGATGCTCGGCCCCATCCGCCTCTGGCAGAAGGACGCCGGCGGCATCATGGACGCCGAGACCGCATGGCAATGCCTGCGCGGCGCCCGCACACTCAACGTCCGCGTCAACGCGATGAACTCCGCCGCATTCGCCATGGCATCGACGCTGGAAGCGATGGGGCACAAGGTCCGCCACCCGAGCCTCGAAAGTCACCCCGACCACGAGATCGCCCAGCGCCAGATGCCCGGCGGTTGCTGTGTCCTCACCATCGACCTGGGCACCGTCCCCGCGGCGATGGCCTTCGTGGACGGCCTCGAAGTGTTCCAGAACGCGGTGAGTCTCGGCGGCTTCGAGAGCCTGGCGAGCCACCCCGCCAGCACGACCCACGCATGCCTTGGCCCTGAGGCCCAGGCCCGCGCCGGCATCACGCCCGGCCTCGTGCGCTTGAGCGTCGGCCTCGACGACTACGATGCCCTGCTGGCCGACGTGCTGCAGGCGCTGCCGGCCGTCCTCAAGGCCTAGAGCTTCCGTTGCATGTAGCGGGCGCCCTTCAGGGGGCTGAAAGCGAAGCCATCCACATCGTGGAATCCGGCCTTCGCGTAGACGTGCCGGGCGGCGACCTGTGATTGGCCGACGTCCAAGATCATCTGGGAGAAGCCGAGGCTGCGCGCCTTGGCCATGACCGCATCCACGAGCGCTTCGCCGATGCCTAGGCCGCGGAACTCTTGCGGCACGTACATGCGGCGCATGTCGGCCGTCTCTTCATCGAAGCGCTGGAGGCCCACGGTGCCGACGATCTCATCGCCGATGCGGGCCACGAGCAACGCGCCATCCGGCGCTTCATAGCCGGCCGGCAAGGCGCGGGCTTCTGTGGCCAGGTCTTGTGCGCCCAGATCCTCATGGTGCTCATCCCAGTACTGCGCCCACAATTGGGCGACACCGTCGAAATCCTGGGCTTCTTCCACGAAGATCTGTGCAGGCATACCCTCCTTATGGGCCGGACCGCACTAATAGGGTGTCCCCCGAAGCCACGTGCCACGACGGCATCGGGCCCCAAAGACCATCGACGACTGCCGTCACAACCCAAGACGCAGGTACAGGACCTCGCGGCAAGGTGCCTCGTAGTCGGGCTCGAACGGCTCGAAGCCCATGCTCCGGTACAGCGCCGTCGCCGCCTCCATGGGCCTGCTCGTGTCCAAGACGATCTCTTTGTAGCCATCGTGGCGGGCTTTGCCGACGATGCCGTAGGCGAGGCTGCGGCCGAGGCCTTTGCCCCGGTGCTCCGCCGGGACGAACATGCGCTTCATGCGGGCCCGCCCTTCACCCCACGGCTCGTACGCGACGCAACCGACGACGTCGCCGCCATCATCTGCGACGAGCAATGCACCGTCG
>JBFIDG010000199.1:0-3038 GCA_041581335.1 Thermoplasmatota archaeon
CAGATCCTGCGCGGACTCATGACGTTCATCGAGAAGACCTTCGCCGCGAGCCGGGTCTGGCAACCCACGCACCACTTGGACGAGCTTCGTCAGATGCTGGAGCGGGAGTTGGATTACAGCTACGAAGTGAAGAACACGCAGCGCGTCGCCCGCAACTTCCGCGGCGACAGCGAAGTGCACATTCCGAAGATGCACCTGGACTACTGCTCGAAGCGGGTGATGGTCATGGAGTTCATCGACGGCATCAAGTTCGCCCACGTGGACCACCTGGACAGCCTCGGCATCGACCGCAAGAACGTCGCGCGCATCATCACGCACGCAATGGCGAAGCAGATCTTCGTCCACCGCATCTTCCACGCCGACCCCTCACCGGGCAACATGATGATCCTGAGCAGCAATCAGGTCGTGTTCCTCGACTTCGGGGCCGTCGGCATCGTCACAGAACGGCGCTCAAAATCGATCCTGCAGCTCATCACCGCGATGGGTAAGGGTGACGTGGATGGGCTCACCGAATCCATCCTGGACCTGTGTGAGCAGCACGGCGAATACGATCACAAGCGGTTCATCATCGACGTCGAGAAGCTCATGGACTTCTTTGAGCGCGAGCAGGTCAGTGTGGCCGATCCGCGGCTCATGGAGATGATCATGTCCGTGGCCAAGCGCCACAAGATGATGCTGCCACCGGACTTCATGCTCATTTCCCGGGCCTTGTTCCAGTTCGACGGGTTCTGCCGGGAGCTCGATCCAGACTACGAGCTGGTCTCGGTGCTGGATCCTCTCGTTGCTGAACTCGTGTGGAAGAACATCACGAACACGAAGAAGCAGAAAGAGATCGTCGAGGAGACCGTCGGTGAACTGCTGCGCTTCGGCCGCACCTTCCCCCACGCCCTCAACCAGCTCGTCAAGCGCGTCGAGCGCAACGAGTTGCGCACCACCATCGACGTGGCAGGTCTGGAAGGCATCAAGCAGGCCAGTGGTCGCAACGCGCTGAAGATGGGCTTCACGCTCGTCATCGCGAGCATGATCATTGGCTTGGCCATCGTCTATGCAGGTCCGGATCCAGCGACCCACGTCGCGCCCTTCATGTTCGCGGCTGGCAGCATGATGATCTTCTGGGTCGTCATCCTCGTGCTTTGGTCCGAGACCATGAAGGGCCGGCGCGAGTAGACTGCGTGGGCACCCTTCCAGGGGGCCTTTTATTTCATGAGGTCTGATGCTAGTATCATGGGTAGGACCCTCCCGATCCTCGGCATCGTCGGCGCCTCGCTTGCTGCACTGACCGCGACCATCCTGGTCGAACCCGCCCCCGTCGTCGTCGGCCTGTTCGCCATCGGCGCCGGCATCGTGTTCGCGCTCAGCCGCGACTGGCGCCGCATGGTGCCTGGCGTCGTCGCCATCGTGCTCGGCCTGGTCGGCATCTTCGGCGTCCTCCAATACATCGGCGGTGAAGGCACCGGGTGGGAGGTACCCGTCTCGGCCGCCGTGGGTCAGGCCCTCATCGTCGCCGCCGGCATCGCGTTGGCAGGGGCCGCCGTGCTGCTGACGTGGCGCCTCTACTCGCCGGACTGGATCTCCTACGTCTGGGCCGGGCTGTGGGCTGCCGCCTTCATCGGCGCCTTCGTCTACCGAGCCCAGTTGGGCGACCAGACCCAGACCGGCTCCTTCGTGGTGGCGGTGCTGTGCCTGGCCACCATCGGCGCACCCATCATGCAGTTGCGCCACGCCGAATGACGGGCCGTTGCGTCTAAACCCTGAAGCGGGGTCGGCGCCCCCATGAGCCTGCGCACCCTCGGCTGCGGCGAGGTAACGCCCGAACACTACGGCACCCAACAGACCTTCGCGGGTTGGGTCGACAGCGTCCGCGCCAAGGGCAACATCGCCTTCCTGGAACTCCGCGACCGCACCGGCCGCGTCCAGTTCGTCCTCCTGAAGAAGATGCTCGCCGAAGCCGCCCCTGAGCTCTTCGAGACCCTCACCAAGCTGACGCCCGAGAGCTGCGTCGTCATCACCGGCGAGGTCAAGCCCTCTGACAAGGCCCAAGCAGGGTTCGAAGTCCTGCCCACATCCGCCGAAGTGCTCAACCCGGCCGCGACGCCACTGCCGATGGCCCTATGGGATTCGGACATCGAATCCGGTCTCGACACCCGCCTGGACAACCGCTTCCTGGACGTCCGCACGGACCGCAGCAACGCCATCTTCCACATCCGCCACGAAGTCCTGCGCGCGGGCCGCGAGTTCCTCATGGAGAACGGCTTCAAGGAGATCCACACCAGCAACATCATCGCCGCCAGCAGCGAAGGCGGCACCGACACGTTCACCGTGGACTACTTCGGCCGCAAGTGCTTCCTGAGCCAGAGCCCCCAACTGTACAAGCAGATGATGATGGCCTCGGGCATGGACCGCGTCTTCGAGATCGCACGCTACTTCCGCGCCGAGAAGCACAGCACCACCCGCCACCTCAACGAATCCACCGCCTTCGACCTGGAAATGGCCTGGGTCCGTGACGAAGACGACGTCATGGCCATGATCGAAGGCCTCCTGCACGCCGTCTGGAAGGGCGTCGCCGAGAACTGCCCCAAGCAGGTCGAGATCCTCGGCGCCACCGTCAACGTGCCCGCGCTACCGTTCCGCCGCGTCGGCTACGAAGAGGCCCTCAAGATCGTCAACGAGCGCGCCGATGGCCGCCTCAAGCCGCTCGCCTTCGGCGACGACATCGGCACCGAGGCCGAGAAGGTGCTCGGCGAGGCCATGAAGGAAGAAGGCCACGAGTTCTACTTCATCACCAAGTGGCCCCTCGCCCCCAAGCCGTTCTACATCATGCCCGAGGACGGGACGCAGGAGAGCCGGCTGTGCCGCGCCTTCGACCTGGACTTCCGCGGCGTGGAACTGATCAGCGGCGGCCAGCGCATCCACCAGCCCGACCTGCTCGAGCAGGGCATCGTGCGCTGGGGCCTGGACCCGAAGGACTTCGGCGACTACCTCGCCGCATTCCGCTACGGCATGCCGCCCCATGGTGGCTGCGGCATCGGCATCGAACG
>JBFIDG010000200.1:0-3038 GCA_041581335.1 Thermoplasmatota archaeon
CGAGCTGCACTTGCTCCTGATGAACGACCCCGCGTTCTGCGACGGCGACATGACGACGAAGTACCTCGATGAGCACCGCGTCCTTGAGCGCTACAACGGCATCCAAGAGGAGGCCAGCACCGAGGTCAAGCAGAAGCTCGCAGCCCTCGCGGCGGCGCTCTCGCAGGAGCCCGGTGGCATCGATGCTTTCGTCGCCAAGAGCTACGGCTTCGGCAAGAGCAATGGCAAGAACGTCGGCGTCGATGAGTTCGGCCGCCGCCGCCTCAACGCATGGGGCCAACGCAGCCGCCGTGAATCTGCGGGGGTGTTCCAGTGAGCAACGCGAACGGGAACGCCCACGTCGACGCCGGCATGCAAGTGCCGGCTAGTGCGGGGGTGTTCCAGTGACTCACAGCGAAGCGCTCTGTGCAGCGCACGCAGCCACAACGTCTGAGGTGAACGCATGAGATACGCATTCGACCTCGAAGGCCGCCGCTACTACGTGCAGGTCGAAGAGCATGCAGACGGCCCCAAGTTCATCGTCGATGGCACGGCTTTCGAGCCCAGCGTCGAGACGGTCGGCAAGGGCCACTACAAAGTCAACCTGGACGGCAACGCCTTCGACTTCAGACTGGCCGCCGGCCACATCCACGAAGGACCCCACACCTTGGACCTCCAGGTCCAACGGGCCAAGCCTGAACTGGTGCGCGCCGGCGGCAAGGGTCGCCGCGGCGATGGCCGCATCAAGCCCCCGATGCCTGGTAAGATCGTCGAGGTGCAGGTCAAGATCGGCGACAATGTCACCGAAGGTTCGCCGCTGCTGGTCTTGGAGGCCATGAAGATGCAGAATGATCTGAAGAGCCCCATCGCGGGCGTCGTGACGCAGATCCACGTCAAGCCCGGCCAGAACGTCGAGGCCGCCACCGTGATGGTGGAGATTGAGCCGACAACGGATGAGGCTGCGTAGCAGCCGAATGAGTGGCGGCTCAGCGAGGCGCAGCCGAGCGGACCTTGGCGCCGTCGCGTAGCGACGGTGGCAAGGGAACCTGTGGCAGAGGAGAGCTCGTAGAGCTCGACGGTTGCCACGGTTCAGCGAACGAAGTGAGCGGACCTTGCCTTTCGAAGCACCGCTTCGGAAGGCCGAGCGGGCGCGCTAGCGCCAGTGAGTCGATTCGAGCGACTGCTCGCACGAGACGAAAGGGGGCAGCGGCGAAGCCGCTGAGAGGTGGCGTCTAACCGCGCAGCCACACGGCCTATCCCCGCCCTAGTTCACTGCTTGCCGCGCAGGCGCTGCCAGAAGCTCGCCCCAGGGGTGTCGCCGCGCGCCGCTCTCGGGCTGTCGCTGCGCGCCGTGTCCGGTGCGGTGAACGGGCTGATGTCGGTGATACCGAGTTGGGAGAACATCTGCATGTCGCTGCTCAGGGAGTATTCTCGCGCGATCCGACCGTTGTGGACGTGGTCGATGGCGATGCCCTCCATGCGGACCAGGTTGTGCGTCGGTTCGATGCCCATCCAGGGGGCTTCGTGGTGGCCTTGCATCATCCAGTGGGCGGCGACCTTGCCGTCGGCCGCGACGACCTCCTCGACGTCGGCGTAGAGGTCTGGGAAGGCGGTGTGCAGGTCGCGGACCATGCGGGCGTAGCCGGCGCGGTCGTCTTCGTAGCCCGGCGGCGGGTTCCAATGGAAGTGGTCGTCGAGGTAGTCTGCGATGCGGTCGTCGTTGCCGCGGGCCCAGACGTCGTCGAAGAAGTCGCGACAGAGCATCTCATCTCGGTTCGGGGCTTCGGTGCGGAGGTCTTCGGGGTGTTCGATCAGTGCGTTTGCTGGATTTTCGACGAGGATTGCCATATTGCTCACTAGCGGGAACGTGGTCGGCGTGGGCCATCACCGTTACGCGTCGTCCGCCTTGGCCCTGCGCTCTTGTGGCCACGATAAGCCGGCCACCCCTTTGGTAGCTTTTTGCTATAGTATGGTAGCTTTGCGGCACTAATGGCCCCACGCCACCGAGAATAGCCTCATAGGGGGGCCCGGCAGGCGTCATGCACACAGCTTTTGCACATTCCAGACGCCCGTTATGCACATCGACGCTTGTTGATGGCTGGGCATGACCGCGCCCTTCATCCATCGAGGCCCACGTGCAGCCTTGTGTCGGTGCCGTGGCGCGAGGCGTTCGCCGTATGGTTCAAGGTCGCCATCCACTCCTTTGGTGGACCCGCGGGCCAGATCTCCGTCATGCACAAGATCCTGGTCGAAGAGCGCCGCTGGATCAGCGAGAAGCGCTTCCTGCACGCCCTGAACTATTGCATGCTCTTGCCCGGCCCGGAAGCGATGCAGTTGGCCACCTACGTCGGCTGGCTCATGCACGGCGTGCGAGGAGGACTGCTGGCCGGCGGCCTGTTCGTCCTGCCCGGCTTCATCGCCATCCTGGGTCTCAGCATCGCCTACGCGCTGTACCAGTCCACGGGCATCGTGCCAGCGTTGTTCTTGGGACTCAAGGCCGCCGTCCTGATCGTCGTCGTCGAAGCCGTCATCAAGATCGGGCGCCGCGCGTTGAAACGGCGGGCCTTGTGGGCCGTCGCGGCCGTCGCGTTCGTCGCGATCTTCTTCCTCGGCGTCCCGTTCCCGCTCATCATCGTCGCCGCCGCGGCGACAGGCTACGCCTTAGGCCGGCGCTGGCCGCTGCCCGCCAGCAAAGAAGTCGCCGAGACGGGGCCCGCGCCGCTCATCCCGGACACCGCGTTGCCCCGCGAGCAGCCCCGAGCCCGCTCCACCGCGCGCAC
Organism: Thermoplasmatota archaeon; assembly: GCA_041581335.1. Taxonomy (GTDB): domain Archaea; phylum Thermoplasmatota; class E2; order JACPAO01; family JAHFTW01; genus JBFGSX01. The sequence continues at coordinate 2,760 of JBFIDG010000200.1, forward strand.
CGTCGCCCTCTGGCTCGCCATCTGGTGGCTGCCCGTCATCGCCCTCGCCCTCGTGGTCGGCTTGTCACACACCCTCGTCGACGAAGCGTGGTTCTTCAGCAAGACCGCCGTCGTCACCTTCGGCGGCGCCTACGCGGTGCTCGCCTACATCGCGCAGCGCGCCGTCGAGGACTTCGCATGGCTACAACCCGGCGAGATGCTGGATGGGCTCGGCATGGCAGAGACGACGCCGGGCCCGCTCATCCAGGTCGTGCAGTTCGTCGGCTTCATGGGCGCCTA
>JBFIDG010000201.1:0-2992 GCA_041581335.1 Thermoplasmatota archaeon
CTTGACGTGCCCGGCTTCCGAAGCGCGTTGTCGCGCCAGCATGGCCTCAAGTGCTCGCTCGTCCATCACCATAGGCTCCCCTCAGGTTGTCCATGAGAAGCAAGGGTATGAGTGTGTCGTCTCGGGGCGAGAGGACCAAAAGGAGGGGAAAGGGGTAGAGGATTGCCGGCTCGCTTACTTGCGGCGGCGAAGCACAAAGGCTGCAGCGACCAGGCCAACCGCGAGCAGAGGCAACGCGACGCCAGGCGCCTGTTCGCCGTCGTTGACGGCCGTGATGGTCTCGTTACCCGTGGCATTGCCATGCGGTTCGACCAAGCCAATCACCGGACCAGCGACGCCGAATGTTAGACTGCCAGTGAATTCGGTGAACTCGAGCACCAGTTGCAGGCCATCCGAGGTCAGGTTGAGCATGTCGAAGCTCGCGAACGTCAAGTTGGCCAGGTTGCCGTTGTGGACGGTGCCGTCGTAGAACGTCGCGTTGCCTTGGGTGAGGGTGGCGTTGACCATGCCGGTGCCGTTGACGTCGAAGGTACCAACGGCCAGCGTCATGTTGATCGTGAAGTTGTGGACGAACGTACCGCTCGTGGCGTTCTCGAAGACATGTTCAACAGCGCTGTCGTTGAGGGGTTCGAACGTGACCGCAGGGGCGTCGATGGGCAAGACACCGGTGACGGGGAGCGAGACCCTCCAGTGGTTGGTGGCGTCGCCGCGCGGGTAGAAGGCAGGGCTGCCATCGCCACCCAGGCTCGTGATCTTGACCGCCATGGTGATGATGGTGCCCGCCGGCAGGTCGCCGGCTTCGTAGGGGAAGGTGACCGAGTACTCCACAATGGCGCCGTTGAGCACGTCCTTGGTCTGGGAGCCGGTAGCAATGACATCACTGCCGGCCTTGATTGTGAACTCGACCTTCGTTTGCGGAGCAGGGAGGTTGTTCCAGCTCTTGACGTACGCGAAGGCCTTGCCCTCGCCGGCGGCGCCGAGGTAGCCTGCCGCGAATCCTGGCTCCTTCTCCGAGAAGCTCAGTTCGACAGGGTCGATGCCTAGCGTCGTGCTCGTCATCGCATTGTTGTTGGGGCCGGCGATCGACAGAGACGCGCCGGCACCAGACACATCCGTGAAGTCGTTGAGGTACCAGGTGGTCTCGGCGGCTTCCTGAGCAGAGGCCCCGGGGGCAAGGAAGGCGCCGATTAGGATCAGGGCCGCAATGGCTGGCAGAACACGCATAACCGGAGCGCCACGACCACACATTTGAGCCTTGCTGGACAACCGACTATGATTCGATCGACCCGATGTCCTCGAACCCTTGCCTCTGCCCCGTGCCTGCCCGGAGCGTCAACTCGGCGGGGTCTTCCATCATCCAGAAGGCGTTGGTTGCATGTTCGCGGACGCGGTTGTCGACGACGGCCACCAGGGCTTCCCCTTCGGCTTCGTCCATGTGGACGATGCATTCGAGGATGGGCTTGCCCGTCGCTTGCTGGGCCATCTGGAGGCCGAGGCTGGCGTCTTGGGCGCACTGCTTGTCGATGTCCTCGGGGCCCGCCATGCCGCAGGCCAGCACGATGTCGCAGCCGTCTTCGCTGAGCATGCGGCGAGCGGCGAGTCCGAGGTCTTTGAAGCCGGGGACGGTGCGGTAGACGATGCGTTCGTCGGTGACGCCGTGGCTGTGCAGTTGGTCGATGGCGCGGGGGCCTTGGGAGGCGACGGCGAAGGTGGTGTCGACGATGCCGTAGCGGGCGTGGCCGGCGGCGGGGGCCTCTTGGCGGTCGGCCCATTGTAGGGCGATCTCTTCTTGGCGGTTCATGCCCCCTCCTTTATGACGGGCGCCACCTGGAGGATGGCGATGACGGCGAATGTCAGGGCGAGGAAGCCGTTGGCCAAGTGGATCCAGCTGCCGATACCATCTGCTCCGATGTTGGTCATCGCTGTGACCGCCATGATGACACTGAGGGCGAGAAGCACCACGGCCCGGGCGATGCGCGAATTGGCGTTCATGCCTCCTCCGGGTACAATGAATTGGCCGCGGCGCGCTTGGCGACCTTCTCGATGATCTTGCGGGTGCCATCCAGGTCGCCGACGAACTTGGGCAGGCGGGTGACGGTGCAGCGGATGCCACGGGCGTCGAATTCGGCTTGGACCTTGGCTTCGTCGTACTTCTGGTCGAAGCCGAGGGCGAAGACGTCGGGGCGCAGTTCTTCGACGATGCGGTAGTAGTCGCCCTTGTGGCCAAGGACGGCCTGGTCGACCGGCTTGAGCGCGGCGACCATGTGGCGGCGGTGTTCCTCAGGAGTGATGGGCTGGTGTTTCTCCTTCGCGACCGATTCGTCGCGGGCGATGACGACGACCAGTTCGTCGCCGAGCTTGGCCGCCTCTTCCAGCATGTGGACGTGCCCCGGGTGGAGGATGTCGAAGACCCCAGTGGTCATCACACGGATGTGGGGCCGGATCGGACCGCCGTCGCGTTCTTGCGCGGTTGGGCCGGAACGGACAGCACCGTCGCTTGTTGCCACGCGCGGACGACCTCGTCACCAGTCAAAAAGACAAGGCCGTGGGCTTCGGCGTACGCTTCGGCACCGGCGCGGTCCAATGCGGTACCGGTCTCGGGGTTGAGCATCTCGCAGACGGTGGTCACACCGGTGTCGTCACCGAGTTTGGCGAGGCCAAGGCTGAGTTCGGTGTGGCCGACCCGTTGCGCGAGGCCGCCGGGGGCGCCGTTGAGGAGGCTGACATGGCCTGGGCTGCGGAAGCGCTTGCCGAATTCGCTGCGGGCCGCCGCGGGATCCATGGTCTTGGCGCTGGCCAGGAAGTCGGCGAGGGCGGTGATGGTGAGGCTGCGGTCGCGGTCCGTGATGCCGGTGTAGGTCTCACGGTGGTTGATGGTCAACCCAAAAGCGGGTTTGCTGCCATCGTAGGCGATGTCGTCGGGAAGCAGGCCGAGCAGGCTGGGGTGCTTGCCGCTGGCGCCTTGGATGAGGTCGCTCAGGAAGGGAAGGTC
>JBFIDG010000202.1:0-2976 GCA_041581335.1 Thermoplasmatota archaeon
CCCGAAGGCGGAGAGATCCGGCTCGACGGGGCCCCCCTTGCAGGGCTGTCCCCGGCACGGCGCCAGGTCGGTCTGTTGTTCCAGGAACCCGCCTTGTTCCCCCACTTGGATGTCTGGCAGAACGTGGCCTTCGGCCTGCGCTACCGCGACGTCCCCAAGGACCGCCGCCGCGAGGAGGCAGAACATTGGCTGGCACTGGTCGACCTGCGAGGACGAGGGGACGATCGCGTCGACGAGCTCTCCGGCGGGCAACGGCAACGCGTGGCACTGGCACGCACCCTCGCCGCCAAGCCCCGGGCCGTGCTCCTTGACGAGCCGTTCTCAGCCCTCGATCGCGCCTTGCGCGACGAACTGGGCCTACGTGTCAGGGATCTGTTGCGCGAGCAGGGCATCCCCGCGCTCTGGGTCACCCACGACGAAGACGAGGCCCACCGTCTCGGCGACCGGGTGTGGCGCCTGCAAGAGGGCCGGGCCAGCCCGGAGAAGCCTTGAGGGTCAGCGCGGCTGCAGAGCTGTGATCCGTTGGTCTTGGTACGGCCCCATGATCGTCATCAGCTTCGCCCTGTTCATCGCGGCGAGCCAGGCGGACAACTATGCCCGTGGGTTCTTGCTGGCGTTGGCGGGCGCCATGGTGCCGTTGGCCGGGGCCGTGGCCATGGTGCTGACGAAGATCCAACGGTGGCGGCGGATGGGGCAGGAGCTGGGCCTTGTGCTGCAAGGGTCCGGCGCGTACCCTGACCTGACCGGTCGGTTCGCCGGCAAGCGCCTGACGGTCCTGCGTCGCATCGACCCTTACGCCCGCGGTGCCAAGGACAGCACCGTGCTACGCTTGGAAGGTCACGGCGAGATCCGCCTGCCCGGAACCGTCGGCAACGCGGATACCGTCCGCAGCGTCCTGGAGCCCTTGCTTCACCAGAAGACGACCGAGCCGGTCGCGGCGTAGAGCCCGGTCAGGAACCCGACGATCGCGCCGCCGTTCAGCAGCGGTAGACCCGCTTGGGGGTTGCCCTTCAGCACGAAGCCCATCAGGACACCGAAGCCGACCAGCATGCCGACGGCGGCGCCGAGCACCGGCATGGTGCCGGCACCGAACGTCAATGCCGAGACCACCAGGATGGTGGGCATGACGAGGTCGCCGAGGCCCATGAAGAACGCCTCGCGCTGTTCCTTGTTCTCCGCGTTGGCCTCCTTGAACTTGGCCGCCTCATGCAGGAACGAGTAGCCCTTGGATTTGGGTACGACGAGCAGCACCGGAAGGCGCAGCTCGATGACCGAGTCGGCCAGGCTGAGCATGTGGCGCGTCTTGTAGACGGCCACGGCGTCGTAGATGGCAAGGGCGACGAGCATCATGACGACGAGCCAGGGCTCGAGGCTGATACCGAAGATGGCTGCGGCGCCGGCCGCGACCAGCACGCCGACCAGGTCGACGACGTACCACTCTGGCTTGATGTAGAGCCACAGCACCGAGCCGCCGCCCACGAGCGCGCCGATGCCCCAGCTCAGTCCGGTCGAGAGGCCGCTGCTCAACAGCAACGGCGCGATGACGTACATGACGGTCGAGCCGACGGCGAGCAGGATGATGCCCTGGATGGCCCACTTGATCCCACGCTTGTGCAACCACAAGATGAGGAACGTGAAAGCGATCAGGAGAATGATGTAGTAGACGATGTTGAGCGGATCGCCGCTGTCCTCGAACGCCTGCAGGCCCGCATCGATGCTGGGCTTGGCGAACAAGACCGCCAAGACCTGCGTGATCAGGAACGCCATGAACAGGCCGGCGGTGGCACGATAATCGGCCATCGTCACCGGCGGCACGTCGGGCTTCTCAGTGGCGGCCACTGCTTCACTCACATGGCCTTCGAGGAGGCCGCCGGTGAAAAGCGCGAGGATTCGTGATGTGCCGTGCCTGGCGCCGGCGGGGCTCGTCCAGGGGGCGCGCCGCAGGCCGTAGATGCCGAGGGCCTCGCGCGTCGGCGCTGACGCTGGCCTGGAAGACGTAAGGGCGGCGCGAAACAGCCCTACCAGAGTTCGGACGCGGCGCGGCGAGCCGCCCGGCGCTTCTTCTCGAGGAACCGGTACACGCTGCTGTGCTCGCTGCCACCCAGCAACATCTCCACCGCTTGGCGCGCGTCCTGGATGTGCTCGATGTCACCGATGATGCCGACAGTGTGGCCGTAGATGGCCAGGTTGCAGTCGGTCTGGTCCTCGATGATACGGCGGGTCTTGCCCTCGGCACCGATGATGCGGGCGACGACGCGCTGCACGTGGTTCTTCTGCTTGCCCACGAAGTCGTGGATATCCAGCAGTTCGAGGTAGACATCGTCCGCGAACAAGCGCATGGCGTGCTCCGGGCTGAAGCCACGGCCGATGGCCTTGACGATGTCCTTCATCTTCATGACCATCAACGGATCGGCATCTTCCTTCTCGTCGTGGATGTTGACCTCGTTGTTGTCGGAGTCGACCTCCAACTTGAGGCGGCTGCGACGCTCGAGGAGCTTGCGAGTGGCGCCCTTTTCGCCGATCACGACGGCCAGGCGATCTTTTGGGATACGGACGAAAGTCATGGGTTGCCTCCGATCACGCCGGGATCTCCAGGCGTGCCTTGAACGCCGCTTCGTCTACGTCGATACGCATGCGGCGGAAGTAATTGGCTAGGTTGGTGATGTCGCGAGCAAGGAACTCCCACGCCATCGGGTGGTTGGTCAGGACCGCCTGGCCGACATCGATGATGCGGACACGCTCATCCTTGGTCCCGGCGCCTTGCACCAGGATGTTGTACTCGCTGATGTCAGCGTGCACAAGTTTGGACTTGTTGTAGATCGTGACGTAGTCGTCCTGGATCTTCTTCCAGAACGCCTCTGCCTGCTTCTTGTCGAGCCGGCCGATATCCTTGAGCTGCGGCCACGGCCCTTCGGGCAGGCCGATGTACTCGGTGATCAAGACGTTCTGCAGGACCTTGATGGGCTCGGGGACATC
>JBFIDG010000203.1:0-2941 GCA_041581335.1 Thermoplasmatota archaeon
GAGCCCGAGCCCGTGCCTGCGCCTCCACCTGAGCCCGCCCCCGTGCCTGTGCCGGAGCCTGCGCCCACGCCTCCACCGGAGCCAGAGCCCGCCCCCGCGCCGGAGCCCGAGCCGACCCCAGAGCCCCTGCCGGAGCCTGCGCCTCCACCTGAGCCCGCCCCCGTGCCTGTGCCGGAGCCTGCGCCCACGCCTCCACCGGAGCCTGCGCCAAAGCCGGTCCCCGGGCCTGCCCCCGTGCCCACACCGGAGCCCCTGCCTACGCCCGAGCCCGCGCCCAGCGACCAGGCCCCGGGAGGTGGGGCATGGAGGCAGCCGCTGCCATTGTTCGAGCCGTTGACCAGCCTCGAGCTGGCGTCGATCCACGCCGACCTACCCGGCACGCCGCCGACGTCTCCAGCCATCCCGGGCTGGACATGGCCCACCGCCGTCGCACAACTGCTTCCAGGCATCATCGACGCGACGGGCTCGTTCGCCGAAGGCAGCACCATCGTCGCCTACCGCTTCACCGGCCCCGGCATGCCGGGGGTCTGGCAGCCTTCGGGCCTTGCCGAGGTCGCGCACCTCCCCCCCGGCACCCATACCATCCGCATCGACGTCCGTGACGCCGCCGGCAACATCGACTCCACGGCCCGGACCGTCCACGTCGCCGCGCCGGTCACCCACGATGTGCCCGTCCCTTGGTGGATCGCCCTTGCGCCGCTGGCAGGGGTGCGCAAGCGGTGAGGCCGGTCTCGTTCCGCTGGCACATGGCGGCCATCGTACTGGTCTGCAGTCTCTTCTCTGTCGCCGCTGGCGCCGGGGCCATGTTGCTCGATGGGCACGATCGCCTGGAAGCCCAGGCGGCGCTGGATCGCGAGCGAGAAGGCGCCGACGCAGCGGCGGCACTGAGCGCCATCTGGCACCGCACAGAGGGGCACCTTCTGAGCCTCAGTTCCGCTCTCGGCGATGGACCCACCAACGAGACCTTCGGCAACGCGGTCGCTGCCCTTGGCATCCTCGACGGCTCCGTCTCGGCGGTCCGCTATGCCTCCAATGACACCTGGTGGCAACGCCCTCCCGGCGCTGTGCTCGCCTCGCCATTGGTCCGGGTGCCGATCGAAGGTGGTCACCTCGAGGCCTCCTTCGACGGCGCGGCCATCCAGGCCGTCCTTGACGCCCACGCGGCACGGCTGAGTCCCCATGCGACCATGGCCTGGGACCCGCAGGCCTCCGGCGGCGCGGCGGTGACAGGCTTCGGCGGCGCCGTGCGCATCAGCCAACAAGACATCAGCATCCTCACCGTTGACCGCGCGACGCTCCTGCACGCCACGGGCACCGGCGTCGCTGTCGCAGCCACGTCGGTCATGGGCGCGGTCATCGCTTCGAGCATCCTCGTCCGCCCCTTGCGCCGCATGCAGGACGATGCCCGGGCGCTCGCGGCAGGACAAGCCCCGGCCAAGCGCGGCGGCCCGAAGGAGTTCGCCCGCCTCTCCGCCTCCATGCGTGACGCGGCGGCTGAAGTGGCGCGTGAACGCCACGACCTGCAACTCGTCCAAGAGCGCCTGGGGGCGAGCCTGAGGCGACAGACCAGGACCGTGGCAGATCAGGAGGTCCGGCTGCGTCGCCTCTTCGAAGGCATCAGCCACGACATCAAGGGCCCCTTGATCACGGCGAACGTCCTGTTACAGCAGACCCGGCGGGATGCGAAGGGCCTCGACGAGCGCCTCGACCGGGCCATGGTCGCCCTTGACCGCCTGCGCGGCCTCGTCGATCAACTCGGGATGTTGAGCCGCGCCACGACCGCCCCGTTGCACACCGTGGTCGATCTGGGACCACTCTTGAAGCAAGCCGCCCAAGAAGCCGCCGCAGCAGTGGGCCCTCGGGCGCGCCTCGTCCGGTTGTCCGGTCCCAAACTCGTCATCCGCAGCGACCCGGAGCGACTCCGGACCGCGATACGGTTGCTCGTCGACAATGCCTTGCGCCACGGGGGTGATACCCGGATCACGTGGCACGAAGGCCCCGTCCCGACCATCTTGATCCTCGACCAAGGGCCTGGGTTCGACTTCGTGCCGGCCATGTTCGAGCCCTTCGCGGTGCGCAGCGACAAGCCTGGCGTGGCGGCGGGGTTGGGTCTCGCGATCGCCCACCGGTTCATCCGCAGCTTGGGGGGCGGCCTACAGATCCACAGCGACACCACTGGCACACGGTGCACCGTCTTCCTGCCGGGGGACCGATGAGCACCGTCCTTCATATCGACGATGATGCCGACCACCGCCTCATCGTCTCGATGCTCGCCGGGACCTGGGATGATCGCGTCCACCTGGTGCAGGCACGCTCCGCCGCCGAGGGGGAGCTTCGCCTCGTGGATTTCTTGGCCCGTGGCGAACGCTTGCTGATCCTCTGTGACCACATGATGCCCGGCGAACGAGGGGCGCCTTTCCTGGTCCGGAACCTGGAGCGCTGCAAGGCTGCCAATGTCCCCCTTTGGCTGCTGACCAGCTTCCCGGACGACCCGGAGGTCCAAGCGGCCGTCGCCGCCGGCATCGAAGGGGCCATTGACAAACCCCTTGACCTGGACCGCTTCGAAGAGGCGCTTTCCAACATCGTCGGTCCGTGGCTGCTACGGGCCTCGGGTCGGTGAGCCGGGCCGTTAGGGTCGCGAGGCCACGGCATGGCGTTACCCGTGTGGGTCCCGCCCGCATGCCCGTGATTCGCCGTGGGCTACAACAAGCACTGCTGGTCCTGTCGGCCACAGGCGCCCCGACCCGTCCTTGGCACGCCATGCGATCATGCCCTGCAGGCATCATAAAAATGTCAACATTCTATTATTCTCGTGTTTGGCGTCGCAGCGGGCCTGGGTTGCGCTCCCCACTGCCTTGCAAAGGGGCGTTCTAAGGTTGAGCCATTCGCCATACGCGGCGCGGCGGGCCTGCGGCCGTGTCGACAGAAGTGTAATTTATGA
>JBFIDG010000204.1:0-2833 GCA_041581335.1 Thermoplasmatota archaeon
CGAACTCGACGATGGACCCCAGGTCAGTGGTTGGGTGCCGTTCATCACGCGCCCCAGCGACCTCCCCATCGGCGAGACGCTGAAGTTCAGCCCCAGCTACAAGCCGGGGATGATGTTCGACAAGCCTGAGAACGTGTACTAGCACGTTCGAAAGGCTATCGAACAGCGAACGAAGTGAGCGGACCTTGGCGGCGCGCTTGCGCGCCGGCAAGGGGTTCGATAAGCAAACCAACATCGACGTTTGGACCAACACGATGAAATGTCCGTCGCGGGCTTTTCCCGGCTATGCGTGCCCTTTTCGTGCTCCTGATCTTGATGTTGGCCGGCTGCGCCGAGGCCCCCGAACCTGCATCGACGCCTGCACCAGATCCCGAACCGCAGCCGTTGCTCTCGGCACCGGTCAACCAATCCATTGCGCTACCGGAGACGTCACTGCTGACAGAGCTGCGCGAGTTCCACTGGGCGACGGCCGCGTCTGCCGAGTCCATGGTGGTCCGTATCCGCGTCGACTTCGGAACAGGGAACCAATGCAGCCTCGGCGGCGGCCGCGCGGGAACGTTCATCGCGGGCCCGACCCGCATCTTCCTACGCGAGCGCGAGGACGGGACCGGCACCAGCACCTCCAGCGGCGGAGAACTCGCACACGCACAGGCGGGCCCGGTGGACACACGGGGCCAGGCTGGGAGCGGGCACTCTTCGGGGACGAGTACCTCGAGCGGCCCGTGGTCGGGTGAAGCGACATTGACGCTTGGAGGCCGTGCGCTTGAGCCATGGGATTCATCGCTCATGCCGGGCGTGACGCTCGCCCTGAGCATCCAGTGCAGCAAGCCGTTCGACATCGCTGACGCCCACTGGGGCCCTCAGTTCCATGCCTGGGATGACAACAACATGGTCGGGGCCGCGTCCGCCGGCGCGCCTGTGGCCTCCGCCACTTTGACGGGGTCGGACACGGTAGACCTGACAGGCGACTACGGGCGCATCGTCAGCGCGGGCTTCGGTTACCAGGCGGGCCGCCTCACACTGACCGCAGACCAAGAGCAGGCGGGCGGGCTCCCCGGCGACAGGCTCTCGTTGGAAGCGGGGCCGGGTGCGTACGGCTTCGAGGTGGACCGTGCGGCCGCGGTGGCGGACTCGTTCTGGATCGCGGCGTACTCGTTGCACGAGCCCCTTGATCTGTCCGTCGGTAGGCTGGATGCTTCCGCGATGCCCCGGTTCAGCTAGCGCTAGAACGAATCCAGCACGGCCTTGGTCGCTTCGTCAACGGCGCCGGTCACGATGTACGACGCCTTCTTGGCGATGGGGTCGTTGTTCTGGCTACCGATGGCGCAAATGACGGGGTCGCCGGTGATGGCCTCTGTGAAGTCCAGGCTGCCACGGACGCCGACGCAGATCAGCAATCGCGGCGCGATGTGCTGGTCATTGTGCCCCACGAGCGGCGCATCGCCCGCCAGGCCGCGGTCGCGGACGCTGCGGGTGACAGCGAAGACGGCGCCGATGCGCTCGGCGAGGCCGCGGGCTGCGGCGACCTCTTCGACGTTGCGGACGCGGGCGCCGGCGACGACCACCCGTTCGGCCTCTGCCAGCGTCGCCGGGGCGACGTCTTTCTTAGACACCACATCGATGGCTGCGACGCCGCGGACATCGACCTCGATGTCGTGGACCTTGACGGAGGCATACGGGTCTTCCATCGGCGCACGGAACAGGCCCCGCTGCACGGAGACGAACTGCGGGTAGTGCTGGAACTCCGTGGTGATCTGGAACTGGGTGTTGGTCGCCACGTGGACGGCGCGGGCGCGACGCGCGTAGGTATCGATCTCGACGCTGAGCGCGCCGTGGGCGAAGCCGACACCGAGGCGACTCGCCGCATACGCGATGACGGCGTCGCCGGTGCGGCTCTGGAACGCCATGACCAACTCGGGCCGCCGCTTCTTGACGACCGCTTCCAGGATGCGCGCGGTCTGGTCGATGGGCGCGTACCCTTCGGCCTTGACGCGGTACACAGTGTTGATGGGGTAGTGTTTCAGGACCTCGGTGGCTGGTTCCAGGTCGTTGCCGATGAGAAGGACCTCGACGCGGCAACCAAGCTCGTCGGCCAAGTGGCGGGCGCGGCCGACCAGGGCCAGCGTCTCGGGGTAGACGCCGTCAGCGGTGGCGCGGCCGAGTACCAGGATGTTGCGCCATTCGTCGCCGGAGACGTCTTCCAGCACGCCGCCAGCATCCTTCTGTTTGGCGTCCATGCTGTAGATGTCGGCGAAGCCCCAGGCATCATCGCTCATGCGTCGACCTCCTTCTCGGGGAGCAGGGCGCGGCTGCGCAGGCGACGCAGAAGCGTTCCGCCATCGACCTCTTCGAGGCTCTGCGCATCGGCCTTGGTGGGCTCGACGCGCAGACGCTTGGTGAGTGCCGTGCGGACCGTGTATTGGTCCGCCTGGACGCGCAAAATGCCACGCTCGTGGTAGGCTTCCTTGATGCCGACGCTGGTCGGGTAACTCGGGGCGACGTCACCGACGAGCACCACGCAGGGGCGCGGGATGGAGATCTCATAGCGGCCGAAGATGGATTCGTAGTCGATCTGGAAGCGGTCGCCGTCGCTGCGGATGCCGGTGACACCGACAACGCAGGGCAGGTCCAGATGGCCGGCCACTGCGGCGAGGGTGCCACTGAAGCCGGCGAACTCGCTACGCGCGGGCCCGATGACGCAGTCGAAGCGACCGTGTTGCCGGTACACGTCGGCGATGGTGGCCGCGCGCACGGAGGCGTCGCTGTGTTCTTGGTTGGCGTGCTCGACGAGGATGCCCTGGTCAAGGCCGTGGGCGAGGGCCTCTCGAAGGAC
>JBFIDG010000205.1:0-2815 GCA_041581335.1 Thermoplasmatota archaeon
CGGACGTTGCCGTTGTAGAAGCGCCGCGATGCCTGGATGCGGTCTTCCGTGATGGCCAGTTCTTGCTGCAGCTCGAGGAAGTTCTTGCTGGTCTTCAGCTGTGGATAGTTCTCAGCCACGGCCAGCAGCCGCTCGAGGGCCGCCACCAGGGGGCGCTGGGCCGCGACCTGGTGCCGGGCGTCGTGGGCGGTGGCGACGGCGGCGGCACGGGCCTTGGTGACGGCGTCGAGTACGCCGCGTTCGTGCTTCATGGCCCCCTTGACGCTGGCGACGAGGTTCGGGATCAATTCGTGGCGTCGCTTCAGTTCGGTGTCCACGTTGGCCCAGGACTCGTCGCAGCGGTTCTGCAACGTGACGCCTCGGTTGTAGTAGTGGATGGGCACGGCGACGAGGATGACGACGGCGACGACCAGCAAGACCCAGAGCAGGACCACGCCCTTGCACCCCCCAAGCCCCTGACAAAGGCTGCGTTCGACAAGAGCGCGCCCTTTAACCGAGGTCCCCTTCACGCCAATGGGATGACTGAACATCAGACCACCCTCTACACGCTCTTGGCCGTGCTGGCCATCCTGGTCGCAGTGCTGTTCTACAACAACTCGCGTGCCAAGCGGGAAGCTTCGAACCCCATGCCCAAGCTCGACCGGCAGGAAGAGGAACGGGGCGTCGAGGATGACTGGCTCCTGAAGTTCGTGCGCCACGAGGGCAGCATCGTCGGCGAGACCTTCGCCCGCGATGGCGATCTTCTGGTCCTGAAGCAGGCGGGCGTCTACAAGACGGTCCCGAAGGCCCTGGCCACCATCGCTGGTGACGAGGTCATCCTTCAGGGGGACATCGACTGGGACGCGGCCGTCGCGGACGGCATGCGCTGGCACGAGGCCCACACGAAGGGCCACGACCCCCTCGTGACGGAGCAGTTGACGCGCAGTGAAGACGTGCGCAACCCCGCGTTGAAGGTCCTGAAGGACCGCGACGAGGAAGAATGAGCCACAAGATGGTCATCGTCGCACGCAGCGACCTCAAGCTGAGCAAGGGCAAACTGGCCGCCCAGGTGGCCCATGCGGCCGTCGATTGTGCGCTGAAGGCGACCAAGTACGACAGGCGCAACTTCGATGCTTGGCATCAATTGGGCCAGAAGAAGACGGTCCTGAAGGTGGGCAGCGAGAAGGAGCTGTACCCGTTGAAGATGGCGGCCGAGAAGGCCGGCCTCAGCACGGCGCTCATTACGGACGCGGGCCACACGGAGATCCCGGCGGGCACGGTGACGGTGCTCGGCATCGGCCCCGGCGACGAGGGCGCGGTGGACAAGGTGACGGGCCATCTGAGCCTGATGTAGCATCTTCGACGCCGATTTTACTGATTCCGTAGGATCATGGCCTTTTGGCCGACGACTTCCGCAGTCAACCCTGTCAAGCAAGGCCGGGCCTGTGCAGCGCGCAGACCGTGCTACTTATTCCGACCCCCTTATTTCCTGTGGAACTAGGTGGTTCCATGTGGTGCCTTGTGCAGGACACATTGGATAATAGGGAACCGTGACCGAACTTTCTTGATGCGCTACGATTCTCGTGGTGCAATGCGATTCGCTATCCTCGTGCTCGCGTGCGCCCTCCTGTTGGCGCCCTTGACGACCACCGCAGACAATACCAACCCGCCCTCCGAGCCAACCTCAGCCGGCCAGGCGATCATCGGCTTCATGCCCGGCACCCTGCCTTCAGGAGACAGCCTCAATGGATTGCCGATCCTGAAGATCGAGCCCCGCGCGGATTACATCGTCGTCGCGGCCCAAGACCTGGCCGCAGTGCGCGCGGCCCTCTTGGGTGTGCCCGGCGTCGACTACGTCGAAGACGACGCCATCATGAGCGCCCTCGTCGTCCCCAACGACAGCCGCTACAGCTCCCAATACGGCCCCGGCCAGATGGGCGCCCACCAAGCGTGGGACGTGGTCGGATGGGGTAGCAGCGCCATCAAGGTCGCTGTGCTCGACACCGGCATCCGCGCCACCCACGAAGACCTGGCAGCCAACTACATCGGCGGCTACGACTACGTCAACAACGACGGCAACCCCAACGACGACTGCGGCCATGGCACCCACGTGAGCGGCACCGTCGCCGCCGTCACCAACAACGGCAAGGGCGTCGCCGGCATGAGCCAAGCCAGCATCATCCACCACAAGGTGCTCGGCCCGACGGGCGGCTTCCTGAGCCTGCAGTGCAGCGGCAGCAGCAGCGACATCAACGAGGCCATCATGGACGCTGCGGACGAAGGCGCCCACATCATCAGCATGAGCCTCGGCGGTGGCGGCTACTCCAACGCCGGGAACAACGCCATCAACTACGCCTACAACAAGGGCAGCCTCATCGTCGCCGCCTCCGGCAACGACTCCAACAGCAACAGCGTCTCCTACCCGGCCGCGTACGCCAACGCCGTCGCCGTCGGAGCCCTGACCAGCAGCAAGGCCCGCGCCAGCTACTCCAATGGCGGCGCCGAACTGGAGATCGCCGCCCCCGGCAGCAACGTCGAATCCACGTACAACTCCAACGATGCCAGCTACGACAGCCTGAGCGGCACCAGCATGGCCACGCCCCACGTCGCCGGCGCGCTCGCCCTCGCCCTGAGCTGTGACCCGAGCCTGAGCAATGTGCAACTGCGCCAACTCATGCAGGACACCGCTGAAGATCTGGGCGCCAACGGCTGGGACAACCTGTACGGCCACGGCCTCCTGCGCATCGACAGCCTCGTCAACGCCATCGGCACCTGCGGCGGCGGTGGCGGCAACGGGGCCCCCACGGCCAGCTTCACCAGCAGCACCAATGACCTC
>JBFIDG010000206.1:0-2815 GCA_041581335.1 Thermoplasmatota archaeon
CCACAGCCCCTTTCCCCCTCCTCCCGACCCCGGTCTCTTGAAGCAACGCTTATACCGGCGGCCCAAGTCGCCGCGAATGCGCTCCCCGTCTAGGGGAAGGTGAACACCCATGAAACGTTCAAGCCGCGCCTGGAAAAAGCCAGGCAACCAGCGCTGGAAATGGCGCAAGAAGAAGATGCGCCGCCGCAAGCGCGCTCTGAAGATGCGCAAGGCATAGGCCGTTGGCCGCAGCCGGAAGTGAACCCCACTTCGGGCGGCCTCGGTCGCCCAGCTCGTCCTCTCCTCCTCCGTTCTTCCACATCCGCAAGACCCTCAGGGGATATGGTGTAACCAGGCATCATTGGTGGCTCCAGTCATGGAGATGAAGAGTAAAGGGTCAGCCGAGTCCGGATAGCTTCCGGCCCAGTGATGATTGACTGGAGCGCTGATCCATGGGAGTGACCACCCGATCTGGGTTCGAATCCCAGTGTCCCCACTATCGCAAGAGGTCGCCGCGACCTCGCAAGCAGGTTCATCGCGGGCCATACCGGCCCGCCGGTCGCACGATCGCAGCTGACCTGAGCCGAGGAAACCCTCCGGTTTCCTCGCCCTTTTTCTACCCCTTCCTCGTCGGAGCATCCATGCAAAAGAACATGACCACCATCCTCGGCATCGCCAGCGCCGTCTTCGGGCTGCTGCTGTTCCTCGTTTCGGTGACCGGCGTCTTCTGGCCCGCGACCCCCATCACGGACCCCGGCATGCTGTCCACGACGATGGTCTTCGTGCTGTTCGGCGTCCTTGGGTTCTTCCTGGGCAAGCAGCAAGTCGCCACGCAGTAAGCGCGGCGAACCACTTTGAAAGCAGCGTAGCGTGAGCTCCCTCGAGCGACGCGGCGCCTGCACCCCCCGCGTGGCAGCGATCCGGCGTATGGCGCGCCGCGCCCGCAGATCAGCCCAGCGGGCCGAGCATGGGCCAGTAGACGTTGACGGCGATGTAGGCCACGATGAGGCTGATGATGGTCAATGGCAGACCCACCTTGGCCAGGTCCTTCGGGGTGAAGAGACCGGACTGGTAGGTGATGACGTTGCCCGGATTGGCGACCACGAGCATGTAGCCGAACGCGGCGCCGATGGCGGTGATCATGCCGATCTCGCCGATGGGTTGCCCGAGCGTCGACGCCAACGCGAGCGTGACCGGGGCCAGGACGGCCGCGGTGCCGCCGTCGCTCATGACGTTGGTGAGGATCGTAGCGAGGACCAGGGCGCCGATGACCAGCATGGTGCCGCCTTCCCAGATGGGGGCGCCGCGCAGCAGGTCCGCCAGCCACGTGACCGCGCCGGTGTCTTGGAGGGCCTGGCCCATGGCCAGGGCCGCACCGTAGATCAGCGGGACACCCCAGGCGATGCGCTTGCGGGTATCGATCCAGTCAAGGATACCGGTGACGAAGAGCAGGATGGCGCCGATGACCGCGATGGTGCCCAGGCCGTACTTGGTGCCGACGGTGATCCACAGCACCACGGTGAGCCCCATGATGAACAGGGCGCGGCGTTGTTCGGGGTTGAGTTTCTCACCATTGCCTGAGAGGTCGACATCGATGGGTCGGTTGTGGAGCTTGAAGACCCACTTGAGGACCAAGAAGACCACGGGGATGAGCACCAACGTGATGGGCGCCGCTCGGAGGGTCCAGTCGAGGTAGCTGATCTGGATGCCGTAGATCTCGTCGAGGTAACCGATGACGATGACGTTGCGGCTGCCGCCGCTGGGGGTGCCGAGGCCGGCGATGGCGGCGCCGAAGGCGATGGCGAGGATGAACGCCGCGGCCATGGCCTTGTCGCGGATGAGGCCGGTGCTGCGCAGGATGCCAAGGACGAGCGGCAGCATGACGGCGGCGACGGCGTGGTTGCTGACGAACATGGCTGCGATGGCACTGACGGCGACGATGCCGAACAGCAGTTTGTCGGTGCCGCCACCAAGACGCGCCAGGAAGCGGCCGGCGAGGACGCGGTCGGCGTGCGTCTTGGTGATGGCGTCGGCCAAGATGAGCGAACCGAGCAGGAAGAAGATCGTGTCCTGGGCGTAGGGGTGCCAGGCGTCGTTGGGTTTGTCGACGATACCGAGCATCACGAGGCCGACCCCGGCGCCGAGTGCCGTGACGGGCAATGGCAGGGCCTCGGTGGCCCAGAAGTAGATGATGACGGCGAACAAGGCGAGCGTGTTCTTGCCTTCGAGGGTGAGCCCGGAGGGTGCTGGGAGGACGAAGAGCACAAGTGCTAGCAGGGCGCCCACGACGAGCTTGCGGAACTGGGGCGTATCGAGTCCCCAGGGAGGTTGGAAGTCGCCTACATGACTCACTTACGCACCACCCAGACCGGGAGGTCTGAATGGGCCAGGAGCCACGCGACGGTGACGCTCTTGCCGGTGTGCATGCTGCTGTGCCCGAGCCGGCTGACCGCGATGAGCGGGCTCTTGATGCTTTTGGCGTAGGTGTGGATGGTGCGGGCCTTTGTGCCGAAGAGGCTGCGGGCCAGCACGTGGGTCTGGGTCTCGACGCCTTCTTCGTTCGCGATCCAGGCACCCTTCTCCAAGGCCGCCTTTGCCTTGTCTGCGTTCTTGGGTTTGGAGACGTTGACGAAGTCGAGGGTCGCGCCGGTCTCCTTGGCAAAACGGATGATCTTTGGCAGCACCGCGATAGGGCGGTCGGAGCCATCAAAAGGCACCACGATGGGCTCACCCGGTTGTGGGATGTTGGCCGGTTTGCGGACGATGAACGTGGGGCGTTCGTTGTGATGGATGATGTCCACGACGGTGCTGCCCCAGACCTTGGGGTTGGCGCGGC
>JBFIDG010000207.1:0-2776 GCA_041581335.1 Thermoplasmatota archaeon
CGCCTGGCCCTGGTCCAGCAACTTGCGGAACATCTCCACGCCCGTGCAGGTGGTCTTCTGGGTGTCCTTGATACCGACGATCTCGATCTCCTCGCCGACCTTGATGATGCCGCGCTCGACACGACCGGTCACCACGGTGCCGCGGCCCGAGATCGAGAACACGTCTTCCACCGGCATCAGGAACGCGCCGTCGACGGCACGCTCGGGCGTCGGGATGTAGGTGTCCAGCGCCTCGGCCAGCTTCATGATGGCGCCTTCGCCCAGGTCACCCTTGTCGCCTTCCATGGCCAGCTTGGCCGAGCCGTGGATGATCGGGGTCTTGTCGCCGGGGAACTCGTACTTGTCGAGCAATTCGCGCACTTCCATCTCGACGAGCTCGAGCAGTTCGGCGTCGTCGACCATGTCGCACTTGTTCAGGAACACGATGATGTAGGGAACACCCACCTGGCGCGCCAGCAGGATGTGCTCGCGGGTCTGGGGCATCGGGCCGTCAGCGGCCGAACACACCAGGATGGCGCCGTCCATCTGGGCCGCACCGGTGATCATGTTCTTCACGTAGTCGGCGTGGCCGGGGCAGTCGACGTGGGCGTAGTGGCGGTTGGCCGTCTCGTATTCGACGTGCGCGGTGTTGATCGTGATGCCGCGCGCTTTTTCTTCAGGCGCCGCGTCGATCTGGTCGTAGCCCTTGGCTTCACCGCCGAACTTCTGCGACAGGATCGTCGTGATCGCAGCCGTCAGCGTCGTCTTGCCGTGGTCCACGTGACCAATCGTGCCCACGTTCACGTGCGGCTTGGTACGCGTAAATTTTTCTTTTCCCATTTTTCGAATCTCCAAAGAGCTATGTCAGTGAATACGGTTTAATGTTTCCGATCCGGCCGTTGGCTCCACCCGCACTGACACGGGAGATGGCTCGGATCGAAGACAGGGATTGGGAGCCGGTCCACCCCGACAGGGGCAAACCGGCTCCCGAATGCCTTTGCTTGCTTACTTTGCGCGGGCGGCCATGATGGCTTCGGACACGTTGCGCGGCGCTTCGGCGTAGTGCTTGAACTCCATCGTGTAGGTCGCGCGACCCTGCGACATGGAGCGCAGCGTCGTCGAGTAACCGAACATCTCGGACAGCGGGACTTCGGCCTTGATGGCCTTGCCGCCACCGACCATGTCGTCCATGCCCTGGACCATGCCGCGACGGGACGACAGGTCGCCCATCACGTTGCCGGCGTAGTCTTCAGGCGTCTCGACCTCGACCGCCATCATCGGCTCGAGAATGACCGGGTTCGCCTTGCGGCAGCCTTCCTTGAAGCCGAAGATCGCCGCCATCTTGAACGCGTTCTCGTTCGAATCCACGTCGTGGTACGAGCCGAAGTGCAGCGTGACCTTCACGTCGACCACCGGGTAACCAGCCAGCACACCCGTGTTGAGCGCCTCTTCGACACCCTTCTGGACGGCGGGAATGAATTCGCGCGGAACCACACCACCCTTGATCGCGTCGACGAACTCGAAGCCCTTGCCGGTTTCGTTGGGTTCGACCTTGAACACGACGTGACCGTATTGACCCTTGCCGCCCGACTGGCGCACGAACTTGCCTTCGGCTTCGTCGACCGCCTTGCGAATCGTCTCGCGATACGCGACCTGCGGCTTGCCCACGTTGGCTTCGACGCCGAATTCGCGCTTCATGCGGTCGACGATGATCTCGAGGTGCAACTCGCCCATGCCGGCGATCAGGGTCTGACCCGACTCTTCGTCGGTCTTGACGCGGAACGACGGATCTTCCTGGGCCAGGCGCTGCAGCGCGATGCCCATCTTCTCCTGGTCGGCCTTGGTCTTGGGCTCCACGGCCTGCGTGATCACCGGCTCCGGGAAGACCATGCGCTCGAGCAGCACGATCGAGGACGGATCGCACAAGGTCTCGCCGGTCGTGACCTCTTTCAGGCCCACGCAGGCGGCAATGTCGCCGGCACGGATCTCGCTGACCTCTTCGCGGTTGTTGGCGTGCATCTGCACGATACGGCCGATACGTTCCTTCTTGCCGCGGATCGGGTTGTAGACGCTGTCGCCCTTGGACAGGACGCCGGAATACACACGCACGAAGGTCAGCTGGCCGACGAACGGGTCGGTCATCAGCTTGAACGCGAGGGCCGAGAACTTCTCGCCGTCGTCGGCCTTGCGGGTCACCGGCTTCTCGTCCTCGTCGGTGCCACCCACCGGCGGAATGTCGATCGGAGAGGGCATGAACTCGACGATGGCGTCCAGCATACGCTGCACGCCCTTGTTCTTGAACGCGGTGCCACAGAACATCGGCTGGATCTCGCTTGCAATGGTGCGGGTGCGGATGCCGAGCTTGATGTCGTCTTCGGACAGGTCACCCTCTTCGAGGTACTTGTTCATCAGCTCTTCGGATGCCTCGGCCGCGGCCTCGAGCATCTTCTCGCGCCACTGCTTGGCGGACTCGACCAGGTCGGCGGGAATCGGCTGGTACTCGAACTTCATGCCCTGGGTGGACTCGTCCCAGAAGATGGCGCGCATCTTGATCAGGTCGACCACGCCCTTGAAGTTTTCCTCGGCGCCGATCGGAATCACGATCGGAATCGGGTTGGCCTTCAGGCGCAGGCGCATCTGGTCGTGCACCTTGAAGAAGTTGGCGCCGGTGCGGTCCATCTTGTTGACGAAGGCGACCCGCGGCACGCGGTAGCGGTTGCCCTGGCGCCAGACGGTCTCCGACTGGGGCTGGACGCCGGCCACGCCGCAGAACACGCCGATCGCTCCGTCCAGCACG
>JBFIDG010000208.1:0-2772 GCA_041581335.1 Thermoplasmatota archaeon
GAGGTGGCCTGGCGCATCATCGAAGAGATCCGCACCGGCGGCGACATGGCCCTCGCGGAGCTCACCGAGCAACTGGATGGCGTGCGGCTGGCGTCGCCTTGGCTCGACGAGGCCACCTGGGACGCGCTGGCCGCACAGTGCCCGGCAGATGTCCGCGCCGCCATCGACGGCAACCTCGCGCGCATCCACGCCTTCCACGCCCGCCAAGCGGGCAGCGAAGACCGCTTCGACGTCACACCCGGCGTCACATTGGGCCGCCGCCCCGTGGCGTACCGCAGCGTCGCATGCTACGTTCCCGGTGGTCGTGCATCGTATCCGAGCACCGTCTTGATGACCGTCGCTCCCGCCACCATCGCCGGCGTGGCCGACATCATCGTGGTCACGCCGCCCCGCAAGGACGGCAGCATCGACGCCGCCGTGGCCTACGCAGCCCGCAGCGCTGGCGCCTCCCGCATCCTGCTCGCAGGAGGTGCGCAGGCCATCGCCGCCGTCGTCCTGGGCACGGAATCCATCGAGCCCGTCGCCTCCGTCGTCGGGCCCGGCAATGCCTACGTCACCGCCGCCAAACAGATCCTCAGCGACCGCGTCCGCATCGACAGCCCTGCGGGGCCGAGCGAACTGCTGGTGCTGGCCGACAAGAGCGCGGACGCCGGACACGTGGCACTGGACATGATGGCGCAGGCCGAGCACGACCCCGACGCCCAGGTCATCCTCGTGACCGACGACGCCGCCCTGGCAGACGATGTCGCCGCCGCCCTGGAGCGCCGGGTTCCCAGTGCGGCCCGCAAGGACATCATCGAAGCAAGTCTCGCGGCCCACGGCGCCATCCTGCTCGCCGACGACTGGGATCGCGCCGTCGCCTTTGCCGACGCTTACGCCGCTGAGCACCTCGAGATCATCAGCCAAGATCCGCACGCGGACCTGGCCCGCATCCGTGACGCTGGCAGCGTCTTCCTGGGCCCCTGGGCCCCGGTGAGCCTCGGTGATTACGGCAGCGGCACCAACCACGTCCTGCCCACCATGGGCTTCGCCCGTTTGACCGGCGGTCTGAGCGTCGACAACTTCCGCAAATGGATCACCTGGCAAGAAGTCAGCAAAGCAGGCCTCGCTGCCATCGCCGCCGACGTCACCACCTTGGCGAAGGCCGAAGGGTTGCATGCGCACGCCGAAGCCGTCAGGGGGCGCCTATGAACCGCGCCGACAAGGCCCTCGCGTGGACCTTACCCCACCTGCGCGGCCTCAAGCCATACTACAAGGCCCCCATCGACGACAAGCCGATGCGCCTTGACCAGAACACCAACCTGCACGGCCAGAACCCGGCGCTGCGGCGCGTCGATCCGACCACGCTGTCCGCGGTCGATTATCCGACACGGGATGCCGACGGCTTGATGCAGGCCCTGGCTGACTGGCACGGACTATCCCCTGACAATTTCCTCGCGGCCAACGGCAGCGATGAAGCCCTGGACATCCTCACCAAGACGTTCACCGGTCGCGGCGACGTGCTCGCCACCCCATGGCCGAGCTACTCCCTGTACCCGTTCTATGCGACGCTGCAGGAACTCCGACTGGTCCAGGTGCCTCTGCGCGGCGGCTTCCGCCTCGACGTGGACGCCTTGCTGGCCACAGACGCCACAATGACCCTCGTCGCCAGCCCGAACAACCCGACCGGCATCCGCTACCCGGCAGGCGAGCTCGAACGGCTCATCACCCAAAACGACGGCATCGTCGTCATCGACGAAGCGTACATCGAATACGCGGGCCTGCAACACAGCTTCCTGTCCCGCATTGACGACTACGACAACCTCGTCGTCATGCGGACGTTCAGCAAAGCGTACGGCCTGGCGGCGCTGCGGGTCGGTTACCTTGCCGCCAACGCGGACCTGATGGCGCGCCTGCGCCTCGTCAAGCCCCCGTTCAACCTCAACCTGTTCTCTGAACGCGTCGCCGCGGCGGCACTCGAGGAACAAGAATGGGTCGATGCAGGCGTGGCCATCGTGCGCCAAGAACGAGAACGCCTCATGGCGGCCCTGAAACGGCTCGGCTATGATGCCATCCCCAGCGACGCCAACTTCATCCTTGCTCGCGGCCCGGTGCCACCCACGGACGTCGTTGAAGGCCTGCGCGGCGAAGGCATCCTCATCCGCCACTTCCCAGGCAGCGCCGGACTCGAGGCGTTCTTCCGCATCAGCATCGGCGAAGCCGAACACACAGACCAGACCATCGCCGCACTAGAGGCCCTGGCGTGATCTGGACTTTGTTCGACTACGGCGTCGGGAACCTGCACAGCCTACGCAAGGCCATCGAAGCGCAAGGGCGTGATGTCATCGTCACGGCAGATCCCGCAGACCTCGCCGGCGCCGAGGCGATCCTGCTCCCAGGCGTCGGTGCCTTCGGCGCCGTCATGGACGCCCTGGCGCCCGCCGCCCACGCATTGCGCGCCCACCACCAAGCCGGCCGCCCCCTCATCGGGGTCTGCATCGGCATGCAAGTGATGTACGAAGGCAGCGAGGAATCCCCGGGCGTCGCAGGCCTCGGCATCGTACAGGGCATCGTGCGAAGGCTGCCCGCGGAAGCCGGCAAAGTGCCACACATGGGATGGAACACCGTCGAGGTCCCCGCCCACATCGACCCGGAACACGGCACCGATGCATTACCCCGCGCCATGTCCCATGCCGGGCACGTCTACTACGTCCATTCTTACGCGGCGCCTGTGACGGCGGATGCCATCGCCACGAGCGAATACGGCGTCCCGTTCGCCGCAGCCATCCGCAA
>JBFIDG010000209.1:0-2771 GCA_041581335.1 Thermoplasmatota archaeon
CGCAGCGATCCGCCGCAGCATCTCGGAGCGCATGGATCCCCGCGTCACGGCCCACCTCTTCGTCGCTGACCGCGCCGTGCACGTCAAAGAGATCCGCCGACACCTCGATTCGGCCGAATGGGTGCTGTGTGACCGCTTCGCCCACTCCACGTTGGCATACCAAGGAGCCGCCATGGCCGACGACCCCGACGCGGGGGCGTGGCTGCGCTCATTGCATGAGCCCATGGGCCTGTGGCCGGACCTTGTGCTGTGGTTCGACGTCGACCCCGCCGTCGCCATCGAGCGCGTGCAGGGCCGCGGCGCGACGGCGCCCTACGAGAAGGTCGCGTTCTTGGAGAAGGTGCGCGGGCAATACGCAGCACTCGCGGAGGCCGAGCCTGCACGCATAGTCCGCATCGATGCGTCAAAGGCGCCGGAAGAAGTGGTGCAGGCGGCACTCGCGGCCATCGAGCCGTTGCTCGTCCAGTACGCGTAGCCTACTGCGTCTTGGGGGCCTTCTTCTTCGGCTTGGCCTTGACCTGCCAGCTCCAGCCACGGCGCGCCATGATGCCGCTCCACCAGAAGCTCAGGAACATGAAGCCGAACGTAGCGACGCCGCCGATCAGCAGGACGTTGCTCCAGGTCAGGTCAGCCATGGGCCTAGAGTGTCAGAGGGAAGGGAAAAGGGATTCGGCACACGTCTCTACGCGTAGCGGTACTCGAGGACGCCAAGCGGGTCCTTGGTGAGCGTCATCTTCTGCGTGGGCAGCTTGGAGGCGTGGCCCGCGTGCTCACCCTGGGCTTCGTGGTACCCCTTGGTGAAGGTCAGCACGTCGATGCTCGGCATACCCGGCGTAGGCTCGAAGCCGACCGACTCGGCGAAGTCGCCGAGGTATCCGACGATGGTGAACATGCCACCCGGTGCCTGGTGGTCGTTCATGACGTTCAAGGCACGGTGGTCATGGAAGGCCCAGAAGCCCGGGCTGTCTGCCGTGACGAGCAGGTCGTAGCGTTCGCCCGGACCGATGCTGACCGTGTCGGCGCGTTGCGGAGCGGGGTCTTCGTAGCCGTCGCGGTGCGTGATCAGGTAGTTGTGGCCGTGCAGGTGCATGGCGTGCCATTCCTCGCCGACGTTGATGAGGCGGATCTTGTACGTCTTGCCTTCCTCGAAGAAGATCGGCGACGTATCCGGGAACGCCTTGCCGTTGATGGTGTACGAGTTGTAGACCGGCGTGTAGGGCGGGAACTGCGCAGGGTACCACGTGCGTTCGCTGCGCGTGGGCGGCGGGTCGCCGTGTTCACAAGCGAATTGGTCCTTGATCTCCTGCGGGATGTTTGGATCCGTACAGATCGGGTTCTGCATCGGCCCTAACGGTCCACCGCTGCCGTAGTAGTCCTGGAACATGCGGCCCTGGCAATCGGCGTCGCCGGCCGGGTAGCCACCGACTTCGCGGCTGGCGGTGGGGTTGAGGCCGCCGTGGATGTGGCAGTTGTCCCACTCGTCGAGCATGAGGACGAATTCGCCATCGTACGGGTAGGTGGGTTGGCGTTCTTCGACGATGAATGCGCCGTACATGCCCAGATCGATGTGGTGCGCGACGTCCACGTGGCAGTGATACCAGTACGTACCCGCCTTGAGGTCCTCGAAGACGTAGGTGCGCGACTGGTCTTTGTGGATGGGCAGTTGGCTCAGGAACGGCACGCCGTCTTCCTTCCAGTCGACGAGGCCGCCGTGCAGGTGGAAGGTGTGGGGCAGGTCGTTGGTGTTGGTGACGGTCAAGGTGACGGTGTCGCATTCCTTGACACGGATGATGGGGTTGGGGACAACAAGGCCGGATTCGCCGTTGTCCATGTTGGGCTCGACGGCGTTGCTCCCAAGTTGGAAGCCCATGGCGACGACCTCCATCCAGCGGTCGTTGCCGTTCTCGTCGGGCTGGTTCAAGCGGTAGATGGGGACGCTACCAGACATGCTGCCGGTGACGTAGAAGTCGACCGGGATGTTGCGGCATTTGATCTCGTCACCGACGCCCTCGACGCCTTCGCCGCCGCCGAAGCAGCCGGCAAGGCCCACGGAGGCGGTCACAAGGCATAGGACGATCCAATCCTGGCGCATGGTCGCATCGACCGGCCCCGTGATGATAGAGTTTGTCGCGTCCGGTCAGATATCGGGGTTGTCCACGAGCCATTGCGCCGTCGCTTCGATGGCAGCCGCCGATCCGTGTGCGGGGGTCCAGCCGAGTGCCACGAGGCGATCGACCGCGAGGCCCATGTGCTTCACGTCGCCTTTCCAGCCTGCGCCGCCTTGGGCCGCGCCGCCCGTGAACGAGTAATCGGGTTTGATGCCCATGACGCTCGCCACGGTGTCTGCGATTGCGGTGACGGGGATGCCGTCGAGGCTGCCCACGTTGAACGCCTGCGCGCCACCGTCGGCCTTGGCGGTCGCGTGGAGCATGCCGGTGACGACGTCGCTGACGTGGACGTAGCTCTTGGTCTGTGTGCCATCGCCCAGGATCTGCAGATGCGCTGGGTCCTTGCGGAGTTTGTGCACGAAGTCATAGGTGACGCCGTGGTTGCTGCGGCTGCCGACCACGTTGGCAAACCGGAACAGCAGTGCGTCGATGTCGAAGGTGCCGGCGAAGCTGGCGATGAGGCCCTCGCAGGCGAGCTTGCAGCCACCGTAGACGCTGATCGGCAGCAGCGGGCCGTAGTCTTCCGGGGTTGGCATCACGGAAGCGCTACCGTACACTGTGCTGGTGCTGGTGAACGCCATGTGCTTGATGCCGTGTCGCCGC
>JBFIDG010000210.1:0-2753 GCA_041581335.1 Thermoplasmatota archaeon
ACGATGTTCAAGCTCCTCGCGGGGCAACTGAAGCCCGACCTGGGCGAATTCGAGACCCAGCAGGACCTCCGCGTCGCCTACCTGCCCCAGGTCCCGGACCTGCCCCCGCAGACGCTGGTGGCCGACCTCTTGGCAGCGCCCACCGCCGTGGCCCGCAAGCTCCAAGACGAGATCGCCGCCATCGAAGCATGGATGGGCAGCCCCGGCGCCTGGGACCAACCCGACGCCAACGAGAAGATGGAGCGCTACTCGGAACTGCAGGCCAACGTCGCCACGGAGATGAGCAAAGGCGACGCCAGCAGCAACCCGCTCCTGAACGACCTCGGTGTCCCCGAAGGCATCATGGACGCCAAATTCGGCGACCTCTCCGGCGGCGAACGCAGCAAGGTCCTCCTGTGCAAGACCCTCACCGCGGCCAAGGACACGGATCTCCTGTTGCTTGACGAACCGACGAACCACATGGACATCCCCACCGTGGAGTTCATCGAGGACTTCCTCATCAACCTCCAAGGCAGCGTCGTCGTCGCCGCCCACGACCAGTACTTGTTGGACAACGTCGCCGACCGCGTCTTCGAGGTCGACCACCAGCAGGTCTACCCCTACGAAGGCAACTACACGTCCTATCTGGGCCAGCGCGCCGCCTACTCGAAGGCCTTGCAGGCCAAGAAGAAGCGTGACTTCAACGAGGTCAAGCGCCAACTCGCCATCATCGAGCAGCTCAAGGCGCGCAACCGCTTCGATGCCCAGGTCAAGAGCCGCAAGACCCGACTCTCGCAGCAGAGCCAAGAGACCGCCGAGGCTCCGACGGTCCGCAAGAACTTCCGCCTCTGGTTCGACACGGAGCGCGTCCCGCGAGAAGTCCTGCTCGCCGAGGACGTCAGCAAACGCTTCGGCGACCGCTTGCTCTTCAGCGGCGTCAACCTAGACATCGAAGGCGGCCAGAAGATCGGCATCATCGGCCCCAATGGCTGCGGAAAATCGACGCTCCTCAAGGTGCTGCTCGGGCAGATCCCGGCAGACACGGGCGAGATCAAGTGGGGCAAGAAGGTCCAGCTAGGGTACTTCGACCAGCACCACACCACGCTCCAGCACGACCGCACCCTGATCGACGAAGCGCGCACCCTACGCGACCCGCCGCCGCCGGACGAATGGAGCCGTGGCCTCCTGGGCCGCTTCCAGTTCAGCGGCGACACGGTCTTCAAGACCGTCGAGCAGCTCAGCGGCGGCGAACGCGCCCGGCTCGCGCTTGCCAAGTTCATCGCCGAGAAGCACAACGTCCTGGTCCTCGACGAACCGACGAACCACTTGGACATGGAGAGCCAACGCATCGTCGCCGGCGCCCTCAAAGAATACGAAGGCACCGTGCTCGTCGTGAGCCACGACCGTGCGTTCCTCGACCGCGTCTGCGACCACATCGCCGTCGTGGCCCACCAGCGGGTCGGTGTCTTCCCAGGCAACTTCAGCACCGCTTGGACGAGCAAGCAACTGGCGAAGTTCACCCAAAGCGGGGTGCAGGGCCAGTTCATCGTCCGCAAAGCGTTCCGAGACTGGGAGAAGGACGAGCGCTACCACAGCGGCCAGACGATTAGTGTCACCGGCATGGAGACGCAGGCATTCCGTCGCATGCTTCGGCAGGCCGAAGCCAACGGCTGGATCGAGAAGGCTGAAGCCGAGAGTTAAACGCGCTGACGGGTTTTGCGACGCGTGGAACCACGGTCGCCAGAAGCCAAGGCATTCGTCGATTCGCCGATCGGCAAAGGTCTCCTGAGTGACAAATCGCTTTGGTTCCGCCTGACGAACGAGGCCGGTGAATACCTGTACGTCTCACCGCAGGTGAAGGTTTTTCTTGGCTACGAGCCGGATGAGTTCCGAAACCTTAGCGGATACGACATCATCCACCCCGACGAGATCAAGGCGGCCGGGGAGGCTCTACGTGCCCTCGAAGACGGCCCCATCAATGCCATCTACCGCATGAAGCACAAGGACGGCGAATACATCTGGGTCAGCTCCCACTTGCAGAAAATGGGCCCAATCGTCCTGACCCTTGGGCGTAGCGTCCCAGAACGATTGCAGGGCTTCGCGTGGCAACACGTCGATCCGTTCTTGTAGCATTGCCGGAGGGTGGCAGATCCCCGTCCAGACGTTGCCGGCGCCAGTGTTCCGCGTGGCTCCACCATCGGGGTGGCATGGCGTCCCTCCTGGATTCGGACCCTCCGAGCGAAGCGGCTGGTTCTGCCGATGGCGAAGAAGTAGTCCCACCCGGATTCGAACCGGAGTCCCGGGCTCCAAAGGCCCAGATGAGTGACCACCGACCTTCGAAAAGGTCGATCATTCCGGCGGCGTTCGGCGCGTTTCGCCGAAGCCACCGCTTCGAGTAGTCCCACCCGGATTCGAACCGGAGTCCCGGGCTCCAAAGGCCCAGATGATTGACCACTACACTATGGGACTGTGCTGCAGGCCCGTGGGGGAGTGGTCGCGAGACCAGGCCGCAAGGCCTGGACGGTTGACCACTACACGATGGGGCCGTGTGGTACGCACGAGTGCGCAAGGCGCGCGACGAGGGTACCCCATTTGACCGTGACGGCCCGCAACGGCCATCTCTGAGGTCGGTCTCGCAGACTTGTGCGCCTCTTCATCGGCATCCCTATCCCGGTCGATTCCCGGATCAATCAGGTCACCCATGCCTTGCGCCAGCAGGAGAAAGACGCCAAGCCGGTGCCGCCGGGCACCTGGCACGTCACCCTGCGCTTCCT
>JBFIDG010000211.1:0-2741 GCA_041581335.1 Thermoplasmatota archaeon
GCCCAAGCCATGGGGCAGACCCTGGCGACGGTCTACGAAGAGACCTTCGACGATGGCCTCGCACAAGACTGGACACTGACCGGCTTGTTCCGCACCGACAGCAGCTGCCCGTACTCCGCCGCGTCCCCGACCTTGGCCTTCGCCCGCACGAACTGCGACTTCGACCAAGACTACGCCTCGGGCACCGCCAGCTTCGAGGTCGATCTCAGCGACGCCACCGGCGCCAGCCTCAGCTTCTCCCACCGCTGGAACACCGAAGACACCGCCTACGATGCGGAAGCCAGCACGGCCCAACCCAGCCTGGACCAACTCGAAGTTCAGGTGCGACCCTTCGGCTCCGCCGCTTGGACCACCCTGGGATTCTGGGACTCCCGCGACGCAGAACCCACGGCGTTCGACGGCGTCTCGTTCAGCCTCTCCTCCTTCGCCGGCCAGGCCCTCGAGGTCCGCTTCGCATTCCACGCCCGCGGCACCACGGACAACACGGGCGACGGCTGGTACATCGACAACGTCATCGTCCGATCCGACGGAGCCACCGGCCAGGTCGCCATCGGGCAAGACTGGTTCCTGACCAACGACGCCACCGGCATGCAGAACGACGAGACCTACCTCATGGAACGCGGAACCGGCGGCGGCACGGGCCTGTACTCGTTCACCGGGGCCCCTGCATCCGTCGTGTGGGCCTCCAACGAAGAAGCCCTGGCAGCGGCCGCATTCGGCTCCGAAGCGTGGCGCCTCAGCCTCGCCTTCGTCGGCTTCGGCGGCTCCACAGATTTCAGCGTCCCCATGGCAATCAGCCTAGGACACACCGCGCCCGACGGTACCTACAGCGACACCACGCCCCCGAGCACCACCACGATCACCCTCGACGGTCAAGGCGGCATGCGGGACATCATCCTCGAACCCGCCGGCGACCTGACCATCCCACAAGGACACCGCATCGCGCTGAAGATGACCCCCACCCTGGACGCCGGCGAATCCGTCGCCATCGACCTCCAAGGCACCCAAGGCGCATCGTTCCTGTCCAGCGGACTCGACGACCCAGGCTACCCCACACCCAACTTCGGCACCAGCATCCTTCTGGCCTCCGGCTTGGCGATCGTGGCGGGCGGGGTGTATGTCAGGAAGAGGGCCTAGTCCGGAAGCACCGATCGTACGCGGATGTTCGGAATCCCGATGGTCCCCGATTAGATAGGTCGGAACCGTCGACAATTGTGGAACTACTCCACGACGAAAAGCGGTGGTTTCACCCTGAGTTTATAGGACCCGCAGGTAACACCAACCCCTGTCCGAGTGCGGCCTTAATATCCGCCACACGTATCCCGAATGCACCCCTGAAAGTTGATGGGACCAGGGGGGTGTGGACGTGATGGAAATGGTGCACTCCAAACTCTTGTCGATGCTAGCCCTGACGACCCTCCTGGCCGGCCCGCTGGCCGCCGCATCACCCGTCGAAAAAATGGACGTCGAATTGGACGACGTCGGCGATGTTCCGTGCCTGGACGAAGCGACCGCCTTCGCTGAGGATCTAGTCTCCGGGAACTACACCTTCGTAGAGTCTGACGTTGGGGACCTCATCGAGTGTCTCCGCGGCTATGCGCAATCACAGTTCTGTCTGACGGGCCAATCTTGGGTCGACGACGCCTCCGATACGCCTGACCAGTACGCGCAGTATCTAGCAGAACTAGTTGCATACCATTGGACGATTCCCGTCGCGGCCCAGATCATTCCCAAGAAGGGGCCCGACATGTATCACCGTGAAATCATGCTCATGCGAACGCCCTGTAACCAACACGAGATGGAAGGCGACGTTACCACGTGGTGGATCGAAGCTACGCCAAACGGCGTCAGCGCTGAGCTCATGAATACCCCCAACTGGATGGTCGATCTCCCGGAGTGACTCGGAGGAGTGGATCCAATGCCCACGAATCTCCATCGCCCCCTCGCCATCCTGACCTCAGCGCTCCTCTTGCTGGCGGGCTGCGTCGACCAGATTGCCGAACAGCCAGACGAGTCGGCCCCAGTGCAGCCCCAAGCAGCTGAACCCCCCGCAGCGCCTGGGCAGCCATCTCCGAATGGGACCGTCAGCCCACCGGCCATCCTGGAGCCGCACATCCGCTTCAGTCAGTGCAAGGGCGGCCGCATCTTGTCAGACTGGGCCCCGGATACCTTGCCCTGGGGATTGGAGGACGACTGGGAGGCCCCATTCGGCGCGGCGCCGATCCAAATTTTCGTTGCCCTGCGATGTGCACAAGCCGATGTAGGCGGCGTCTGGAGTTTTCAGAACGTGAGCTTCGTGTGGGAAAGGCACACGAACCTCTCCGCTGGCCCGGAGCTTGACGAGCGTTACTACCATCAATTGACCGCGACCTTGGACATTTACGCTGGACCCGAGGATTTCCGGGGCAGACTTGCGGACATCGGTCTCGCAGCTCGTCCTGTACGGGTCGAAGTAGACGAAGCCAACCTGGATGTCCGGGCGACGATCGATGACGGAGCGGCAGACCTTGGTTTCAGCTCCTTGACGTACGATTCCGATGGCCCCGTCGGGCGCGTCACCGACCTCATCACCCTCCTCGACGTCGAACCCGTCACCGTCTTGACAGGCACAGTCCAGAACACCTACAGCCACGTCTTAGGGATGCCTGAGTTCGAGTCTTCGGGCTCTTTCCATACCACCAGGCTCGCCGAGGAGTGGCCTGCACCGGTCGCTTGGAGGGGGAGCTTCATCGACGACGCGA
>JBFIDG010000212.1:0-2724 GCA_041581335.1 Thermoplasmatota archaeon
ACGCCTCCCGCGACGCCCCCGGCGACCCCGCCCTCCACCGTCGGCGATTACACCGACGTCCACGTCGCCGCCGCGAACACGGCGCTCGGCATGACGCTCAAGGTGACGCGCTCCGGCGGCAGCAACATGCTGGAATGGGAGGACGTCGTCGGTGAGGCCGGCTACGAGATCTGGGCGGCCAACAGTCCCTTCGCCGTGATCGGCACCCTCGGCCCGGGCCAGACCTCGTTCACCCACGCCGATGCCCCTCGCGACACGAAGTACATCGTCACGGCGTTCTTCGAGAACCCTGACGGGTCCATCATCGGCAAGACCGCCGCGACGACGGGCGCCGATGAGCGCCCGGCACTGCCCGGCATGTCTGACATCGAGCCCGCCGAGGCGCCCGGTGGCGAATCGACACCTGGCCCTGGTTTCATCCTGGCCCTGGCCGCGTTGGCTGTCGCCTTCCTGGCACGTCGCCGCAAGTAGCCAGGTCCATCTGGGATGACTTATAACGGCGCAACCGCGTCCAACAGCACTGGATAGCATGGCTAGGGACTCTCGTATCCGTATGCGCAATGGCCTCGTGATCCCGGGCGTACTCCTGGTGTTCTACGGCGTGCTCGCTATCGTGTACGCGGAGGTCTTCCGGGCCCGCAGTGATTTCTGCGCGGACAGCAACCGCATCCTCATCGCGGGCCTGTGCTATTCGGTGCGCAACCTGATCATCCCGTTGGTCGTCATCGGCTTCGCGCTCATCCTGACGGGGGCGCTGGCGTTCAAGAGCAAGCCAGACAGCCTCGAAGGCCACCTGCACCACGGCACCCCCACCCATGTGGCCCTCGCGGTCCTCGTGAGCTGGGTCGGTGCCTCGGGCATCACGCTCATCGTGCAGCTCATCCGACAAGGCGGAGGCAAACCGTTCGAGTTGACGGTGCTCGGCGCCCGCTACCAGCACACGTTCCTTCTGGAACTCCTGCTGTTGGTGGGTCTGTTGGCCCTGGTGCCGTTCCTGGGATTGTACATCAGCAACCACCGCCGCCGCCGCGCCTTCCTGGAAGCCGCCGCCGCGATCGGGGACGGGTCTGATGCGCTGCCGCACGAACCTGCCTTCGACTACGCTGACACGGCCAAAGCCGCTGAGGTCCAGGCCAGCAACATGGTGCCGGATGATGAGTGGCCTGAGGGCCGCGACGCCAAGCTTGACCTGGCGACCGCCCCCGCGGCGACCGTCGTCGGCTGCTTGGCGCGGGACCTGGGGCGCAGCTGCACGCAACCCGTCAGGGAAGGCGCGCGGTTCTGCGCGACGCACGGATGCCAGGGCGAGACGAAGGATGGCCGCCCCTGCCGCAACCAGGCCACGAGCGACGGCTGGTGCCAGATCCACGTGGTCGCTGAGCGCCAAGCCTAAACCCCGTCGAGGAGTCCGCGAAGCATGGCCCTTGGCACGCCGGAGATCATCGGCATCATCGCCGTCATCGTCATCCTCTTCGGAGCGGCAGCGATCCCCAAACTGGCGAGGGGGCTCGGACAGGCCAAAGGCGAGTTCGAGAAGGCCCGCAAGGAGTTCGACACGGAACTCAAGAAGGCCGAATCCGGGCAGCACACCTCCGCTAGTGAGGCGCAGATCCGCAAGACGGCCCGCGACCTCGGCATCGAAGAAGAGGGCCGTTCCCTTGAGGCCGTGAAGGCCGACGTCCAGGCTAAGCTCGGCTAGCTTCGGCGCGTATCGCCAACAGCAGGCCCGCCCCGTACAGCACCATGAGCGGTAGCGCCACCAAGACCTGGCTGACGATGGTGGGGTCCGTCACGAGGGCCGAGAGGATGAAGATCGCGACGATGGCGTGGCGCCAGTACTTGCGCCAGAACGCCGCCCGCACCAGTCCCGTCCGGGTCAGCGTCCACATGACGAGCGGTGTCTGGAAGGCGATGCCGAAGACCACGATCATGCCAAGGACGAACGAGACGAACTCGGAGACCGGCAAGAGACCTTGGGCGCCAAGGGCGACGCCGTAGTCGTAAAGGGTCGCCAGGATGAACGGTAGGACGAAGACGTAGGCGAATGCGGCGCCTGCCACGAACAGCAGTACGACGGGCACGAAGGCCTGCAGGATGGTGCGGCGCTCCTTGGGGCGCAGGGCGGGCCACAGGAA
The DNA here is from genome assembly GCA_041581335.1 of Thermoplasmatota archaeon. Classification (GTDB taxonomy): domain Archaea; phylum Thermoplasmatota; class E2; order JACPAO01; family JAHFTW01; genus JBFGSX01. The sequence continues at coordinate 2,136 of JBFIDG010000212.1, forward strand.
GCCGCCGATCTGCCAGACCCAGAACGGTGCCGTCAGGATCAATGCCGCGCCCAGCGAGATGGCCATCTCGGCGGCGAAGCCATCCATGGGCCTGGCCACGACGAGGATCACCGAATCAGGGACCAAGTCGTCGCGGACCCGGCTGAACAGGCGGGCGGCGAGGTTGTCGTGCAGCGCGGGGCGGGGCCAGCCGCCGGGTGCCCAGTCGAAGCTGAACAGGAAGGCCATCGTCGCAAGGATGGCTGCGCTGCTCAGGAGCACACGTTTTCTGAGTTCCTCCAAGTGGCCCAGGAACGACAAGTCGTCGCGGGCAGTGGAACGGGAGAAGAAGAGGAAGAGGAGTCCCACCAGGGCGGCGAGCCCGATGACCGCGACGGCACGCCAGAGGGTGCTGCCGGCGATCATCAGGGTCATGGCTGAAGCCACGTGCCCCGGTGATTTGACGCTTTACTTGCGGCGGAAGGCCACGAAGGCAGCACCCAGGGCGGCGATCAAGGCGATGGCCTCGAAGCCAGGGGTCTTCTTCTGGTTGCCACCGTCTTCTTCGGTGGTGGGTTCCGTCGTTTCGTTGGTGTCCGTGATGGGTTCC
>JBFIDG010000213.1:0-2692 GCA_041581335.1 Thermoplasmatota archaeon
GCCGCTTGCACTGGTGTCGGCCCGACCTGCCGCATGGTGTTCGACCTAGGCGTCCTTGACGCCAGCAACGACACCCGCATCGCGGGTCTGCCCAAGTTCCACGTCGACGTCACGCCGCAGGGCGCCGGCGGCCAACTCGGTCTGACCCTCGTGGACGTCACCGAAGGCAACCGCCGCATCGGCCACGCCATCATGGACCTGCGCTACGCCGACGGCGGCGTCGACATGACGCCCGTCGTCCCCGGCGCCACGATCACCGCCATGATGGAGTTCCTGCCCTTCGACGCCGTCGTCCCCGCCGGCCACGAAGTGCGGCTGGTCATCACCGACACCGTGCAGGACTACCTGCCGAGCGCCACGAGCAGCCCCGTCGTCATCGTCGGCGGCGACCTGATGCTGCCCATCACGACGCCCGAGCCGACGCAGTTCTTCAGCCCGCCCGGCTTCGGTATGGCCCGTCCATAGACGGGGTGTCCACGGGCCCCTAAGGGCATCCTGGCAAGGTTCAAGAGCTCCGGGCCGAGAACCCTCCAGGTATGCCACTGTCTGGCCAGGAGATGGTCCTGCAAGGCATCAGCATCATGGGCAGCGTCCTGTACCTGCTCGTGGCCTTCGTGCTGAGCCGCAGAGCCATCTCCGGGCCGGGCAAAGGTGCCCACCAGGGCTTCATCGTCTGGTGGGGTGGCCTCGCCGCCCTCGGCGTGATCACGTCATACTTCGCGTTCGTCCGACCCTACGCCAGCTTCGGCCTCATCGGCGGCCGCGTGGCATTGTATGGTCTGGTCGTCTTGGTGCTCGTCATGCTCGCCGGCCTCGCCTACTACTTGCTCTACCTATACACGGGCCGGCAGGACATGCTCGTCGCATCGGTCGTCTTCTACAGCGTGCTGTTCGTCTACTTCGTCGTCATCACCGAGATCCAACGGCCCTTCATCGACATGAGCAGCGGCACCGCCGTCTGGGCCTACCAGAACCCCCTCGGGGCCAGCAGCCCCTGGTCCCTGCTGTTGTCCCTGGGCCTCATCGGCCCCCCGCTGGCGGCCGCCATCGCCTACGTGGCACTCTACCGGCGCGCCGATGACCTGACCGTCAAGTACCGCATCGCCATGGTCAGCGGCGCATTCATCCTGTGGTTCGGCTTCTCCGCCATCAGCAGCGTCATGCGCGCCGTGCTCTCCCTTGCCGAGACCCCGTTCGGTGCCCAACTCGTCAGCCAACTCATGGGCGTGTTCGCCGCCGCCCTGGTGCTCCTTGCCTACATCCCTCCGGGCTTCATCCGCGCCAAAGGTGTCCATGGTGTCTTCGACCATACCGCCGCAGATGCCTTGGCGGTGATCTCCGAGCCGGTGCGGCGGGCCGCCCCGACGCGCAGTTGAATGGCCGCGACGTCCATCGCAGGCCCATGGCGCCGACCCCAATCTTGAAATCAGGGCCCACCTCGGGCGACTTGGAGCATGCTCGACGACGAGACGTGCAAACGCATCATCCGGTCCTATCACGATAGCACCGTCAAGGACGGCGAGACGCCAGTCCCGTTGATGATCCTGCACGGCCTGCGTGAGGAGATCACGATCCGGCCGCACATCGAACTCCCCAGTGCCTACCACATGGCGCACTACTTGGACGAGTTCATCACGGACAAGACGATCGCGCTGACGGTCTGCGGCCGCTTCTACAAGCAGATCGGCGAGACCCTGTTCCAAGGCACCATCCTGTACCACGTCGACCGCATCGGCAGCCACCTCATCCGCGGCATCCACAGCGAGAACGGACGCTACCACGTCCTCGACGACTCCCCGTACTGGAACCAGTTCCCGTACGATTTCGATAACGGCCCCGTCGAGCCCGACCTCCCCATCGGCTTCCACCCCGGACCCGAAGGCGAGGACTGGGAAGACGATGATGACGAGTCCTAGTCGGCTACAGAAAAGTCGGCGTGGCCGCAGTAGCTGCACTGCAGTAGGTCCTTGAGCCCAAAGGACTGGGCCGTGTCGCAGGCTGGGCAGGCCGTCCGCCACACATCGCCCGTGGGTGCTTCGGCGCCGTCCGCGGGGGTGGGGTTGCCATCGCCGCCCAGGTGGCCTGCTATGGCCTCCAAGCGGCTCGCCAGATGGTTGCCGTGGTCTCGGATAGCCTGGTAAATGGCCGTGAATAGCAACGTCGAGATGAGAATCCACATGGCGAGCATAATCGCCCCCGCGCCGAGCAACGGTTCTTGCTCGCCAAAGGCCCAGAGTGCTCCTAGCAACGCGGATCCGGTCGCAACGAACCCTGCGAACGAGACCAGTCGCACGATGTCTGGAATTTGGAGGCGATCGCCGACCATGCCGTGCCACGCGCGACCGCCCATAGATACGCGTCGACCTGGGCGCGCCTTTTTGCCAAACCTTTGAGACCCGTGCTTGGCTCGCCGCCCCTAGTGCGCCCGCTCATCCAGGCCGAGGACATCCATTTCAGCTACGGCAGCACCCACGTGCTGCGGGGCGCCAGCTTCCTCATGCGGCCCGGTGACAAGATCGCCTTGGTCGGCCCCAACGGTGCTGGCAAGACGACGATGTTCAAGCTCCTCGCGGGGCAACTGAAGCCCGACCTGGGCGAATTCGAGACCCAGCAGGACCTCCGCGTCGCCTACCTGCCCCAGGTCCCGGACCTGCCCCCGCAGACGCTGGTGGCCGACCTCTTGGCAGCGCCC
>JBFIDG010000214.1:0-2663 GCA_041581335.1 Thermoplasmatota archaeon
GCTGCCGCACTGCTGGTCTTCAGGCCACGGGACGGTGGGAAGGGGGCGGCGCAGTCGACGATGGCGCCGTGGCGTCCCGTCGCTGCGCAGGCGCGGGCATAGACAGCACGGGCGAGTGCATCATCGGTCATGCCGCGCCAGCCGAGTCCTTCACCGCGCCATTGCCAGGTCGCAGTGGTCTTCTCGTCGATGGCGATGGAGCAACCGATCCCTGTCGCCGTGGCATTGATGATGGTGATCGCACCGAGCGCCGAGCCCTTGCCGATCACAGTGCCTGCTCCATGACCTCGCGGCGGCCTGCGCGGCCGGTCCAGTACTGGTACGCGTCCAGCGCTTGCTCCACGAGGAATGCCCGGCCATCCGTCACGTCGGCGCCGGCGAGTCGGGCGGCGGCCGTGAAGGAGGTCTCGCCGTCCTTGTAGACCAGTTCGATGGCGCGCTCGACGCCCGGGAGGGCTTCGATGACGTCCGTGGCCGGGGTGGCCTGCACCCAGGCATCGGCCTGCAGGCTGGCGCGTTCGGACCACGGTACGAACGTGGCACTCATGGTTTCAGCCAGGGCCGCGCCCTTGTCGGCGTCGCGGCAGGTGAACGTGGCCGGGATCCCTAGGTCGTTGGCCGCCCAGAGCGCGGCGCGGGCTGCGCCCCCGGCACCGAGGACGGCGACGGCCTTGGCACCCGTGAGCAGACGCCGCAGCGCGGTCGCGTCTGTGTTGGTGCCTTCAGTGCCGTTGGTGAAGCGCAGGCAGTTGGCCGCGCCCACCGCCTTGGCCATGTCGTCGCAGTAGGCGACCGCGGCGGCGTGCTGCTTGAGCGGCATGGTGACCGAGGCGCCGCGCAGACCGATGCGGGCGGCGACGGTGGCGATGAGCCGGACCGCGCCGATGCTGTTGGGTACGGAGAGCGCGCCGTAGCGTTGCTTTGCGCCGTCTGCCCGTAGCATGGCGTTGTGGATGCGGGGGCTGAGGCTGTGCTTGACGGGTTCGCCGATGACGGCGTACCATCCAGCATCGGCATCGCCAGGGATCTCGTCGTTGGCCAAGCCCCAGTGGTCCCAGATGGCCTGCAGATCCGCGATCGCGGGCTGGCCGGAGACGGCGGGGACCCCGGCGTGACCGTAGGTGCCGTGGTTGCCTGCAAGGGGCAGCACCGCGCGCAGCAGGATGTCTCCACCGATGGGGGCTATGATGGGGCGGCCGTTCCGGTGGGCGTGGCTGTGGGCCAGTTCCAAGGCGCGCAGACCGTCCATGAAGGAACCGTTGGGGAATGCGATCTTGTCGCAGTTGACCTGCAGGTCCTGCATCGATTGCAGGTGCTTGAGGCCGGTCTCGCGGTCGGGGGCAGCGCCGAAGCGGTGGTCGCTCACGATGATGTCCGTGCCGGCGGCCTTGAACGGCGCGATGACGGCGCCGATGTCCCGGTGGTCGTCTTCTAGATCGACGGCGCAGCCTGCCTGGGCGGCGGCGAGCAGAAGATTGATGCGGACGTCCTCGGGGCCCACGTAGCTGCCTCCTTGGCGCTTGGGGCGCAGGGTGGCAAGGATGGGCACAGGGCTGGCCTCGAGGATTGTGATCAGGTCCTCGGACGCCTGCTCGGCCTCCGGTGGCGTGGGCCAGAACGCATCGAGGCGGACCTCGGCGACGTCCGCTTTGACGGTGGCCAACATGGCGACGGCGGCGTTGCGGTCGGCCGTGCAGACGGTGGCGATGCGGACGTGCTTGGGCCAGGTCATCAGCGTTCCTCCAGTTTCTCGTCGACCGGCATCCCGAAGTGCCTGGCGGCTTTCTCGTGGTGGACAAGGATCTCGTCGCCGGCTCGCAGGGCGGTGATGCTCATGGGCGTGCCGTCGGGTCGGACGAGGCGGATGGTCTCGGCGTTCTGCAGGACGGCACTGCCTTGGCCGCCGGGACCTTGCCAGCGGACGAGCAGGTGTGGGCGGTGCTCGAGCTTGGAGCGGCCGACGGTGATCGTGCGCGTGCCTTGCTGGCTGACGGCGAGGATGCGTTGGCCGGCTGCCACTTCGCTGAGGTACTGGGTGCGGCCCTCGGGGCCCAGCAGGTAGCTGTGGACGGCGCCGGCGTTGACGCGGAAGGGGCGGGCGCGGACGAATTCTGTCTCGATCGTCTCGGCGTGCACTAGGACGAAGCTGCGTGCGGTGCTGCCGACCAACAGGCCTTCGCCGTCGTTGAAGATGCTTGTCGCGTCGACGCAGATGCGGTCGCCGGGGCCCGCGTCCTCGACGGCGGTCACGGTGGCAGTCTCCAGACGGACCGGGCCGCTTTCCGCGCGGTCGTTGGCGGGGAGGCCTTTGGCGAGCAGCACCTTGTGCGCTTGTTCGATGTCAGCGGCGTGGGCGGGTGCGAGGACGACGCCGTGGACGCCCCGTTCCAGCGTGTCGCGGAAGACGCCGACCTGCGTCGGGTCGTGGGCGAGCCCGTAGAGCGTGCCGGGCCGGTCCCGCCGGGCAGCGATCTGGTTCTCGAGGGGGATGATGGTCCAGTCGTCGGCATCGATGACGACGATTCCGGGTGCCGTCTTGGCGGCCTCTTGCTGGGCGCCGTCCCGCATGGGCATGATGCGCCCGATGGTGTCGCCACCGCGGGTGAGCGCGCCGTCTTCGACCAAGATGACATCATCGCCGGTCTCGGGGGCGTCGGGCGCCA
>JBFIDG010000215.1:0-2636 GCA_041581335.1 Thermoplasmatota archaeon
CCGTCGTAACGCATCACGCTGTCCCACATGCCCTGGAGTTCTTCCAGGTCTGTGACACCGTCGTCGTCGGAGTCGCGACCGCCGCTGCCGGCGTCGAGCTCCCCGGCGGGTTCCAGGTATCGGATGAAGCCCATCATCTCGCCGCCGCTGACGTATCCGTCGTTGTTGAGGTCGTCGCCGATGGGTTTGCTGGAGACCGGGTACATGGCTTCGAGGTCGAACTTCAAGAAGCCGTCGGCCGGGTCGATGAAGAAGCGATCCCCGATGCCGAGGGTGCCACCGATGAGTTGGCGGACATCCGCGTCGAGGACGGGGATCGTGTCGGCCCAGGCGCCGGCGTTGATGGTGGCCCAGTCAGGCTGGATGGGCGCCACGAAGCTGGCCGCCGTCACGGGGTATGGATCGGACGTGCCGATGGCGTACGTGGCGTTCCAGGGCAGGGCCAGCGGGTGGCGTGCTGGATCCAGATTGTGCGCTTCGACGCGGGCGGCGATGGTGTCGCCGTTCCAGTCGCCGTAGACCTCGATACCGTCGGCGATGCCGTCGTTGTCGGAGTCGCCAGGGTAGTTGGTCTGGGAGTGACCGGCAGGGTAGTCCTCGAGAGGCGCGCCGGCCACATCGTGGGGACGGGTGCGGTTGAAGGTCGTGGGCGCGCCAGGGTGCAGGAGGTGGACGTCGTAGACGCGGCCTTCGACCTCTTCGCCATCCAGCAGACCATCGTGGTCTGTGTCCGGGTCGCGGAGGTTGGTGCGGTCGTTCATCGACTCCTCGTCGCGGCCGTTGCCGCTTTGCACGATGTCGAGCACGTATGCGGTGCTATCAGGGTCCGGGGAGCGGCGGTGGGTGCTGCATTCGTGCACGTTGGTCAGACCGTCTAGGTCCCAGTCGTCGTCGTGATGGTCGTTGGTGAAGGGTGTGCCGACCTGGAGGAGATCGCCGAAGGCGAGGATCTCACAGGTGTCGTAGAAACCATCAGCGTCCTTGTCGGAGTCGCGGATGCTGCCGAAGACCGGGTCGCGGCCAGTGGCTGCGTACGTGGGCCGGACCGCGGGAAGCGGCTCGACGGTGTCGAGGCGGCCATGGCGGGGGTGGGCGTCGCGTCCATCTGGCTCCTTGTCGCCATCCATGTCCCACTTCGTGGGGTCGGTCTCGATGCGGGCGTTCTCGCGGCTGTCCATCCATGGCCGGTGGCCGTCGGGCAGGGCGTAGCTGCCGATGTCGTCGAGGTCCGCTTTCCTCCATCCGACAGGGATGGGGTCGAGTTTGCCGTCGCCGTTCAGGTCTTCGATGCCGTCTTCGACGCCGTCTCCATCCGAGTCTTTGTTGCCGACCGTGGTGCCCCAGATGAGCTCGATGTCATCGAGCAGCAGGTCGCCGTCGCGGTCCCTGGTGGTGGATTCAGGGTGGAAGGGGTTGCTGGAACCGACGCCGCCGCCGTTCTGTTCAGCCCAGTCGGATTCTCCGTCATCGTCCAGGTCACTGTGCAGGAAGTAGCGGGCGTAGTCGTTGCCCGGGGGGACCTTGAAGTGGAGTTCGCTGATGGTCAGCGTGCTGCGGCCGTCGAGGACGTATGGGTTGAAGACGACGCCACTGATGACGCAGCTGTTGACGAACGGCGTGCAGTACGGCTCGATGTGGAGGGCGCCGCTGCCGATGTGGTAGACTTCGTTGTCGTCGACGTCACCGTCACCGTCTTCGTCGTCGTCCATGTTGGGATCGTTGTCGAAACGGATGCGGGCCCATGAGGCGAGACTACCATCCCGTTCGGCGATGGTGTTGTCCTGGCAAGTGACGTCGGTGCCGCAGCCGGCGCCTGTGCGAGGCGTGCCGTCGATGTCGACGCGGATCTGCGTCTGGACGATGCCCGCTTTGTGCATGCGGACGTAAGCGAAGGGCACCGCGATCTCGCCTTGCGAGGCCGTGCCGGGCTCGGGTGGGATGATGACGCCGTTCTGGTCACCGACTTCGATGGTCTGAGCGACCGGGTCGGCGATGATGTAGACGAATGTGCCTTCTCCGAGGTTGAACTGGATGCGGTTGCCGTCCTGCTCGACGGGTTGCAGCGCCTTGGCGGCGAGGTAGTCCTCACACACAGGATTCGTGGGGTTGTCCACGCAGTACGCTTCGAAATCTCCGCTGGTGGCGAAGGCTAGAGCAGGCTGTGAAGCATCTCCGATGGCGCCGCATTCGGCACTGGCCGGGTCGGTCGAGCCGGCACATGCGCCGATCTCAGCGGCGGTGTCGAGGACGATACCGGACGTGCCGTCACCCTGGGCGGAACCCAACGTGACAAAGCCCGTCGTCATCATCAACAAGGCGATCAGGAAAGTAAGTTGGCGCTGCATTAGATGTCCCCTCCGGTGCGGATGGCCTCGGTGCGAAGGACCCGGGTTTCCTGTACGGTCTTATTGTTCTTTCGAACCACTCCGATGACCTCGAACTCGACGATGTCGCCGGGTTGGACCTCAAGGGCTTCCCGGACTTCGGGAGGGAGGGTAAGAGTACCTCGTTCGCTGACTCGCTTCAAGAAACGCATGTTCGCACACCGCCACCCACAGGGTAGCAACAGTCGACCACTGATGTGTCATACATAAAAGTTGCCGGTAGTTCGCTGTGCATTGCAGAAGATATCGGAA
>JBFIDG010000216.1:0-2615 GCA_041581335.1 Thermoplasmatota archaeon
CCGCACGGGGATGACGTTGGCGATGTTCAGTATCGTCATCCTCAGCATCGGTTTCTTCAGCATCTTCGGCGCCCTGTTCGACCTGCCCGCCGAGCGCCAGACCGGCGGCTTCCACATCGAAGCGACCACCACCCTCGACGTACCCGGCCTGGAAGGCAACGCCGCATTCCCCGTACAGGGCATCCGCAGCGAACACCGCTTGCTCGACCAATTCAGCTTCGACCCGGACTTCATCACGGTCAACGGCGAAGGGGTCGGGTCCTTCGGACCCCCCGGGCATCACGTGTACGGCGTCGACCAGGCCTTCATCGACGACCAGGGCTTCGACCTGCTCTGGGCGATCGACGAACTCGACGACAAGGCGGTCTACCAGCGCCTGCTCGATGAACCAGGCACCGTCATCGTGTCCTACCCGTACTCCACGGATGACCGCAACCAGGACCTCGCCAACGATGTCGGCGACATCCTGCATATCCACATCGGGGAATGCACGATCAACGCCGGGACGTGCCCGGAGTTCACCATCATCGGCATCCAGGAGCAGTGGCATTTCCCCGGCATCTTCCTGCCCATGCAGGTGGTGGAGGACATGTTCCCGCAGGCCGATAGTCTGTATCTGTTCAAGGTCGATGAGCCTGACGATGCCATCCAGGTGGCACAGGACCTGGAACGCAGTTACCGCAGCATCGGCATGAACGCCGAGTCCAGCGTCGACGAAGTGGAGAAGGAACAGGAGGGCTTCCGCCAGATCTTGGCTGCCATGAAGCTGTTCTTGGGCCTGGGGCTCATCGTCGGCGTGCTGAGCCTCGGCATCGTCACGAGCCGCTCCGTGCTGGAGCGGCGCCAGGAGATCGGCATGTTGCGTGCGCTCGGCTTCACGGCGAGACAGACGCGACGCATCTTCCTCATCGAAGTGACCCTGATCATCTTCATGGGATTCATCATCGGCCTGCTATGCTCGATCATCGTCACCTTCGGGTTATGGTTCGCGGTCATCCGCGAACTGCAATACCCGTACACCATCCCGTGGTCGGAGATCGGGCTGCTGTTCCTGGCCAGCTACATCGTCGCGATGCTCGCCACGGTCGCGCCGATCATCAAGGTGGGTAGGGTCGCGCCTGCAGAGGCGTTGCGGTACGTCGAATAGCGCCACAGGCCCCGGCTCCGGGGCTGCGAAGGCCTCAAGAACGGTCAGCATGGTCAGCGTGCATGCGTGGACGGGCTCTGCTAGCCGTGGCTGTCGTCGTGATGGTCGCCACATCCGGCTGCTTTGGCAAGAAAGACAAGGACGACAACGTCGTCATCGACCCGAATTACACGGGCGGCAACGAGACCGAAGCGCCAACGATCCAATTGCCCACCATCCCTCCGTGCACGCTCAAGGCCGGCGACATCGCGTGGCCCGTATGGGAGGGCGCACCCAAGCCCTCCGGGCCCGTGGACATCACCATCAAGCGCGACGCATACGGTGTGCCCCACGTCTACGCCGACGACATGTATTCCCTGATGTACGGCAACGGCTACGTGCAGGCGCAGGACCGCTTGTTCGAGCTAGACCTTCTGCGCCACGTGGGCTGGGGCGACTCCGCCCGCGTCGCTGGCGCGGCCCAACTGGGATCTGATTTTGAGGTGCACCGCGAACTCTACTCCCACGCGGACATCGAGGCACAATACGCGGCAGCGCCCGCCTACGCCAAAGAGATCCTCATGGCCTACGCAGACGGCGTCAACCGATACATCGCCGAAGCCACCGCCCGGGACGAACTGCCCGGGGAGTTCCCGGCGCTCGGCCACGTGCCCGAGCCGTGGACGCCCCTGGACTCGGTCGCGAGCATCATCTACCTCATCGGCTATTTCGGCGTGGACGGCGGCCACGAGCTGGGCAACCTGCAACGGCTCGCGCAGCTCAACCAGACCATCGGCGACGCACAGCGTGAATGGGACGCCTTCGGCGACATCTCCTGGCTGCGCATCACGGACAGCTACACGACCATCCCAGTCCAGGACAAGGTCATGAACGGCTGCGAAGACCCGCTGCCCCGCGACCAGGTCGACCATCAGCTCGTCAACATGGCCGCCGCAGCCGACGCCGTGGTCTTCGGCGGCGCCCCCGTCGGCGAACTCGGCCTTCGCCCACCACTCTACGCAAAGGCTGGCGAGAAGAAGGGCTCCGGCCTCTTCGAAGGATTCCACTGGGGCAGCAATGCGTTCCTCCTCAATGCATCCCATTCTGCGACCGGCGACCCCATCATGTGGGGCGCCCCGCAGATGGGGTTGTACAAGCCGCCGGTGCCCTACCAGATCGGCCTGCATGGCGCCGGCTTCGATGCCGTGGGCATCGGTGTCGCCTCAGCGCCGGGCATCGTCATCGGGCGCAATGCCCACATCGCGTGGTCCGCCACCAGCGGCATGGAGGACATGACGGACATCGTCGAACTGAAACTCAACGGCGCCCGCTCCTACGAATGGGACGGCGCCACCGTCGCCATGAAGTGCCACACGGTCACGCATCAGACCGCGCCCGCGCCAGCAGACCTGGCAGCGTTCCCCAACGTGGCGCCGCCACAGACCTACGAACAAGAGGTGTGCCGCGCCGGCGACATGAACGTCATCGC
>JBFIDG010000217.1:0-2589 GCA_041581335.1 Thermoplasmatota archaeon
CGGTGCAGACCAGCTTGCCGCTGCCGAAGATCAACACGACGACCTTGGGGTCGGTGAGGCGGTAGACGAGGCCGGGGAACTGCTCGGGCTCGTACTCGACGTTCTCGAGGCCAAGGCCGATGGCGATGGCGTTGAGGTTGAGTTCGGCACCCAGGTCGCTGGTAGCGACGATGTTCTGGATGGTGATCTCGGGGTCGTCGATGGTCTCGAAGCCGTGGGCGCGGAGCTCGGCGCAGACGATGCCGACCGCGGTGTGGACTTCGGCGATGCTCTTGGCACCGGTGCAGACGACCTTGCCACTGCGGAAGATGAGTGCGGCCGTCTTGGGCTCGGCGACGCGGAACACGAGGCCGGGGAACTGTTCGGGCTCGTACTCAGCGTTGCTGAACGTCGCGCTGATCGCGTTGAGGTCGAGTTCCTCACCGATCGAGGTGCTGGCGACGACGTTCTGGATATGGATGACAGCCATTCTGGGACCTCCCACGTGGGGATTTGTGCTACCCGGGCACCATATATAAAGGGGTGCTGCGCCGGTATAAGCAGTATATGAACCGCTTAACTAGTACTCCCAGGGGTTAAATCCAGCCCTTGCCCAAGGGGCCTGGGCCACAGCTGCGAGGCCGGCCGGTCGCGGGCCCTTGGACGGCCAGCAATGCGAGCTGGACCCGGGGCGTCCGCGCCCCTTCCGGCCAGGTGGTGCCGGCGTCCCGGAACAAGGCGCAAGCTTTTCCTGTCCGGGAGGCAACCGGGGCTCGTGGCCGTGTCGCTAGGTCGGATCGTCTTCTGGTCGGTCCTTGCCAGCACTCCCCTGGCGTTGATGCTGTTCGCCCCCCGTCGCTGGGGCGGCGGCTTCGTCCACAACATGCGCCGTCTGTTCGTCGACTACCGCTGGCATCTGGTGCTCTTCATGGCCATCATCGTGGAGAAGAACTGGATCGACGACCTCAACGACCCCATCCGCGGCGTCTTCGGTGACAACACCTGGCTGCTCTGGTCCTTGGAAGGCGACTTCACGTACCGCTTCCAGCAGTTCTTCCACAACGAGGCGCTGACCGCGTTCCTCAACGTCCACTATCTGTGGATGTACGTCTTCATGACGTATTTCTCGGTCATCCTGTTCGCCTACCGGGACGACAAGCAGCTGGCGGGCCTGGCGGCGTTGAACTACTCGATCATCTACATCCTGGCGATCCCGTTCTACATCTTCTTCAACGTCCAGATCACCAGCGACTACATCCCTGGGATGCAGGCGCTTCTGTACAACAGCAGTCCCAGCTTCTTCGACTTCTTCGTCCGCGCCGACCCGCTGGACAACGCGTTCCCCAGCCTGCACACCGCCATCCCCTTCGGCCTGATCCTGGTCACCTGGTGGACCATGCGCCGCCGCGGCTACTCCATCCGCGACTGGGAACACCGCGGCTACCTCATCTTCCTGATCGTCAACTTCGTGATGTTCTTGTTCAGCATCCTGTACCTGGGCATCCACTGGCTCACGGACATCCCTGGGGGCATGCTGGTCGGGCTCATGGGGGCCATCATCGCGGACGAGTGGAACGACGATTTCTTCCGCGGCTGCAAGCACCTTGAGAGGGCCATGATCAAGGCCGTATGGCCCATCTATGCCCCCATCAAGGCTCTCTGGGGCCGTCTTCGCCACCGCGGCTAGCCTGCACCAACCCTTTTGAGACGCGGGCCATGGGACGCCCGATGGGTCGCCTCGTCGCGGAGGAAGCGTTCCGCGAAAAGATCATCGCGCACCTGCGTGACGTCAACAGCGACAGCATCAGCGGCATCGCCCGCGCACTCAGTGAAGGACGCGATCTGCCGGTGCATCGCCTGACCGTCGCCGGGTACCTTTCCGCCATGGCAGAGATGGGCCTGCTCCGCGAGATCTCCAAGCCGCCCAGCAAGCACTACCAGCTCGCCAATGCCACTGCCCATCGCACTTTGTACGAGCGCGTCGGACTCGCCGTGCGGGAGGTCCCCATGCCTGCAGAGCGTCGCACACACGTGGCCTTGGCGACGCTCGTGCGCCTGTTCGGACGCCCGGTCTTCCGCGCGGAGCTGGTCGCCACCCGGAGCCCGATCCCTGAGGACCTACCGCGGGTCGACGTGGACGACGACAAGCGCCGTGCCATCATGGAACGAATCCACAAACGCCCCCATCCTCGCATCGAAGTGCCGCGCAACGACCCGCTCCTCGATGCGCCGGACATCGCAGGCCCGGTGGACGAGGTCATCCGCCGCACACTCCTGATGGCGACGGAGAGCGAACATCTCGCCGTCGAAAGGCGGGCCACGCAATTGGCCCTGAGTGACATCATGGAGGGGCCATGATCGAAGACGAGGTGCTCAAGCGCCTGCGTCCGAGCCCTGACGAGCGCCGCCGCGCCATGGCTGCCGTCGCCGGCGTGGAGGCCGCGATCCAGGCCAGCCTGCAGGCCCTGGGGGCCCCCGGCCGCGCCTCGGTCCAGGGCAGCATGGCCAAGGACACGTGGCTCGCAGGTGGCGCCGACGTGGACCTGTTCATCCTCTTCCCCCTCGAGACCCCCGCCGACGCCATCGCGGCCTGGACCGAGAAGGCGGCCC
>JBFIDG010000218.1:0-2588 GCA_041581335.1 Thermoplasmatota archaeon
ACGTCGTTGGCCATGAGGCGCTGGTGGAAGGCTTGGTTGCTGGTGAAGCCCTCAAGGCGGAGCTCCGCCAGGGCGTGTTCCATGCGCGCGATGCAGGCATCCCGGTCGTCGGCGTGGGTGATGAGCTTGAGGACCATCGAATCGTAGGCGGACGGGATGGTCCAGCCTTCGTAGAGGCCGCTGTCGCAGCGGATCCCGGGGCCTTGGGGTAGGTGCAGTCCGTCGACGCGGCCTGGGCTTGGGCGGAAGCCGTCGAAGGGGTCCTCCGCGTTGATGCGGGCCTCCATGGCGTGGCCGGCGATGGTGATGTCCCCTTGCTGCAGGCTCAGCGGTTCGCCGGCGGCGATGCGGAGTTGCCATTCCACGAGGTCCACGCCGGTCACCATCTCCGTGACGGGGTGTTCGACCTGCAGACGGGTGTTCATCTCGTTGAAGAAGAACTCGCCGTCCTCGTACAGAAACTCCAGGGTGCCCGCGTTGCTGTAGCCGACCAGCTTGGCCAGTCGGACCGCCTTCTCGCCGATCTCTTCCCGCTGCAGGCGGGTCAACCCTGGGCTGGGGGCTTCCTCGACGAGTTTCTGGTGGCGGCGCTGGATGCTGCACTCCCGCTCGAAGAGGTGGATGCAGTGCCCATGCTGGTCTGCCAGGACCTGCACCTCGATGTGGCGGGGGCGCTGGATGAAGCGCTCCATGAAGACCGAGTCGTCACCGAAGGCGGCCTTGGCCTGCGCTTGGCATGCTTCGAACTCGGAGCGGATCTTGGATTGGTCCTTGACGACGCGCATGCCGATGCCGCCGCCGCCGGCGGCTGCCTTGAGCATGATGGGCAGGCCGATGCGCTCGGCCTCCATGACGGCCTCGTCGGCGTCCCGGAGTGCCTCGCTGCCGGGGGCCACGGGGACGCCGGCCTTGATGGCGTTGGCGCGGGCAGCGACCTTGTCACCCATCTTGTCCATGGCTTCGGGGCTGGGGCCGACGAAGACGAGGCCCGCGTCGCGGACCTTGCGGGCGAAGCCTGCGTTCTCGGAGAGGAACCCGTAGCCGGGGTGGATGGCTTCTGCGCCGCTGTCGATGGCGGCCTTGAGGATCTTCTCTTGGACCAGGTACGACTCGGCGCTGGGCGCGGGCCCGATGTGGACCGCTTGGTCGGCGAGGCGCACGTGCAGCGCGTCCTTGTCTGCGTCACTGTACACGGCGACGGTCTCGACGCCGAGGCGACGGCAGGCACGGATGACACGGACGGCGATCTCGCCACGGTTGGCGATGAGGACTCGACGGAACAACAAGCGGTCCAAGCCGGCGCTTCGCTTAAGCAGAAGGGTCCTGCCTGGTGTCAGGATGCGTGGCTATGCCAGTGCGGCCTCGGCCAGGGAAGACGCCAGGTCCTCCGCTTGTTGGGTGGTGAGGCCTTGCAGCAAGGAGGAACTGGACGGGGCGCCGGTGCCCAGGAGCACTGCCAGGGGCGCGTCTAGGCAGATGGCCTCGACGAGGGCTGCGTGGGTCGGGCCGGCCTGCGCAGAGACGACGTCGATGCGCGCACTGGCCGAGCCACCGTCCCCTTGCGCGGTTCCGATGGGAAGGCCTGCCACGACGGCGCTCACCAAGAATCCGTAGCCGGCGCCGGACGCGTAGGCGCCTTGATCCTCGGCGGCGTGGTCGCCGTTGCTCAGGGTGTGGGACCATGTGCCGGCGCCCTCGAGATAGATGTAGAGGGTCTGCGCGTAGCTCCAGCCGCCGAGGGCGCAACTGGCCTCCAAGGTACCATCGCGGGCGCCTCCGTGGGGGAAGGTCCAGCTTGGCAGCCGTTCATCGACGACGGGGTCGCCCATCGTCTCCACCAGGCCAAGGAAACCGAAGAGCAGGTACAGGGGCGTGGCCGCCTCCTGGTGGCGGTGCACTTCGTAGACCGTCCCCGTACCGATGGGGTCGAGCCATTGGGATTCCCGTACGGGTGGCGGGGTCGCGGGCCCGGACTGGAATGTGCGCTCGAAGTGGATGGCCAGGGCGGCGTCGCCTTCCAGGCCGCCTACGGCGACCACGAAGCCCAGCGTCTCGCCGACAAGGTCCGCGCGGATGTCGATGCGGGCCGGACTGAAGTCCGCCGCGGCGCTGGCATCTGTGGGCAGCGGCGCTGCCGTCCAAGTGGTCGCCGACACGGGCTCCATGTGATGCTTTGCCACCAGATCGTCTCCAGCGAAGACGAAGATGCTGGCGCCGTCGGGGGTCGTGTCGAAATGCAGTTGCGCTGTGAATCTGTAGCTCTTGATCGTGGAGTCGCTGGAGACCCCATGCGCGTGGTCCTTGGGGACCGTTACCCGGAAACCGCCCACGGGCTGGTCTTCCGAGACCGGCATCAGGAAATCGCTGCGGCTGGTGGCGTTGGTGGCCACGTCCGCCAGGCTGGCTGGGACGTCCAGGGCCTGCTGGACAGGCTCTGGTCCGACCGCAGGCTCTTCGGCACAGCCGGCGAGCAGCAATGCGGCGACGATGCATGATGTGGCGAGGCGCATGCGCCACTGACGGGGGGTCGGGTTGAAAGGCTGAACGGAGCAGTTCTCTGACTATGCCTTGCGTTTCTGTCGCAATGC
>JBFIDG010000219.1:0-2587 GCA_041581335.1 Thermoplasmatota archaeon
CAGCGCCGACCCCAGTCCGAACATGTTGGCGCGACCGCCGTCGGCGATGGCGACGATAGTGAACGTGCGCTCTGCCCTTTCGCCGAACAGGTCCAGGTCCAACTGGTCACCCAGCAGATCGGCTGCTTGGTCCTCCAGCGCGGCAGCGCGCTTGGCCAGTTCATCCAGGTCATAGACCGGCCGCAGCACCGCCGTCACCACCAGGTATGGGGCCTGCACGGCGGCTCGGCCCGTCACGGTGACCGTCCATTCTCCGGTGGCGAGGGCGGAACCGGTGGGGGCTGTGATGTTGGTCCAGTACGCTTCGGGAGGGCAGGCGCCGGCCTGGCAGTCCTGGGCGGTCTGGGGGAACGGGGCGTCGACGGTCCATTGGGTCCCGTCGGGGGATTCGATGACGGCGCTGAGGCTTGTCCCCTGCGGGCAGGGGGCGTTGGTGAGCGGGTTGCCGCAAAGCAGGATGATGGTGGCGGACGTGCTGCCTCGGTCGACGGTGAACGTGTGCGCGTCCCGTTCCTGCGCCGCCGGGGGCAGCAACGGCAGGGCGGGGTCGAAGCTGGCGGCGATGGTGCCGCTGCGCAGCTGGAATGTCGGCAGCAAGGGGTCTGCTGGCACGGTCGTCTTGACGGTGACGCGGTCCCCGGCCTTGAGGTCCAATGCGTCGGCCAACTCTGCGGTCGCGATGGCGTCGTCCGGCCCCAAGCCGCTGCCACTGATGCGTGACCCGTCCGTCAGGTGGAATGTCCCGAACTGCGCGTCACGCTGCAGGTCGTAGCCGACCAACGAGACCGACGGTTCGAACGTGCCGCTCTCGTGTTCAGCCGCGACCCCCCACAACGCAAAAGGTGCGACGCCGTCGAAGAACGCCATGCGGGGGTCGTCGGCGATCTCAAGGGCCACCGATTCGGGCCAGAAATAGAAGCCGTCCGTGCGAAGGGTCTCATCCGTGTCGCCTAAGGCATCGAAGACGGCGCCGCGGATGGCGGAGCCGGCTGAGGAGCCGGCCACGAGTGCGGCGCTGATGATCGCGGTCCCGACCATCAAGCCGGCGATGACGGTGGCGGTCTGGCGAGGCCGGCGTCCGGCATTTCGTGCCGCCATGCGCCAGAGGATGGGGTGGCGGATCGCTTCGACGATCACGAGGATGGCGGCCGCGATGGCCAGCAGGACGAAGACGGTGGAGGTCGTCGTCACAGGCGGCGGGCCTGGGCCAATGGCATCGGGCGTCCTTCGCCTTTCTCGATGGCCACGATGATGCCGGATTCCATGTGGACGATGCGGTGGCAGCTGCGGGCGATGGCCGGATCGTGCGTCACGATGACGTACGTCTGGTCCTTCTCCGCGTTGAGGCGGTGCAGAAGGTCCAGGATCTCCTGACCGGTCTCCGTGTCAAGGTTGCCTGTGGGTTCGTCCGCCCAGACGATAGCGGGGTCATTGACGAGGCTGCGGGCGATCGTGACGCGCTGCTGTTGGCCGCCGGACAGTTCCTTGGGGCGGTGGTCGGCTTTGTCCGCAAGCCCGACGGCATCGAGCGCTTCCTTGGCGCGTCGCTTGGCGCCGCGGGGATCGACGCCGGCCACCAGCAGGGGCAGCTCGACGTTCTCCTGCGCGGTCAGCACGGGGAGGAGGTTGAAGGATTGGAAGACGAAGCCCATGCGGCGGCTGCGGAGCTTGGTGCGTTGCAGGTCGCTGAGGCCTGCCAGGTCGCGGCCTTCCAGCAGTACGCGGCCGGACGTCACGTCGTCGAGGCCGCTGAGGCAATTCAGCAGCGTGGTCTTGCCGCAGCCGCTGGGGCCCATGATGGCCAGCATCTCGCCGCGCTGCACCTCGAGGTCGAGTCCTTTCAGGGCTTCGACCCGCAGGCGTCCGCTCTCGTACACCTTGCGGACCTGCTGCGCATGGATGATGGGACGTTCCACGAGGCTGCGAGCCCCCTGTGGGGCAAAAGGAGTGTGGTCGCGTCAGCGGCGTTTCTGCACGAAGGCTGCAGCCAACGCCAGCGGGGCGAGCCAGAGGCCGACGGGGCTGTCCTCGCCGGGGGTCTCGTTTCCGGCGCCGCCGTCCTCGACGGGTGCTTCACCGGGCGCTGCGGTGGGGGTGATCGTAAGGACCTCGCGGCCACCGAGGTCGGTCACGACCTCGATCTGGAACGGCTTGGCGGTGCTGTCGGCCTTGCCGGTGAAGACGAACGTGGGGTGCTGTCCGACCTCGACCACCTTGGCGTTGGTGTCGACGCGGTCGATGGTCCAGCCTGCGGCATCGGGGAGCACCAGCATGATGTGCTGGCCGATGGGCGTGATGAGGTTCTCGACCGCTACTTCGTAGGTCTCGCCGGCGCGCTTCACGGATGTCGCGGTGTAGCCGCCCGTGCCCTGCAGGGTGATCGTCTCTTTCTTGACCGTGCTTGGTCCCGTGGCTGTTTCTGGCAGTTCAGCGGCCCCGTTGGTGCCGGGGATGGGCGTGCCGCCGGGGGCGATGTCCCGCAGGTCTGCGTCAGCGAAGTTCTTCCAGACGAAGGGGCCGACGGTGTCGTTGCGTCCGACGCCAAGGTCAGCCAGGGGGATGAACCACTGCAAGGCTCCGGCGATGG
>JBFIDG010000220.1:0-2587 GCA_041581335.1 Thermoplasmatota archaeon
CTTCTGCCGCTCGGCGTCCAGATCATGCTGGATGCGTTGTTCAAGGGCCTCCCGGCAGAGGCGGGCGACGGCGGGGTTGTCGAGCGAGACCCAGCCTTTGCTGACGGGGCGCAGGATGAGTTTCCAGTCTGGTTCGCCGGGGGCGAACTTGAGGTAGTCGGAGAAGTGGATGCGCCACGGCGCGTCCGGGTGGACGGGGAGCCTCAATGCATCCGCGATGGAGGGGATGCTATCGGGGTCCTGCACGAGGGTCTCCTCAAGGCGGGCGCCTTCTGCGACGGCGTAGCGGTGGATGAGGGTCTTGTCAGCGAGCAGCACGCAGAGCATGCGGGCGATGGGGACACTGAGCATCTCCTGCATCGCGCCCCGTTCATCGGTGATCTGGATGGGCGGGATGCGGCGGTCGACGAGGGCCCCTTCGATGCGCGCGACGCCGCGGCTGCGCACCGCTTCATAGATGCCCGAAGCGAGCACCTGGTCCATACCTGGACCGAGTTCGCGCACAGCGTCCTTGACCTCCGGTAGGAAGGGATAGTACGCCAAGCGGACCAGGTCCACAGTGAGCCTAGCCACAGATGCTACTTCAAGGGTTCAGCAGCGCAGGTAGATGGCGTACTGGCCTTGGTAGCCGCCGTACAGGCCCGTGAACGTGACGGTCAGACGCCAGTTCCCTTCGGCACCGTTCAGGGTCTTCGTCTCGCCTTCTTGGCCTTGGCCGCTGAAGGAGTCCGAGTATGCGATTGCACCGGCACCATCCACGACCTTGACATCGATGTTGCCCTGGCCTTGGTAGCCTACGGCGATCTGGGCCTTGCTGCCGCAGTCGATGTCGCGGTTGTGGGCGCCGGTCATCTGGCCTTGCCCCGCGATGGCGACCTCTTCGCCGTTACCGAAAGAACCCATTTGGCCGCTGCAACCGGCCAGGGTGACGAGCATCAGGACTGAGACGATCCGTATCATAGTGTGGCTCCATAGTGTGCGGTGACGCCCAGGCTCAAGGCCCCGTAGTAAGCGTCGAACTCCATCTCGATGGTCCAGGTGCCGGCGAGACCGCGTTGGGTGCTGAGGCCTTGGGAGTCGTTGCCCGAGTATTCACCCGAGTAGACCGTGAGGCCTGCGGCGTCCTTGATGGTCAACGAGAGGTGTCCTTTCTGGACCGCCCCGCTGTATCCGATCATGGCTTTGCTGGCACCATTCTCCCACTTGTAGACCTCGATTTTCGTCTTGTTGACGGCAGACATCGAGTAGCCGAAGGAGTCTTTCACGTTCCCGACGGACTTGTTGTCCGTGGATTGGACACTCTCGTCACCGATGCCGGCGCATCCGCCAAGCAGCGTCGCGACGATCAGGAACACCGTGATCCTTCCTTCGACCATGCTGAAACGACGACAGAGCCAGAATATCACTTTTCCGGGCCATCAGCAGGATAGTCGAGCGCTTGCCTTGCCTTCTACGAGGGTCCCGTCCATCTGGAGGGTCCACTCGCCGGCCTGGCCGAACAGGCTGCGAGCGTCGTCGCCGCCTTCGTTGCCGAGGTAGGTCTCGTCGAACAGTGTGTCTCCCGACGCGTCGAAGACGCGTAGGCGCATGGAGCCGGCGCGGAGGCCACCCATGGTGATGGTCAGCTCCCCTTGCTCGCGGCATTCCGCGTTGGCCTGGGACTCGTGGTCTCGGGGCACGTTGCTGGAGAAACTGATGGTGGCGTCGCTCGACTGGATGGTACAACCAGCAAGCAGCACGGCGACGACGAGCACCGTCATGAGGCGCGTTCCGGCGACGGCCGGCACGCTCGTCGTTTTAATCACTCTCGATGCGCGGGGCCAGCAGGTACGTGATGTGCCCGCCGCCGTTGGCGATGTCGAACTCGATCTTGACCGGGTAGTCAGTGCCGAGGTTGAGGGTGATGGCGTCGCTGCCCTTGACGACCTTGCTCATGTTGCTGAAGTAGTCCAGCGAGAACAGGCTGCGGCTCTCTTCGGGGACTTCGATCTTGATCAGGTCGTCGCCGGTGAGGCGCAGGTGGACCTGGTCCGTGTCGCCGTCGGCGACGAGTTCGAAGCTGTCCTTCTTGGTGACGAGCGCGATGTGGTCACTGACGGCTTCCGAGGCCTTGATGCCTTGTTGGAGTTCGCCGGCGCGGATGGTGACCTTGCTGGGGAGGTTGAGGTTGGGGACCTTGGGGTCGCCCATGTTCGTGGTGTCCACGAGGGCCATGCGGCGGGTGATGTGGCCGATGCTGAAGACGAGGCGGTGCGCGTCTTCCTTGTATTCGAGGCCGATCTCGTCGCCACTGGACGCGAGTTTCAGGATGTCCTTGAGTTTGTCAAGGTCGATGCCGATCTCCATGTCTTCGCCGTGGAATTCGGTGAAGGCGCCCTTTCCAAGGGAAAGGTCGACCATGGCGACGTGCGCCGGGTCCACTGCCTTGAGGGAGATGCCCTCGGCACTGATGTGGATCTTGGCTTCGTCCACGAGCGTCTGCACGGCGTCGAGGACCGTCTTGAGCACTTCTGCCTTGACTTTCGCCTTGAATGCGGCCATCCCTATCAGTTGGGCGAAAACTAGGCGCGTCTTAAGGATGAGTAGA
>JBFIDG010000221.1:0-2574 GCA_041581335.1 Thermoplasmatota archaeon
CCGCCTCGACTGAAGCTACGCGTGCATGTCGCAGGTCGTGAGCCGGGGGGCCACGTCAGGCGCTGCGACGCCATTGGCGGCGGCGAACGCTGCGATGGCCGCCAAGAACGTTTCAGACCCGACGGTTTGTTCGGCCAATGCTTGCACTTCGCCGCTGGGCGACAGGTGGTATGCCACGCCGTCGTGCACGATGTCATGGCCGACCCGGTACACTTGGACACGCCATTCATCCCAGCGCAGGTACGCACCATTGGACATGGCCGTGATATTCGCGGTCTCGAAGCCACCGATGGCGTCCCACCACGTTTGTAGGTCGGGCTCGACGATGGCCGTGTAGCCATAGGCGATCACCGTGGTCTTGCCGTCCACCTGCAGGGCTTCGGCGATGCTGCGGTGCTTGGCAAGCTCCTCGAAGACCGCATCAATGTCCAGCCCGAGCGCCTCGAGCATGGGTGCGACGTGCGGCCGGTGGGCCTCGAGGGTCTCGTTGGCTGCGACGACGACGCGCAGCGTGTGGCCGGCCTCGTCGCGGTACAGCTCCCCGCCAGGACCCATCAGGTTGCGCGTGATCGCAGGTGCGTACGCGTCGAGGCCGTCGTCTTGGATACCAAGGTCGTAGACCGCCGTACCCCAAGGCACGCGATCGGGGTGGGCGATTGTCGCCTCGTACCAAGCTTGATCTTCCCAGGCCGCAAACCACTCCGGCTGGCACGGCGCGCTGCATCCGGCCAGGAGGGCGATGAGGGTCACGGCGAGAAGGCGCACGAAGAACAAGCGCTTCTGCGGGATTTGGTTGTGCCGCTGCCGACGGTTCCCCGTCTGTCGCATTCTCGCCGTAGCTTTCAAGAACAAGAACATGCAGCCCTGCCTCACTCGTGCTGATCGACTATCTCCCCTACGCGCAGTTCATGGCCCAGATCTCTTTGGTCGTCGGTGCCTTCTTCGCGGGGTATCAGTTCATCCTCAGCCGGCGGGAACGCCACGACGCGCAGGCCCTTGAGGTCTTGACGCAACTGCAGTCCCCCGAGTTCCGTGCGGCGTACGCTAAGGTCTGGACGTTGCCGCTAGCGGCCACCGCTGAGGACGTGCGGGCCGGTGGGCAGGAGATGGTGGAGGCCGTGGATTGCGTCGCCATGACGTTTGAGAGCCTGGGTGTGATGGTGCACAACCGCATCGTGCCCATCGAGGTCGTCGATCAGGTCATCGGTGGGTTCCTCCGCGAATCCTGGCGCCGCTGTTCGTCCTACATCCACTGGAAGCGCAACCAGGTGCAGTCGCGACGCCTCGGGGAATGGTACCAGTGGCTCGCCGAGCATCTGGCGACCGAGAGCCGACGCAGCGTCGGTGCCTATGAGGCATTCAAGGACTGGGAGCCGTAATCCTACAGCACATCGCGGCGACGCTCCTGCCACGTGCGCGCGGCCAGCTTGGGCCGGTGGTCGCCAGGGCGCCACCCCCCAGGCCGGGTGCGCATTCCGAGGTCGGCACCGCACGCGACCTATGGCAGTCTGGCCCTGGCCTGCGGCGAGGGTGGTGCACCGGCGCGGATCGGCATCGTGGGTGGGGTCCGGCGTCTGCTGGGCCAGGCGCGGGCTTGCAATGTACGGAAACGGGCACCACCCTCGTGGAGTACCGGCGGCCGTATGAACCGCCAATCATATGGTGGCCGTGGTGCTTAAACGACCCCTGTTCTTCGACCGCCCGTCGAGGTCTGAAAGTGAAACCCATCACCCTGTTGGAGTCCCGGAAGAAAGATCTGGGACTCGACCTGTCCGACGAGGACCTGCGAAAGATGTACACCGCCATGGTGCGGACCCGCAAGATGGACGACAAGCTCGTCCTGCTGCAACGCCAGGGCCGCATCGGCTTCTACCTGGCCTGCACGGGCCAAGAGGCCATCGGCATCGGCTCCGCCTACGCCATGGAGCAGGATGATTGGTTCTTCCCGCACTACCGCGACCAATCCATCCCGCTCCTGAAAGGCATCCCGATGGGCGACCTGGTCCACCAATGCTTCGGCAACGCAGCGGACAACGTCAAAGGCCGCCAGATGCCGGTCCACTACTCCTTCCGCGACATCAACTACTACTCCATCAGCAGCCCGCTCGGCGTGCAGATCATCCAAGCCGCAGGCGCCGCGTATGGCATGAAGATCAAGGGCACCAAGCAGGTCGCCACGGTCTACTTCGGCGATGGCAGCAGCAGTGAAGGCGACTTCCACAGCGGCATGAACTTCGCCGCCGTCACGAAGAGCCCCTGCATCTTCATGCTGGAGAACAATCAGTGGGCCATCAGCGTCCCCGTCTCCAAGCAGACCGCCAACACCAACTTCTACGAGAAGGCCGCCGGCTACGGCATGCCAGGCGTCCGCGTCGACGGCAACGACGTCCTGGCCATGTACCAAGCGACCAAGGAAGCCATCGACCGCGCCCGCCGCGGCGAAGGCCCCACCCTCATCGAAGCGGTCACCATGCGCATGGCGGCCCACTCCACCAGCGACGACCCCAACAAGTACGTCCCGCAAGAGATGTACGCGGAATGGAAGGCCAAGGACCCGATCCTGCGCTTCGAGAA
>JBFIDG010000222.1:0-2570 GCA_041581335.1 Thermoplasmatota archaeon
CTACATCGCCATCAACGTCGATCCCCGCGACGGACCGACCGTGGCGAGCTTGGCGGACCTCGTCGAGCACGCCGACCAGTTCGTCACCGAAGATCCCCGCTTCAGCAGCCCCGGCCTCGGTTTCCTCATCGCCACCGTCGCAGCCTTCGGCGAAGAATGCTACCTTGGCTTCTGGGAAGACCTGCTCGACAACGACGTCACCATCACCAGCGGCTGGACCGAAGCCTACGTCGACCACTTCAGCGGCGGCTACGGCCAATGGGAGGCCGGCAGCAAGAGCGACAAGACCATCGTCACCAGCTACACGACCAGCCCGGCCTACGAGGTCTACTACGGCGGCGACCCACTCAACCACGTCCTGACCGCACCGCAGGCGACATTCCAGCAGATCCAGACCATGGGCATCCTCGCCGGCACCAAGCAGCGTGCCGCGGCCGAGGCGTGGGTCGAGTTCACCCTCACGGACGACTTCCAGAAGCTCGCCGCCGAGTACAACGCCATCTACCCGGTGGTGTCGAACCCCGACGTCGACGCCAGCGTCGCGGCGGTGTTCGGTGACAACGACCCCGAGCCGGGCTCCTTTGTCCCCGCGACGCTGCCAGCGGACGTCGTCGGTGCACGCATGAAGGCCTGGATCGTCGCCTGGACCGACCTCTACACCGCCAAGCGCGCATGAAGCGGCAGGCGGCCCTGCTGGTGGTGCCCGCGGCATTCCTTGCCGTGGCGTTCTTCCGCCCGCTGGCCGCCACCCTCGCCGCCGGCGACGTCGACGCCTGGCAATGGGCATTGACCCATCCATACGTCCAGCGCCGGGTCCTGCGCGCCGTCGCCATGGCTGCCCTCAGTGTCCTGTTGACGCTCGCCGTCGCCGTGCCCCTCGCCTGGCTGCACCACGACCGGCGCTGGCGCTGGAGCCGCTTCGAGATGGCCGTCCACGCCGCACCCTTCGTGCTGCCGGTGTTCGTCGTCGTCTTCGGCATCCAAGCGGTCTTCGGCGCCGGCGGCTGGACCGAGCGTGCCCTCGGCGTGGACATCCTGGCCCTCGTCGGTCCCATGGGTGCTGTCGCGATCGCCCACGCCTACTACAACTACGGCTTCGCGGCCCGTCTGCTCCACGCTGCCCTGCAACGACGGCCACGGCGGCTCGAAGAAGCGGCCCAGCTCCTGGGGGCGTCTCGCTGGGAGGCGTTCCGTCGGACCACGTTGCCGTTGCTGGCGCCGTCCATCGGCTCCGTCGCCTTGCTCGTTTTCCTGTTCAGCTTCACCAGCTTCGGCGTCGTGCTGTACATGGGCGGGGAGACCGTCGCCACATTCGAGACCATGCTGTACGACAACCTGCGCGGCGTCGTCCCCCAATACGACCGGGCCGCGGTCCTCGGTGTCATGCAGCTCATCGCCAACGCAGCCCTGCTGCTCGCCTACCAGGTCGCCATCCGCCGCCAGGTCCGATTGGCTCCCGAGGCCCGCGCCATGCCCCCAGCCTCACCTCGTCGCCGCCGCGTCGCCGCAGCACTCACCCTGCTCGGCGTCCTGCCTGCGGCCGCCGTGCTCGTCGGCGGCTTCCAGGTCACGGGCCAATGGAGCCTCGAGCCTTGGCGCGCCCTGCTGGACACCACCCACCCGGCCCACCTGGGCGGTTTCTCCCTTCCCGCCGCGCTGCGCCTCAGCCTGCTCTACGCCGCGGCCAGCGCCAGCATCGCCATCGTCCTCACCATGCTGCTCGCCTACGGCGTGCGCCGCCTCCACCCCTGGGCCCGCACCATCGCCGAAGGGGTCGCCGCTCTCCCCCTGGGCACCAGTAGCCTGCTCATCGGGTTCGGGATCGTGCTGAGCACCAGCATCGCCTTCGTCATCGACCCGGCCCGGGCCCGCCTGCTCATCGTGGCCGCACATGCCTTGGTCGCGTTCCCGTTCACCGCCCGCGCCATGCTGCCAGCCATCCAGCAACTCGACGGCCGCCTGGATGAGGCTGCCAGCGTATTGGGTGCCGGGCCCATGTCGGTGTGGTGGCGCGTCCACGTGCCGACGCTGCGGGCACCCCTGGCCGCCGCGCTCGGACTCGCCGTCGCCATGAGTCTTGGCGACTTCGGTGCCAGCCTGCTCTTGATGAGCGCCGAGAACCGAGGATTGTCGATCTGGATCGATGCGCACGGCGGCCCAGCCTCCTTCAACCCCCTCATGCGTGCCCAGGCCGTGGCCCTGTCTGGACTTTTGATGGCGCTCGCCGCCACTGCCTACGTCGCTGTCGAAGCCAGCGGCAGGAGCCTGCGATGAGCCTACGCGTGGAGGGGCTATGCTTCACGTACGACGGCGCACCCCTGCTGCAAGGCGTCGACCTCGAGGTGCCGGCAGGCGAATCGGGTTTCCTGCTAGGCCCCAGCGGCGTCGGCAAGTCGACCGTACTGCGCTGCGTCGCCGGCCTCGAGACCCCCGAAGGCGGAGAGATCCGGCTCGACGGGGCCCCCCTTGCAGGGCTGTCCCCGGCACGGCGCCAGGTCGGTCTGTTGTTCCAGGAACCCGCCTTGTTCCCCCACTTGGATGTCTGGCAGAACGTGGCCTTCGGCCTGCGC
>JBFIDG010000223.1:0-2524 GCA_041581335.1 Thermoplasmatota archaeon
GAACGTCTTCGTGCTGAAGATGTCACAGAGCAGGTTGAGCGACTGGTGATGGTGGCTGGCGATGACCGTGGCGCCGGGCATGCCGCGCGCGATCTCCTCGGCGTGGTTGGGTCCCGACAGGCTCGCCACCGCCGTGCCTTCAGGCAGTTCCTGGGCCAAGACCTCACTCATGCGCATGAACGTGGTCGGCTCGATGCCCTTGGCGACGTTCAGGACCTTGGCGCCCTTTGCCACGAACGGCGCAAAGGCCTGGGCGGTCTGGCGGACGGCCTGGCTTGGGACGGCGACGACGATGACCTCGGCGCCTTGCACGGCGTCCTGGAGGCTGCTCGTGACCCAGATATTGGTGGGCATCTTGACGCCAGGCAGGTACTTGACGTTCTCCCGGCGGTTTGCCAAGGTCTGCGCGTACTCGGGGCGACGGCACCATTGCCGCACCTCGAGACCGTTGCCCGCCAGCAGGATCGAGAGGCAGGTTCCGAAGCCACCGCTACCCACGACAGCGACCGGGACGTCCTTCTGCCCATCTATCACAGCGCCGGCCGACTGGATGGCTTGATAAAAACCAAGCCCAACCCTTTTCGACAGATGCCGACCTCGGCGACGCATGAAGCAGATGCTGCTCGTGGCCGCCCTCGTGGCGACCATGCTCGCTGGATGCACCGATGCAAAGGACGACTTTCCCCAGGTGCTGTTCGAGACCTCCCTTGGCGAATTCACCGTCGAGCTCTGGCCCGACGTCGCGCCGGTCACCGTCGAGAACTTCCTGCGTTACACGGAAGAAGGCCACTTTGACGGCTTGACGTTCCACCGCATCGCGCCGAACTTCGTAGTCCAAGGCGGCGGCTACCTGCCAGACCACCAGACCCTGCGCCCCACCAACCCGCCCATCGTCAACGAGGCCAAGGCCGATGTCAAGAACGAGAAGGGCACCTTGTCCATGGCGCGCACGAGCGCCCCCAACAGCGCCACCAGCCAGTTCTTCATCAACCTCGTCGACAACAGCGCCCTTGACAAGACCGCGAATTCGGCCGGCTACGCGGTCTTCGGGAAGGTCATCAGCGGCATGGACACCGTCGAGGCCATGACCAAGGTCGAACCAGGCCAGAGCTTCGGCGCCGGCGGCTTCTACCCCAAGGAACCCATCCTCATCACCAAGGCGACCATCATCAAGGGCGACGCCCCCGCTCCGCTGCCGCCACCGACGCCGGCCGACATCGAGGCTGACCTCATCACGCCCGGCACCTGGAAGGTCACCAACGTCAATGACGCCATCTTCGCCTGGGCCCGCAACCGCGGCGAGACCGCCGCCAGCGTCGCGTGGAACGTCACCGGTGCCGACGGCGCTGCCCTGCCCGAAGGCTGGACCGTCAGCTTCGACACACCCACCTCCGACATCGGTGGCAAGACCGCCGCCAACGACCACATCCACTCCATGGTCCGCCTCACCGTGCCCGCGGGCACCAGCGGCGACCACGTGCTGCAGTTCCACACCGGACTCAGCACCACCGACGTCACCGTCACGGTGGCCCTGGACGGTCAGCGCGTCAGCAAGGAAGGCGACGAGATCGTCGCCGGCTACAAGGGCACCTGCGTCCAAGACGGCAAGCAGTTCGACGCCGGCGAGTTCCCGCTGACCCTCGGCGGCGGGCGCGCCATCAAGGGCTTCGACCTCGGCCTCGTCGGCCTCGCCCTGGGCGAGAAAGCGACGCTGGTCATCCCGCACGGCCACGCCTACGGCGCCGACGGCGGCCCCTGCGGCGGCAAGGCCAACGCCGACCTGCAGTTCGAAGTCGAAGTCAAGAAGTTCGAGAACTAGGCCTGCTGGCCGGCCTCTTCCCTTTCCTCTTTCCCACCTGAGAGTGACAAACCGGGGCAGTTTGGGGGTTACCCTAATCCGCCCTGCCCAGAGTGCGGGTAAACGAGGATGACGATGGCGAAGCTCCTCAGTGCGCTGTGCATTCTGCTTCTTAGCGGATGCTTGGGCAACAACGATGCAGGAGACTCTGCCATACGGGGAATCGAGGCTGGCCCCGATTCCAATACCACCAAGCCAACCGGGCCAACGTCGAACGAGACGGAGTTGAATGAAACGGTGCCATGGTGGCAAACCGAGTCCTTTGACATTCCAGCTGTCGCGGCGAATATCCCGACAAACATACCCCGCATCGTATCTTCATCCAGCCCCTACGTGTTGGCATACGGCCAGCCCGGAGGCTCTGGCAACCCCGTGCTTGGCCTCTTCGACCCGAGTACCGATACGTGGATCTCGCATGAGTTGGATTCCAGTGAACGGACGCCGACCCGCGTCTGGGCCGGGTGGACCGGCTCAGAAGCCGTTTTCGTGGTGGATTTCACTGCACCCAATACCGCGCCGGCCCCTGGGGAACCTAGCCACATAGTCGTTTCCTGGCGCGACGAATGGCGCACTATTTTGACGCCCGCCGAGTGGGCCTCTCGACCTATCGTTGATGTGGCAATCTCGAGCTCCGGCTTGGCTGTGATTGTCAAGGCCGCCTTCGAA
>JBFIDG010000224.1:0-2517 GCA_041581335.1 Thermoplasmatota archaeon
ACGTGGGACAGGACGAGACCTTCCAGATTCGCCATGCCCCACTTCAGCAGGGCTTGATGGCTCTCGAGGCCCTTGGATTCGAACAGGTCCGTCGATGGCGTGTCGAACCCGACGAGCTTGCAGCCGGCGTCGCCGAGGGCGTCGATCAGCTCGGGCGACGGTGCCGCGAAGTCCGTGTTCCACGCGGTGGGGTCGGGGAATGTGCCGGTCTTGAACAGGACGCGGGGCGCATCGGGCATCTTGGCGAGGTCGTCGACGCCGAAACGTTGGCCCCGCCGGGCGCGGACTTCGACCACCTCGCAGCGACCATAGTAAGCGTCCAACCCGACTTCGTCGATGGTGTCGCCCTCCGCATGGTAGTGCCGCGGCGCGTCGGTGTGGGCGCCGACGTGGAGGCTGGTCTCGATGGTGCCGATGTCGATGCCATCGGCAACGATGTCCGCCACCTTGCGCATCGAGAACGGCGTGTCGCCTGGCCAGTTGTCGATCTCCGGCGTGACACGGGGTGAGATGTCGATGAGGAACGTCATGCGGACTCCGGCGCCTTCGCGATGACCTTGAACTCCACGGCGATGGGCGTGGGCAACCGATTGATCTCCAGCGTGGTGCGCGTCGCTTGGACGTCGCCGAAGTGTTTGGCGTAGACCTCGTTGAAGCCGGCGAAGTCACGCTGCATGTCGATGAGGTAGCACGTGCAGTCGACGACGTCTTCGATGGTGGCGCCGCTGGCCGCGAGCACGGCTTTCATGTTGGCCACGACCTGTTCGGTCTGCGCGCGGACATCGTAGTCTTGCTTGACGCCGGCGGCATCCCATACGGGGCCACCAGGCACGCTGTTGTCCGCCGGGTTGCGAGGCCCTAGGCCGCTCAGATACAGCATGTCGCCGACGCGGCGAGCATGGGGGTACGCGCCGACGGGTCTGGGTGCAGCCGTCGCCTGGACCACGCCGCTGCGGACCGTGTTCGACGCCGATGGCTCCGGCGGCGTCTTGGCGATGGCGATCTGCTGCTTGCGCTTCTCGTCCAACTCGATGCCGCTGCTGGCGATGTCCACACCGTCTGCGGACTCGAAGAGGTTGGCACCGCCCAGGACGTTGCGGTCCCCCAGGAACACCTCGGCGTCGTCTTCGTCGAACTCCGCTTCGGCGGTGGCCTTCTGGGTGGGCGTCAAGCCGACGACGGCGCCGCCGGTGCCATAGAGCGCTTCGTACGCGTGCACGTGGCCTTCGAAGTGGTTGTGCTGGCCGTTGACGGCGTTGAGCCACCAGATGGCCTTCATGCGTTGGTCGCCGCCGGCCTGCTCACTGAAGGTGCGAGCCAGTTGCGCAGCGTCTTCCAGGCGACCCCCGCCGAGGATCTCCAGGTACTTGCGGTTCCATTCGTCGTCTTTGGCGGAATGGATCCGGTCGTCGGCGAAGGGCACCTTGGCTGTGTGCACGCGGTTGCTGAGCGCGGTGACGGCGATGGCGACGACACGTTTGCCGGTCGTCTGGATGGCATCGGCGGCGGCCTTGCCGAGCACGATGGTCTCGGCGCGATCCGCATACATGTTGCAGCTGACGATGCTGGCAGGGTACGCGTTGTCTGGGTCGAGGAGCTTCAGGGCGACGATGCTGCCGGTGTCGATGGGAAAGCCCTCGTAGGCGACGGTGCGCATCTCCAGGCCACGGTCGTGGCCGGCGGAGACGTAGGCCTTGGAGAAGTCGGCGTCGACCCGGAACTCGTACGGGATGCTACCCAGCTCATGCCATTCCTGGTCCACATGCACCCATTTGGGCGACGGGTTGGCCTGGACCTGGTGGCCGATGACGGAGAGCCATTGGGTGGAGTAGAGCAGGATGAGGTCGGGCCGAAGGGCATCGATCTGCTGGCGCACGGCCTCGTACGCTTCGCGGATGCGTCCGTAGCCCGGATTGGCCTCGGGGATGAGCAAGGGGTGCGGATAGCCAGGCAGGATGAACGAGCCGACTACGGCAGCGCCTTGCGGCCCCATGCTGGTCATTGCTGCACCCCGCCGTAGGCTTCCGTATTATTCCGATGTGTGCAGCCACCCACCGGCCGAGCCGTTAAGGTCGCGCCGACTGCTACGGATTTTCTCCGCTCCATTCGGAGAGGTGCGGTAGGGGGCCGTACCAGGCTGCATATAGGCGCCTGGACACTGCACAGTGCTTCGTTTTGCGGCGCGGTGCGGTGATTTGCCGCGATATGCGGCAGGCTGCTGTGGGCAGCACCTCGAAAGACGCAATCTACCGCAGAGTGCAGTCGTCCGCTGCATGTGGCCCACATATTCTGCATCATGTGGACAACCTCGGCGTGATGCGGCGATTATCGGATGGATTCCACTCCATGACCGCGTTGCCCGTCCCGATGACGGTCCCGTAACCATGCAACTCCGCAGGATAGTCGGGGAAGTCGAGCGCCGAGAGCAGCCAACTCAGGCAGCCTGCATCTGCTTCGCTCGTGGCGTTGTCGATCAGGTCCGGCATCTCGTCGAAGAGCTGCTTGGACTTGCCATCC
>JBFIDG010000225.1:0-2484 GCA_041581335.1 Thermoplasmatota archaeon
ACGGAGACCCTCGCCATCTCGAAGATCGTCACAAACCAAGCCGCGGCCAGTGGCTCGGCGTCCTGCAGCAGTGGCTCGGCCGGCGTCGACGACAACGTCATCTTCCTGGTCTTGACGGAGAAGGACGAGGCCCACACCGGTGTCCGTCCCACCGTCGCTTACGCCGCTGCGACCACCGGGGCCTCCGTCCAGGACAGCTACGGCAACAAGCTCGGCACCATCGGCGCCATCATGGCCACCGACAAGGCCGCGCCGGTCCTTCTGGGCGCTGGCTCCAAGGCCGGCGACCCCGCCGCGGCTCCGCAGGCCAACACCCGTGACCTGGATGGCGATGGCAAGCTCGACGCTTACTCCATCCGCGTCTCGGAGCCTGTCAAGGACAGCTCCTTCGCCGCGGCCGCGTGGGCCGTCGGCAATGCGGTCAGTGGTAGCACCCATGGCAACCTCGCCCTTGCGACGGGCACCGTGGCCAACGACGGGAACTTCGAGATCCGCTTTGCCCAGGGCAGCGCCGCTGATACCGGTGAGACGCCGACCCTTGCCTACAATCCGACCACCTCGACCGCTACGCCTCCGGTGTCGACGTTCCTCGTCGACATGAACGACAACAAGCTCGCAGCGCTGACATCCATCCAGGGCGTGGACCAAGCCGCGCCCACCGTCGTCTCCGTCGCTTCGGCCGTCGACAGCACGACGGTGACCGTCACGTTCAGTGAACCGGTCTGCGCCACGGATCCGTGTGCTGCCGTCGGCTCCGGTGGCCTTGCTTCGGGTGCCTTCGCGTACACGAACGGCAACTCGGCTGGCGCCGGTGGTCTGGCCAGCGTCGCCCACACGGACCAGGCCAAGGTCGCGACCTTGACACTGGATGAGAAGGCCACGGCCTCGGACCGCGAAGCAGACCTGATCTCGGCCCAGCCCGGTCGTATCATCGACGCCAGCGGCAACCTGGCGACGTTCGCTTCGGTCAACCTGAAGGGTCAGGCGCCGGACACGATCCCTCCGGGGCAGATCACGAACCTCGTGGCTGTCGCCGGCGCGCAGAAGGTCAAGCTGACCTGGACGACGCCTTCGGCCAGCGATGTGAAGACCCTGGATATCCGCATCTCGACCAGCGACATCGACAGCGATGCCAAGTTCATCTCGGCCGCTTCGATCGATGCCGGCACCATCGGCACGGCCACGCCCATTCCGGCGGCGACCCCTGGCGGTTCGCAGACGGTGACGGTGGCTGGCCTGACCGCTGGTACGACGTACTACTTCGCCATCCGCGCGACGGACGAGGCCGGGAACCAAGGCCTGCGCTCCGCCTCCGCGTCCGCCTCCGCGCTCGAGCCTGACACGACGCCTCCGGCCACGATCAACGACCTCACGTTCGTCTCCTCGACGGGCAACGCGATCACTGTCGGCTGGACGCCTGTCGGCGACGACGGCGCCGCTGGTTCGGTGGCGAGCTACGAGGTGAAGGTCTCCACGACGGCCATCACGGATGAGACGGCCTTCAACGCCGCCAGCAACGCGGCGGTCACGTTCGATCCCACGGCGCTCCTGCCTGGCGGGGGCACGACCAAGCAGCAGGCCACGATCACGGGTCTCGGCACCACGGTGCTGGCTCCCAACACGGCCTACTTCGTCGCCGTGCGCGGCGTGGACGATGAGGGTCTGAAGGGCGGCATCGCCTCGGTGAGTGGGACGACGCAGGACGTCGACCTGACGGCTCCGACCGGTGCCATCGTCATCACCTCCAGCACGCATCCGTCCAACAGCGGCGTGACGAACAACGATCCGACGTTCTCCTGGTCTGGCCTCAGCGATGCGGAGAGCACCGTGACGTACCACTGGATCCTGAACAAGGTCCCGTCTACCGTGGTCACCGACGCGACCACCGGACCCCACTCGGGCAGCGGCGTGGGCACGACGGCGTCCTTCGCGGACATCCCCGCTGGGACCTGGATCTTCCACGTCGCCGGCGTCTCCCAGGGAGGCACCAGCGCGACGGCGAGCTACACCATCCTCATCCTGGATCCTGCTGCGCCGACGATCACGCCGGCGTTCATGGGCGCCAGCAACGAAGCCCTGCAGGGCTCAGTGAAGGTGGCGCGCTCCGGCAGTGACAACGTCATCACGTGGACCATGCCTGCGGGTCTGGCCCATGACCCGGTCGGTGTGCAGATCTGGAAGAGCGAGAGTCCCTTCGTGTTGCTGGCGACGCTGCCGGCCACTTCGAGCGACTTCCAGGACGCCAGCTTCACGGACGCCGGCGCCGCCAAGAGCGCCAAGTACGTCGTCACGGCCTACTTCCTCGATGACGCCTCGGGCGGCAAGACGGCGGATCTGTTCGACGTGCCCGGCTACACGGGCCTGACGGAGGACGACATCTTCGCCCGCGGCGCCGTGGCTCCGGTCCAGAACAGCCGCGACGCCCCCGATGAGGGCCTGTCGGCGATGGCCAAGGGCCTGATCGCTGGCGGT
The DNA here is from genome assembly GCA_041581335.1 of Thermoplasmatota archaeon. GTDB lineage: Archaea > Thermoplasmatota > E2 > JACPAO01 > JAHFTW01 > JBFGSX01. Next base: position 2,473 of record JBFIDG010000225.1, read on the forward strand.
GTGATGCTCGTC
>JBFIDG010000226.1:0-2459 GCA_041581335.1 Thermoplasmatota archaeon
ATCGAGAAGACCTTCGACGACATCTTCGCCAGTCCATTCGCCAACCTGATGACGATCCTGCTACAGCCTGGCTCGTACGACCTGGCGACGGTCACGTATGACACGCGCCAAGACCTGACGTATGCCGAGGTCGAACGCATCTGGGACGCCACGTGGGAGGTCGTGTATCAGACGCAGAACGACATCTACGGGACCGACCAGCGCGACCCAGGATACACCGGCGTGCAAGCGCATCCGTTTGGCAACAACGCGTTCAGCCACTTGTTCATCGAAGAGCAGCTGCCGTGGGTCAACTACGTCGCTGCCCTCGCCTTCGGTCTCGTCGTGCTCATGATCGCTCTTCTGACACGCAACCTGCGCGCCACGGCCTGCACGGCGGTCGTCATGGGCTGCACAAGCCTCTGGTGGCTGGGCAGCCTGCCGCTGCTTGGGGTCGGGCTCTCCGTGGGGCTGATGTTGCCGCTGGTGTTCATCATGGCCATCGGCAGCGACGACGCCATCCACTTGATCTGGAACGCCGAACAGACCGGGGACCACAACCGGGTCTACCGTTACGTCGGCAAAGCGGTCACACTCACCACCATCACGACGCTCGTGGCGTTCATGATCTTCAGCTACCAGACCGACCTGCTGGTGCGCCGGACGCTTCTGGCCACCGCGGTCGCCGTCGCCGTGATGTGGCTTGCGACCATGCTCGTCGTGCCGCTGTTCTATCCCCCGACCGACGAGGTCTCCACGCGCCGCCCGCACCGGCCCGAGACCCACGTCGCGCACGCTCAGACCGCGCCCGTCCAGATCGTCCAGGTCGTCGCGCGCAAGTAGCATCCCTCAAGTCTGAAGTCGCGCCTGTCTAAGCATGGATGCCAGCCTGCTCTTCGACCTCGTGGTCGGAGCGCTGGCCGGGATCGTCTCCGGCCTGCTCGGCGTCGGTGGCGGCATCGTGTTGACGCCAGTGCTGCACTACGGCCTGGGCTTCGCTTGGGCAGATGCCGTGGCGTTGTCATTGTTCGTCATCGCCGTGCAGAGCCCCATCGGCGTCTGGCGCCATCGCCGCCTTCGCGCCGTCAGTTGGCGCATGGCCATCCCCATGACGCTGGCAGGTGCCGTCGGCGTCGCCATCGGCCACCTGGCCCTTCCTCATATCCCCGTGGCGGCGCTCAAAGCCGCCTTCGCCGTGCTGCTCATGATCGCTGCCTGGCGCCTCGGCCGCAAGGTCATCCCCCGCACGGACGCCCACCCATGGCCAGTGCTTGCCGGCGTCGGCCTCGGCGCTGGCGTCGTCAGTCGCTTGCTCGGTGTGGGTGGCGGCATCATCACTGTTCCTGCCCTCGGCCTGCTCGGCGTCCCGGTCCACCTCGCCGTGGGCACCAGCCTGGTCGCCGTCTTCACCAACGCCGCCGTCGCGTCCGGCGCCAACCTAGCCCAGGGGCTCGATTGGATGCGCGGCATCCCCCTGGCCATCGGAGCCGTCGCTGGTGCGCTTGGCGGCGTCAGGCTGGCCCATGCTCTGCCCGCGGCACGTCTGCAGAAGGTCGTCGCCGTCGCCATGGTCGTGGTCGCCATCACGATCCTCATCGAAGCCTTTTGACGCCCGCGGCCAAGAGGCACGGCTTTCAAGCACTTACCGCCATCGTGCGGTTGGCATGTTCAAGCGGCTCCTGCTGCCCGTAGACCCGGCGCGTCCATTCGCCGCCGCCAACGAATACGCGGTCCAGCTGGCGCATAAGTTCGGCAGTCGCATCTTCATGACATACGTCATCGACGACCACCTTCTGGGGCCGGTCGCCGAAGAGGCGCACAGCAGCATCGACGAGGCCCTCGAATGGGTCGGCCGCGACGCCATGCAGGAGTTCGCGGACCACCACCCCGACCTGGACTGCCAGAAGACCCTCGCCTACGGCAGCACGCCGACGGCGCTGTTCCAGATGGTCCTGCAGACCGGCGCAGACACGTGCGTGCTGGGAGGATACCACAGCCGCGCCAACCCCAAGGTCTGGGGCAGCACAGTCGTAGACATCATCCACCACAACGAACGCCCCACGTTCATCGTCCGCAAGCCCGCCAACATCCCACAACCGGGTGAGCCCATCGTGGTGCCTTTTGATGGCTCCGACCGCCCTATCGCGGTGCTGCCAAAGATCATCCGCTTCGCAAAGGAGACCGGCGCGACGCTCGACTTCGTCAACGTCTCCAAACCCAAGAACGCAGACAAGGCCAAGGCGGCCTTGGAGAAGGGTGCCTGGATCGCGAACGAAGAAGGCGTCGAGACCCAGACCCACGTGCTGGCCCGCAGCCTCTTCGGCACCAAGGCCCGCACCATCCACACCTACGCCAAGAGCATCAAGAGCCCGCTCATCGCGGTCAGCCGGCTCGGGCACAGCAGCATGCACACCGGCAAGAGCGTCACCGTCGCGTGGCTCCTGGCCCATTCAGACCTCCCGGTCTGGGTGGTGCGTAAG
>JBFIDG010000227.1:0-2447 GCA_041581335.1 Thermoplasmatota archaeon
CGGCCGCGCCGCCAGCTCCTCCAGCCCCGGCACCCCCGCAGCCCCGGCCGGCTGCGCCCCCGGCTGCGCCTGCCCGCCCGACGGTCCCCGCACGGCCTGCGCCGGTCTCCCGGTCGCCGTCGGCGCCCGGCCCAGGGCTGCCCGACGACTTCGAGGAGCTGCCCGGACGCGAGACGCCGGCCCCTGCTCCCCGACCCGTTCACCCCGAGCCCACGCCTGCTGCTCCGGTCTTCGAACCGGCGCCCGCGGCCCCCGCGCCTGAACCCGTCGCGGAACCCGCGCCGCAGCCCGCGACCCAGCCTGAGCCCGCCGCACCAGCCCCCGCGCCGGTCGCCGCACCAGCCGTGGTCGAAGAGGTCCCTGTCGAGGCCCCCAAACGCCGGCCGCAGGTCTGGCCCCCCATCCGGGCCAAGCCGGCCGCCGAGGCTGCTGCTCCTGTTCCGGAAGCGGTCCCCGAGCCCGCGGCGCCCACGGCGGCACCCGAGCCGGCACAGGCCCGCACCCATTCCCCTACGCCGCACGCCTTCGCGCCCATGGGCGCCGATGGTAGCGGCTGCCGCCTCGCGATCGTGCAGGCACAGTTCAACGCCGAGATCACGGACGCCATGACGGAAGCCGCCGTGGCCCATGCCACCAAGGCCGGGGCCACCGTCACCCACCGTCTCAGCGTCCCAGGCGTCTACGACCTGCCCCTCACCGTGCAGCACATGGCCCGCCGCCGCGACGTGGACGCGGTCGTCGTCATCGGCTGTGTCGTCTCTGGCGAGACCAAGCACGACGAGCTGATCACCTTCAGCACCGCCAAGACGCTGCAAGAGATCTCTTTGGCCACGGACACCCCGATAGGCCTCGGCATCATCGGACCCGGCATGACCTGGGAGCAGGCCGAAGCCCGCATCGGCAACGGCGCCCACGCGGTCGAAGCGGCACTCGTGCAGTGGCGCTCCTTGCAGACGGCTTGATCGAGGCCCTCGTTGTTGCCGCTGTCTCGTCCGGCCCGGCACGTATGCTACGCAGACCCCGCAGCGCACCGTCGCGGCCTTCGTCAAGGCTTATTTACGCCTCATGCAGGTCAGGCCCTGATGGCTCTGAAAGCGATCGCCGTGATGCTCGTGCTGGCCATGCTGGCTGGCGCCCAAGCCTCGACCAATGCTGCCGACACGACGGATTACCTCTGGCCGGTGGACTTCGAGGACCCGGTCAGCGACCAGACGGGCCCGACGCCGGGCCTTGGGGTCACGACACCCAACAACGCCAATCCGGAGAGCGATATCCGCCGCGTCCAGATGACTGATGATGGCACGACCTTCATCATCAAGATCACCATGGGCACCTGCAAATTCGCCGTCCCATCAGGATTCGCCATGGTGATCTTCGAGTTGACGGCCGGGGGCAAGGACCTGGAGATGACGGCGAAGTACAAGGACGGCTGCACCAGCGTGGAGCCGTTCGAATCCGATTCGGTGCTGGGTGACGCCGATGCGAAGATCGCCGGCCTGCGCGCCGAGGCGGTGCCCAGTGAGAATGCCATCTACCTGATGTCGGATTTCGCCGCCAACGGGCTCGTCGCCGGAGACATCCTCGCGTTCGACCGCATCCACAGCGGTCGCCAATTCACAGATCCCGGTCGTTACACCTTCGGTCTCGACGAGGCCTCCACCACGTCCTTCACGGTGGGCAGCGGGGCTGCCCTGATGGTGCCCCCCGCGCCCACCGTGCAGACGATCTACGAAGAACTTGCGGACGGTCTGGCATTCACGTTCGCGAATGCGACGAACGACATCTACACCTTCAACGCGACCAACGTGGCCTTGAACGTGACGTTCGTCGTGGCCTCCGGGTCGGCCAACGTGACGTGGATCGCCTCGAGCACGACCTATGCGCAGAACATGACGTTCCTCTTGCCCGCCGGCAACGCCCTCAATGTGTCGTTCGAGGCCTTCGTCGGGGAGCTCCGGTTCGCGTTGCCCGTGGCGGCCGCGCCCGAAGCCGGCACGCCGGCCGAGGGTGGTGCGGCGGCGCCGGGGGCCGCGCCCACGACGGACGACGGCGAGGCCGACGAGCCCGCCCTGGACGCGCCGGTCGATGGAAAGGAGTCGCCTGCAGCCCCGCTGGCCCTCGTGCTCGTTGGGCTCGCCATGCTCGCGGCACGCCGCCGCTGAGCCTCATACGAGCGCGTAGCCCGTACTCGTCGCGGCGCTGTCGCTGGTGCCAGGCCCGCTTGCGGATGCGGCCAGGTCCATGATGTGCGCATCGAAGAGCGGCGCCTGCAGATCACTGCGCTGCACGGGCCACCAGAAGATGGCGTTGGTCGTTGAGACCTGGGCGCCCGCGATGTCGCCGAGGCTTTCCCAGGCACCCGCCACTTTTGCCTCGAGGCGCAAGTAGCGCGGCCCGGTCGCGACCGGCGTGCCGTCCGGGCCGTTGAGCGGATGCGTGGCGCTGAC
>JBFIDG010000228.1:0-2422 GCA_041581335.1 Thermoplasmatota archaeon
ACCCTAGAGGTCCTTTGGCTCGAAGATGAACGCACCTTCGTCGATGCCACGAGGGACCTGTTCCGGCACGAAGGCACCGCAGCCCACGACGCGCTGCCCTGGCACGCCCGGATCCACCATGTGACGACGCTACAGGCGGCGGAGGCCGCCTTGGCCGGCGCAGTCCCAGACATCATCATCACGAGCCTGCACGTACCCGATGGTCACGGGCACGAGGTCTTGGGGGCGCTCCGACGGGCCATGCCCGAGGGCGCCATCGTCGTGCTGAGCGGCGCGCAAGAGGTCGAAGTGGGCTTCACGGCAGCCATCTATGATGCCGAGTTCCTGCACAAGGACCACTTGACGCGCGAGTCCTTGTGGCGGACGATGGCGCTGGCGCTCGGCCGACAAGCCACAAGGTCCGCCCCCGTGCCCCGGGCCGCCACCCAGATCCAGTCTGCGTGAACGGCCGGGCGCTCTGCTGATCGAGGCCGCGGCGCCACGCCGCGCGCCTCACGGCCCACACATCTCTGGCCCTCAGGACGCGGTTCGCGGCGGGTGGTTCGTCGCCTTGCACGGGCCCTCCGCAAGCCCCGATCACGGCCGGCGCCAGCGACCCAGGCCCTCGGGCCCGTGCCCTCTCGGGCGTCTGCCCCGACCAGACCCGTCTTTTCCTGTCGGCTCAAAGAGAATTGCATGAGCGGAGAGTGGGCACCGCACGCGCGGCTGGATGTCCTCTGGCTGGAGGACGACCCGGCATTCGTCCAAGCAGCCCGCAGTTTCTTCCATCACGAGGGAACGGATTCCCACACGGTCCTGCCCTGGCGTGTCGATCTGCGCCATGTCACGACCCTGGCCGAAGCCTTGCAGGCCATTGCGGCGGCACCCCCCGCCATCATGGTGGCGGACCTGAACCTCCCCGACAGCAACGGCCCGGACACGGTGCAGGCACTGCGCCGGGCCATGCCGCGGGGCCCGCTGGTCATCCTCAGCGGACAAGGTGATGCGGCCATCGGGCTGACGGCGGGCATCTACGATACTGAGTTCTTGGACAAGGACATGCTGACCCTGGATTCCCTTTGGCGGACCATGTTCATGGCGCTGTCTCGGGACCGCGCCGACGGGCGGCCACCAGCCCGACACATTGAACCGCAGACACGATAGATACCAGCGCATGGGCACGGGACGCAGCGCATCTCCACTGGCGACCCCACTGCGCGTGCTGCTGGTCGAGGACGACTTGGACTTCCAGGCCATCACGATGGCCAATCTGCGTCGCGGGTTCGAAATGCACGGCCCCAGCGCGGGATTCCACGATCTTGATATCAAGACGGCGCGCACCCTGGCGCTGGCGCTGGAGTCGCTCAGAGAGCACACGTTCGACGTCATCCTATTGGACCTCGAACTGCCCGACAGCGTCAGCATCACCGGGACCATGGAGCAGATGCGGGACGCCGCACCCGTGGTGCCCATCGTCGCCGTGACCGGCCACGACACCGTCGACGACGCGGTCTCATCGACGCTGGCCGGCGCGGACCGTTTTCTGCCCAAGGCAGAGCTGTCTCCTGACCGGGTCGCCCGGGCCGTCTTGTCGGCCGTGGTGTCCAAGCGGCTCAACTAGGCTCAGGTCGCGCGGTGAAGCTGTACCCAAGACCCGTGGATCCATCTGCAGTGCCGGATCAGCTCGTCAAAATCGAGGGGCTTGACGAAGAAATGATCGGCGCCCGCGGCGTGGGCCCGCTCTGCGTCGACCTTCAGCGTGGAGCCCGTGTAGATGGCGACGGGCGTTTCCTGCAAGCCCCGGCGGGCCCGCACGTGCCGCAAGGCGTCGAGACCGGACATGCCGGGCAGCCGCGTGTCGAACAACGCAAATGCTGGCCGATCGCCTGCGGCGACCGCTTCCTCGAGACGAGCGAGCCCCTGTTCGGCCGTTCGGACGACCTCGATCACGAGCCCAGCATCCACGATCTGGAAGGCCCGCGAGACCATCGTCGCGTCCCCCGCATCATCCTCGACCACCAGCCCCCACACCATGATACCCTTGCTATCCGCCCACGGTGTTATAACGTTGAGAGGCCGTAGTTATACCGATGGTGGCAAAGGGTGCGCTCCCCCGCACGGGTAAGGCCGATGCGGCGGCCAAGGGCGCTGCTTCGAACAACGGCCCTGGGGGCGACGCCGCTGCGAAGAAGGCGGCCAAGGCGCCCAGCAAGGCCGCCGCCAAGAAGCCGGCCAACGCCAAGAGCGCCTCGGGCAGCAAGAAGGCGCCACCACCCGCTGGGTCCGACCGGGCCCTTGCCACGAAGAAGCCCATGCAGTCGTCGAAGGACTCCGGCAATGGCCCCGTCGTCGTCGGCGTGGGCGCATCCGCCGGCGGCTTGGAGGCGCTCATGCACCTTCTCGATGCCCTGCCACGCCACGCCAATGTGGCGGTCATCGTCGT
>JBFIDG010000229.1:0-2419 GCA_041581335.1 Thermoplasmatota archaeon
CCCACCAGGAACCGTGCCCAGCTGTACCGTCTGCGCAAGTGGCAGCGCCGCATCCGTGTCAGCAACGCCACGGAGCGCAACCTGGCCTTCGCCCTGAGTGAACTGGACCGCATGGCCAGTGGCATGGGTCTGCCCCGCAACGTCCGTGAGACGGCTGCGATGGTCTACCGCCGCGCCGTCACGAAGAACCTCATCCGCGGACGCTCCATCGAGGGTGTCGCGGCTGCCGCTCTGTACGCCGCCTGCCGCCAGTGCGACGTGCCCCGCACGCTCGATGAGATCGCCGACGCCAGCCGTGTCAGCCGCAAAGAGATCGGCCGCACCTACCGCTTCATCGCCCGCGAGCTCAAGCTGAAACTGATGCCGACCGCGCCCCAGGACTACATCCCCAGATTCTGCTCCGAGCTGAAGCTGAGCGGTGACGTCCAGGGCAAGACCATCGACATCCTGAAGCAGGCCGCCGACCGCGAACTCACCTCGGGCCGAGGCCCGACCGGTGTCGCGGCCGCTGCGATCTACATCGCCAGCATCCTGAGCGGCGAACGCCGCACCCAGCGCGAAGTCGCTGAGGTCGCGGGTGTCACGGAAGTGACGATCCGCAACCGGTACAAGGAACTGGCCGAGCGCTTGGACATCGACATAGTCCTGTGAGCAACCCTCACTAGACCCATGTCCGCCGCACGCGTCCACAATCCGTTGTGCACTCCTGCGGCGCGTTTTCTTCTCCCCTTCCTCCTCTTGCTTCTCGCCGGCTGCATCACCCCCGATGCCCGCGACCAGACCTGCCCCACCCTGCCCGCCGACGGCGTCGTCGACGACGTGCGCGGCACCGACATCGTCATCGACGATGGCTCGCTCATCTTGCACACGAGCAAGGCGACCATCTTCCTACGCGACGGCGACTGCACCCCCATCGACGTCGAGGAGGTGCGCCCCGGCGACCGCGTCGGCCACAACGCCGAGCAGATCGCAACGTCGTATCCGGCGCAGGCGTGGCCGACCACGATCGTCATCGAACGCGGGTGACCCGCCCAACGGAAGCGACGGCGCTATCTCCGCCCCCCTGCATCACCCACCGTGGACCAACCCCACGACCCTCTGCGCCGCGACGTGCGCATGCTCGGCGACATCCTTGGCCGGGTCCTGCGCGACGTCGAAGGCGAAGCGTTCTACGAGCGCGTCGAAGCGGTCCGCCAGGCCGCCAAGAAGGGACGCGGCGACGGCTTTGCCACCGCAGGCCTCGAACCCTTGCTCGAAGACGTCGATGCCAAGACCGCAGGCAAACTGGCCCGCGCGTTCGGGTTGTTCCTGAGCCTTGCCAACATCGCCGAACAGCACCACCGGGGTCGCCGTCGACGCGATTACCTACGAAGCGGTTCCGCACCGCAGCGCGCCTCATTGCCAGAGACCTTCACGCGCCTCATCGACGCCGGCATCTCGCCCGACGAGATCCACGCCACCGTCCACCGCCAACGCGCCGAGTTGGTCCTCACGGCGCACCCGACGCAAGCGACCCGCCGCAGCCTGCTACTGAAGCACCAGGACATCGCGGCGGTGCTGGACCGCCTCGACCGCACCGACCTGCTGGACATGGAACGTGCTTCCGCCAAGCGCGCCCTGCATGGCCACGTCCTGTCCATCTGGCTCACCGAAGATGTCCGCCACACCAAGCCCGACCCGGAGCATGAAGCACGCGGCGGCCTCGCCGTGGTGGAGAGTGTGTTGTGGGACACGGCGCCGCGTTTCTTGCGCGAACTCGATGGGCGCCTGCATGAACACACAGGCAAGGGGCTCGACCCAGATGCTGCACCGATCCGTTTCGGTTCATGGATGGGCGGCGACCGTGACGGCAACCCCAACGTCACACCCCAAGCCACGCATCGCGTCTTGTTGTTGTCACGCTGGATGGGCCTGCACCTATACTTGCAGGACATCGATGCGTTGCGTCGTTCGCTGAGTCTGCGCGCTGCATCGCCTGCACTCACGGCACGCACCGATGCACGCGATCCGTACCGTGCGGTGCTTCGTGAGTTGCATGCCAAACTGCAAGCTGCCCTCGATGGCACGGAAGCCGAACTGGAAGGCGGACCCCCGGCGCCGCACGTCACGGCATCCGACATCCGTGACACATTGCGTCTATGCTATGACAGTCTGCACGAGGTCGGTGCAGGCATCATCGCCGATGGGGAACTGCTCGACACGCTGCGACGACTCGCCACCTTCGGCCTGTACTTGCTGCCCTTGGACATCCGCCAAGAAGCCAGCAAGCACCGCGACGCCATCGCCGCGTTGGTACCCGGTTACGCCGAATGGGATGAATCCCGACGCACCGATTTCTTGCTCGATGCCTTGGCCAAAGACCCCGAACCACTGCCGCGCGGCGACGATGTCCTGGATGCGTTCCACGTGCTGGCCGCGG
>JBFIDG010000230.1:0-2393 GCA_041581335.1 Thermoplasmatota archaeon
ACGAGTCCGCCCGTGAAGCCCTCCGGTTCTTCGACGTCGTGGTGCATCCGAGCGGCCATGTCCGCCAGCAGACCCATCGTGTCGTCGCTGTGCTCGACACCTGCCTCGGTCTCCAGTGCGGCCTTGCCGGAGCGGACCGCCAGGCGCCAGAGCGGGTGCAGCGCGACGTAGGCGTAGCGGGCACCCGGATGCGCCCCCAGACCGTCCAGTAGGATGGCTTCCCGGTGCCGCAGGAGGCGGTACGCATCCAGCGGCTCCATCCACGTCAGTTCGTGGCGCTCGCGGTAGAGTTCACTGGTCACCTCGGACCTCCTCCAGGCCTTGGCCGGTCAGGAACGCGCGGGCCTCGCCGATCAAGAACAGGCTGCCGGAGATGAGGACCCGTTCTGCGCCGTTCTCGGCCGCCCGTCGGAGTGCATCCTCGACGGAGGTGCAGGCGTCGAACGGGAAACCCCCCGCCGTCACGATGGGCTCCATCACCTTCGGGTCCAGTCCCCGCTTGTTGCGCAATGGCACGCCGTAGACGTGGCTTGCCAAGGGCAGCCACTGTTCAAGCATCGCCTGCCAATCCTTGTCTGCACTGAAGCCGGTGATGAGCGCGAAGCCGGCCCAATCGACGCGGCCCAGATGGTAACGCAATGCGCCGGCACCGGCCACGTTGTGTGCACCATCGATGAGGACCTCGATGAGGCGATCATCGCCCCACATGAGGGTCTCCAGGCGGCCGGCGACCGTGGTCTCTGCGAGGGCCTGCACAAGCGCCATGGCCGGGATGTCTTCTCCCTGCGCGCGCAGTGCCTGCGTCGCGGCGACGACCATGGCGGCATTCTGCAATTGATGGTCACCTGCGAGGGCCAGATCGTATCGGGCCTCGCCGCCGGGGGTGACGAGGCGCAGGCCATTGATGTCCGGCAGGACATGGTAGTCCTCCCCCAGCACACTCATCGGCACGTGCCGTCCGTGGCTGATCGCTTTCAGGACAAGAAGCGCATCGCCCGTGGCCGCGGTGACACAGGGCACGCCGTCCTTCATGATGCCCGCCTTCTCGTAGGCGATGTCGGCGATGGTGTCGCCTAAGAACGCGGTGTGGTCCATGTCGACGTTGGTGATGATGGTGAGGCGGGGCATGACGACGTTGGTGGCGTCCAGCCGGCCACCCATACCGGTCTCGATGACCGCCCACGTGACGCCGGCCTCACGGAACCACCAGAACGCCAAAGCGGTGGTGATCTCGAAGAACGTCGGTGCCTCGCCATCCGCATCGATGGCATCCACGATGGGCTTCAGCAAAGCCAAGCCCCGGGCGACGTCCGCTTCGCCGATCATCTCACCATCCACGACGATGCGCTCCGTGAAACGGATCAAGTGCGGACTCGTGAACATGCCCGTCTTGTGACCAGAGCGACGCAGCACCTCACCCATGAGGCGGGTGACGCTGCCCTTGCCATTGGTGCCCGCCACGTGGATCGAAGCGAAGGCATCCTGAGGGTCCTCGATGCCGGCAAGCAATCGGTGGACCTTCTCGAGGCCGAGCTTGATGCCCTTGCCTTGACGGGCGTAGAGCCAAGCCAAAGCGTCAGCGTAGTCCCACATCAGAACGCAGCAGGGTAGAGGGCATCTGCAACGATGGGCACTTCACCCATCCATGACGGCCCATCGGCGATGACGGCCTTCCCGTGGAGCATGACGACGCGGCCTTCCGCGATGAGCTGCACCGTGCGGGGCAGGAGTTGGTGTTCCAAGACCAGCACGCGGGCAGCCAGTTCCTCCGCGGTCTCGCCTTCCATGACCGCCACCGCGGCTTGCAGGATGATGGGTCCGCCGTCCAGGTCGGCAGTGACGAAGTGCGTCGTGCAACCCGCCAAACGAGCGCCCGCCGCAAGCGTGTCGCGGACGCCGTGCGCGCCCTTGAAGGACGGCAGGAGCGCCGGATGGATGTTGATGATGCGACCCTCGAAAGCCGAACAGAAGGCCGGCGTCAAGATGCGCATGAAGCCAGCCAAGACCACGAGATCAGGCGCCTCGGCTTGCAGGCAAGCCGTCAAGCGGACATCGTACTCGTCCCGGGACTCGCCCGGCGCACGAGGCAACTCCAGCAACGCCGGAACATCCGCCGCACGGGCCTTCGCAAGGCAACCCGCACCAGGCTTGTCCGTGACGACGAGCGTCACTTCAGCGTCCACGAGGCCCTCGCGGATCTTGTCAAGAAGACTGACCATGTTGGAGCCGCGGCCAGAAGCAAGGACGGCGATACGCAGGGTCACTACGGCCCGGGAGGGACCCGGGCTTCAAGGCTTTGTGCTGCAGCCCGGCGTTATGCCGCGGCGGCATAATCATGGCCCACAGGAGGGCGGGAAGGCCTGTTATGCGGAAAACCGCTGAATAACAAGTTA
>JBFIDG010000231.1:0-2392 GCA_041581335.1 Thermoplasmatota archaeon
CAGCCTAGGCATCACACATGCTGTCCCGAATTCTTCTTGCAAGCATCTTGCTCATGACCATCGGCCTCGCTGGCTGCGCCTCCGACGATGGTGGAACGCCTAGCGTCCCCGGTGCGGGCACCGAGGGCGGCGACGGCGCCTCCGAGGGCAACACGCAGAACGGCACCGGATCCACGCCCTCGCAGTCCGCGGGGCCTGGCGGCGATGACCCCGCCGTATCCGAGGACAACAACACTCTCCCGCTCCTCGCGGTCGCAGCCGACGTCTCCGCCGGTATCGTCCCGTTCAACGTGACCTTCACCATCAACGGCACGGACGCTGACGGCGACCCGTTGGCCTGGAAGGCCGAAGAGAACGGCACCGAAGTCGGCGCCGGAGACGAGGTCCCCGGCACCATGACGGTCACCGTCACGACGCCAGGCAACCATACCTTCATCTTCACCCTCACCGACGGCAAGGCCAACGTCACGGGCAACTTCACTGTCGTGGCCGGCGCTGATGCGGTCCCCGCCGGCCCCCAGCAAGTGGAGCTGATCACGGGCGCCTGGAAGACCGGGGTCGGCACAAACGCCGCACCTCTTGCGTACATCTTGTGCAGCGGTCCGGAAGATGGCCACACGATCAAGACCTTCCCGCTGGACACCATGTACACCGGGCGCACCTTCACGGCCACCGTGAAGGACGCCAGCGGCGGCGCTGCCCTGGATTCCTGGCGGATCATCTTCAACAGTCCCGGCTGCGGCGTTGACACGAAGGCCTACGGGACCGGCGATGGCGGTGGCGGCGCGGCCCTCGAAGGGGCCATCCCGGATGGGTACGATTTCGGCTTCTTCACCAGCGTTGGTGGCGTGAACCTCGAAGCCACGCTGCTCGTCTTCGCCTAGGGCCGCCCGCAGGTTGGTCGGGGGTGCCCGCATGATGCGGGCCCAGCGACGGCGGGTGGCGTGCGGGAAGCGAGCCTCCACATGGCCTCGATCCGCTTTCCCACCGCTGTTGGCTGCCTGTCGCCAGGCAACGCTTAAGGCCAAAGCCGGCAAGCGGAAGCCATGCGTGTCCTGACTGTGACCCTCATGCTCCTGCTCATCGGCCTCGCCGGCTGTGCTGGAGATGACAAGACGACCGAGGCTACGGACGGAAGTCCGGCCACCGACGACGGTGCCGGCGGCAACGCGGCCGTCGACCAGACCCCCACGGGCGATGTCGATGCGGGCAATGCCACGACCAACGCCACGATCGAGAATCTCGTCCCCGTCGTGAACTTCACTGCGGACGTCGTCAACGGCACGTCGCCGCTGCTCGTCAACTTCACCCTCGACATCGAGGACGACTCCGAGAACCTCACGTGGGTCTTCGCCATCAACGGCAACGAGACCCTGAACGGCACCGGCAGCATGGCGGTGTTCAACCACACGTTCGACGCCGGCCTGTACAACGTCACCATCACGGTGAGCGACGCCGAGCACAGCGTGGAAGAGACCTTCGCCATCGAGGTCGCGGAGGGAATCGCCGCCTTCGAGCCCTTCATCCGCACCGTCAGCGTCGAAGCCCCTTGCACCCAATGCGGTCTCCTAGGTGCGTCCGCCAGCGGCGCCCTCACGCCCGCCCGGGACACCCCCGGCTACACGCTTGCCTGGGTCGAACTGACGGACGACCTATGGGGCATGGACTTCCTCTTGACCGGCCTCAACTCCCTTGGTAACAGCAACCCTGAGGTCGAATTCGCCGACAAGTGTGCCTACGGCTACACCGGACTCGACTCCCCGACCGCGGTCGGCGCCGTGACCGGCACGGTCCCCGAAGGCGCCAAGTGCGCGTTCCTGTGGGAGAACTACGTGAACCGCCCGGGCAGCGACCTGACGATCCAGATCGGCGGGCTTGAAACCGAAGCCTGAGCGGTCTCCCCCCACCCAACCCCTTTTTACCCCCTTCCTCTGGCCACGAACTGTCCATGACCTCGGTCTCGGAGCACCTCATGCGCTGCGGCGCCGTGCGGTTCGGTCGCTTCACCCTCACCAGTGGCCAGATATCCAACTATTATGTGGATGTCAAAGCCGCCACCACCGACCCTTCGGTGCTACGTCCCATCGCTGACGCGATGGCCGCGTTGGCAGCCGAACACGGTCCCTTTGACGCCGTCGCTGGCATGGAGCTCGGCGCTGTGCCGATCGCCACCGCCGTCAGCCTCGCCGCCGATCTGCCACTGCTCGTCGTCCGCAAGGGCGAACGCAAGCACGGCACCGGCAAGCGCATCGAAGGCCGCGACCCCGCCGGCCTGCACGTCTACGTCGTCGAGGACGTCACCACCACCGGTGGCAGCACCGTCGAGTGCATCGAGGTCCTGCGCGCCGCCGGCGCCAAGGTCACCGTCGCTTCCAGCGTCGTCGACCGCGAA
>JBFIDG010000232.1:0-2336 GCA_041581335.1 Thermoplasmatota archaeon
CCGATGGAACCGACGCCCGCCGAGGCCGACCACGTGCTGGAGCGGTTCGCAGACCTGCTGAAGGTCACGGCGTTCCACAAGGCGTAGCCTGCCGGCTGGGATCACTGCGTACACGGCGCCGACCCGACCTCAGATCAGGCCGGCACTACTTTTTTTTCGATGGTCTCGGCCATGGTCTGCCCGAGGCGCTCGACACCGACGCGGATGTTGTCATCCGTGGGGTGGCTGAAGTTGAGACGCATCGTGTTGAAGCCCTTCTCAGCATCCGGGTAGAACGGCTTGCCGGGGACGTAGGCCACATTGTGCTTGACGCTCTCTTGCAGCATCTCGACGCAATTGACACCCTGCGGCATCTCGGCCCAGGTGAACAGGCCGCCCTGGCTCTTCGTCCAGGTGACGCCTTCCTTGGGGAAGTGTTGCTCCATGCTGCCGAGCATGATGTCCCGCTTGCGGCGGTACAGGTCGATGATCTTAGGCAGGTGGGTGTCGATGACACCGCTTTGCAGCATGTCCGAGGCGATGAACTGCGTGAACGCGTTCGTGCACAGGTCGACGCTCTGCTTGCTGATGACCATCTTGCGGATGAGTTCGGTCGGACCGACGCTCCATGCAAGGCGGAAGCCGGGCACGAGGATCTTGCTGAACGTGCCGAAGTACAGGACGCGGCCCTCGTTCTTGTCGAGCGAGTAGAACGTCGGGACGTGGTCGCCTTCGAAGCGCAGCTTGCCGTAGGGGTCGTCTTCGACGATCAGCAGGTCGTGTTCGTGGGCGAGGTCCAGGATCTTGCGGCGACGGTTCTCCGGGATGACCGTGCCCGTGGGGTTCTGGAAGGTCGGGACGGCGTAGAGGAACTTCGGGTGGATGTTCCGCTTCTTGAGATCCGTCAGCACCTCGTCAAGGTGCTCGGGGATGATGCCATCCTTGTCCGTGTTCGCGGCCGCGTATTTGGCCTGGAAGAAATTGAAGGCCTGCAACGCACCAAGGTAGGTGGGGTTGCTGGTCACCACGGTGTCGCCGGGGTCGAGCATGACGCGGCCCAGCAGGTCGAGCCCTTGCTGGCTGCCGTTGGTGATCATGACGTCGTCCGGGTGGACGTCCATGCCGTCTTGGCCCAGGTGGTCGGCGATGCCTTCGCGCAGCTCCGTGATGCCTTCCGTGGTGCTGTATTGGAATGCACGCTCGGAGTGGTCGCGGAACACGCGCTCAGTGGCTTCTTTCACCTCCGCCGTCGGGAACGTCTTCGGGTTTGGAAGTCCACCTGCGAACGAGATGATGTCCGGCTTCTCCGTCAACTTGAGGAGCTCGCGGATCTCGCTGGCTTTGATGGCCTTGGCGCGGGCGCTGTATAGCGGCGTCAGGTCCATGGTAGCCCTTCCTAGGCCTCCGGGAGTAAAAGCCGTTCTCCAAGGAGGCCTCGGTGACGCCACTGTCCCGACATGGACACCAGACCTGGACATGTCATCGATCGGCTGTGGGTGGCGGTGGGCGGCTGTTCCGGGCACGGGCCGGCGTTGGCCTGCGTCCCGAGGCCCATGGCTGGCTGCCGCCGTGCGGCCGGGCCCGGTCCGTGACGCCAGGAGGGGTCGCCGACTCCCGGGCGACCCGGGGCCGTCGCTCGCAGCCGCGTGCCCGGATGCTTCGGCCCGGCATCGTCGCCCGCAGCTTCGCCTAGCGGCTCAGCATGGCTCGAAGTCTGTCTCCGCACTCGCATGACCTGCAGGCAGGTCATGCTCGGCTGGCGATGTCTCGCCGCATGCTGTCGCTAGCGCGACAGCATGGCTCTGAGACGATCGTCGCACTCGCAGGTCCTTGCGGACCTGCTCGGCCGCAGACCGTCTGCTCGCCAGCTTCGCCTAGCGGCTCAGCATGGCTCGCAGACGATCTCCGGCATTCTCCGCATAATCAGCGATCTTGGAGATCTGCAGGGTCAGTTTGAGCAGGTGGTAGACGCTGATCGGGCCTAGCTCTTCTTCGGCCTTGGGTGCAAGGAGCTGGCGGCTGAGCTCACGGCTCAGCACATCGGTCTCGTGCTCGAGGGCGTGCACCTTGTGGATGAGCTCCTTCTCCTCTTCGCGTTCGCGCTTCACGAAACCGGTCTCGACCAGGTCGTGCAGATTGCCGACGGCCTCCTGGTAGGCGACCACGGTCTCGGCCACCTTGTCCAGCAAAGCGGTCAAGCTGGCGCCGATCTCTGGACCGATGTTCGTCTGGCGCATGCTCATCCAGATGGCCGCGTCCTCGGCCTGGTCCAGGATACCGTCCTGGCTGCTCAGGGCCGCCAAGAACAGCGCCTTGTCGACCGGCATGCGGACGTTGCCCGGCAAGTGGTTGCGCAG
>JBFIDG010000233.1:0-2313 GCA_041581335.1 Thermoplasmatota archaeon
GGCGACAACGCCGGCAAGGCGGCCTGGATCTGTTGGTTGTACCCCATGAGGCCCAGGAGCCAGAGCACGACGGCCAACGCGGCGTAGACGGAGACGATGCCGGAGGCGGTGAGCAGGCCGGCGCGCAGGGTGGTGAGTGTGCGTTGGGCGCGTTCCTGGCCCTTGGCGCCTTGCAGCAGGAAGCCCATGTATGCGGGGATGAGGCCGACGCTGCACGGGGCGAAGAAGGAGGCACCGCCGGCGACGAGGGCAAGGCCGATGAGTAGCAGGCCCGGGGGGAGGTCGAGGCGGAAGACCTCGCCTGCGGGGGCTTCGCCTGCGCGGCCTTTTTCGACGGCCGCACGGACGTCCTCGATGGCGGGTTGGCCGGTCCATTCGGCGATGATCTGGCCTTCAGGGCCGATGACGGCGAGTTTGGGTAGCGCGATGGCGTTGTACTTCTGCCAGACATCGTCGGTGTCGATGGCGTGGCGCCAGTCATGGCCGTGGTCTTGTTGGAACGCGGCGAGGCGCTCCGTGGTCTCTCCGCCGAACAGGAAGTCCTGGCCGGTGTCCGGGTCGGCCCATGTGTCGATGGAGAGCAAGACGAAGTCAGGCTCGTGGCGGAGTTCGCGCCACATGGGTTCGAGGACGTTGCGTTCGACGTGCCGGCATGACTCGCAGGCGATGGCCATGAAGTCGATGAGGACCGTCTGGCCTCGGTAGTCACTGAGGCTGAACTCGGTGGCGTTGCCGAAGGTGCCGTTCTCGTAGCCCGTACTGGTGAGGGTGAAGGCGGGGGCTTCTGCGATGGTCTGCAGGCCGGCGCGGTAGACCGCGAATCCTGCGATGCTGGCGATCAGGACCCCGGCAAGGATGCCGATGACGACGAGGCGGGCACGGCGATCGGTCTCGGCGCTCATGGTCGGCGGGCGAGCACCAGCAAGGCGATCAAGAGGAGCGGCAGGCCGAGGCTGGGCGTGGATTCCTGAGGTGCCTTGGCGCCGGGGATCGTGAAGACGAAGTAGTGGGTGGCATCACAGTCGAAGAAAGACATCTGCTTGCATTCGTCCGAGTCGAGTGGCAGGCCCACGGGGAACTTGTCGTTGCTGCCGTCGGCGCGGTGGAAGACGAACTTGTAGCCCACGTGCCAATCGGAGCCGTCACCGACGGCCCACTGTGTCGGGCGTTGGCTCACGGCGTCGATGTATTCGTTGGTGTCCCACCTGAACGTCCGGCCGTCGTCGTCGAGCGTGGCTGCGGCGGGGGCCAGGCAGAACACGCCGACGCGGCAGATGAAGTACGTCACGTTGGTGACATTGTGATCAGGTGCGAGGCGGATGAACCCGGTCCATTGTTCACCGGCCTGCGGCGTCTCCGGCGCGTGCCCGACGGCTTCGACCATGGGGTCCAGTTCGGGCGCTGCCGCTTCGGGGTGGGCTGCCGCCAGGGGCAGCAGGAGCACGACCAGCAGGAGTCCCCTCATGGTGCGCATTGTGGTCCGGCCGGCCAAAAGGGTTGCCGCGTGGGCATTCATGAGCGTTCCTTGCCATGGCGCATGGCGAGGCCCATGAAGTAGAGCCAGGAGAACAGGGCGGTCCAGACAAGCGCGATGCCGGGGAGTTCGAAGGCCTGGACCTTGATCTGCGACACCGAGATCCCGCCGGGCAAGCGGCTGCCGGGCTCGTAGGCACTGATCCAGTGGACGGCTTTGTCGCAGGTGCCGGTAGGGTCGATGCAGATGGCGTCGACGGCGAAGTAGACGTCTCGGTCCCATAGACGGGCGGTGCCTGGCAGCGGGTAGTAGCTGGCGCTCTGGGGTTCCCAGTACAGCGTGGGCTCAGCGCCTGTGCCGTCGATGTCCAGCATCGGGTGGAAAGCGGCGATGCCGCCGCTGTCGACGCTCTGGGTGGTCGCGGTCAGCGTACCGACGCTTGCGCCGATGGTGAAGTCATCGCCGGTGACGATGGTGATGTCTTCATCGGCGCCGAAGTAGGCGGTGGCGACGTAGCCCAGCAGGACCATGGCGACGGCGAGGTGGACCCCGTAGAGGCCGACCTGGTGCAGGCGCGGACTGGGGCTGGAGATGCCGAAGGGTTCGGCGCGACGGTGGATCCACCACGATGCGATGGCGATGGGTGCGGCGACGTAGAAGCCGGCCAGCAGGCCGACGATGACGTGGGCGGCCCGGGCCTGCCGCACACGGCCGCAGAGCAGCTCGGTGGCAAGATGCAGGCCGACGAAGGCGATGAGCCCAAAGAGCAGCTGCGTCGGCCAGACGGGTTGCCAGACGAAGCCGAGGCGGATGGTCGGAGGGTTGAGCCAGAACACCAC
>JBFIDG010000234.1:0-2311 GCA_041581335.1 Thermoplasmatota archaeon
ACGCCGTCGCCTTCGGCGCAGAACGCCCAGACGGGCGTCGTGACGCCGGGGTGGATCTCCCAGTCGATCGCCTCCACCCACATGGTGATGTGGCGTGTGCGGGGTTGGACTTCGTCCGAGACGATGCCTGCGCAGCCGGCCAGCATGGCGGCGCACAGAAGGACGGTCGGAAGCAATGCGTAGGTGCGTTGGCCCATGGATGCGGCTACACGGCCGATGGCTTAGGGTGAGGGTCCTGGTATCATCCGTGGTGCCATGGTCGCGGCGGCCCGGACCGGTCCGGCTTCACGAGAACACTTCGGACAACAGCTGGTCCAGGCCGCGACGCAGGTGTTCGTGGGCCGTGGACCTCGAACAGCCCATGGCCTCGGCCAACGCATCGACGCCCGTCGCCGGATTCTGGGTGAAATAGCCCATGCGGGAGGCCTTCTCGAGCGCTTCCCGTTGTCGCGGGGTCAAGGATGCGACGTCCACCATGCTGAGGGGCGCGGCCGCTTCGTGCCCGGCGCTGCGCCGGACATGCGGGCCTTGGCCGGACGCCCGAAAACCGTGGTATGCCGCAGCGAGCGCGTCCTGGTCTTCGTAGGCCACCTTCAAGGACATGGCCTCTGGGGTCGCCTCCACCTCCAAGACCATCATGTCGGCCGGCAATTGGCGCGCCGGGCATTGGGCGCAGGGATCGGCGCCTTGGATGAACGCGCCTTGGCGGCACGACCGGACCGACGTCCAGCCCGTGAGCCCGTCGCCATCGACGAACGCCAACGGCGTCCCAGTGGTGCCGGGTCGAAGGCAGCGCAAACGTTGTCCCTGGCGCAGTTGGCGGGTGGCGGCGCAGGCAGGCGTCTCGAGGCGGAGGGTGGCATTGGACCAGGCCATGGCCAGCAAGGGCCCCTTGCCCATATGACGGCCGGTCCCTGTTCTCAGGCACGAGAAGACCATGGCCTCCCGGATGCGTCCGGCGGGGGCCTCACGTGACCTGAGTGGTCGCATGAGCCATGCGCCTGCTGATCCTTCTTGTCGTGACGACCGCCTTCGCCGGGTGCATCGTCGAAGACGAAGGCTGGCAAGAGACCGGGACCACGATCCACCTTCGCATGTGGGTCGAAGACCTGGTCGATCAGGAGATCTACCCCGGTCTCCGGGCCAACCTCTGGGGATTCTGCGCCGAGGCCGTCGACCCGGATGACGTCGCCAGCGTCGCAGCCGTCGAGCGCTGGCAGGGCGAGCCGTGCAGTGTTCCCGGCCCCACGCTCCGGGTCAAGCAAGGCGACCGGGTCATCGTGGACTTCACGAACCAGCACTTCCATCACCACACCATCCACTGGCACGGCCAGCATACCCCCTGGGAAAGCGATGGGGTGCCTGGTTCCACCCAGGACTCCGTACCCATGGGGGGCATCTTCACCTACGAGTTCGTCGCCGCACGTGCGGGGACCCTGTGGTACCACTGCCACGTCGACACCCAGTTCCACGTCATGCAGGGCCTGTACGGCGCCATGATCGTCGAGCCCCAGGACCGTGCTGGGGAGCCAGAGGTCGACCGCGACCAGGTCTTCGTCATCAGCACACTCGACCGGGATGCCGTGGAAGCGACGCCGGAACGGGTCGCGGACCCACACGCAGACCACCGCACGGGGGGTGGCTGCGGTGAGACCGGTGTGCCTGGCTGCCAGAATCCGCAGCAGCAGCTCGAGCCGGACGTCTTCCTGCTCAACGGCCAAAGCGCCCCCTACACGGTCATGCGCGACGACACCCGCATCTCATTGGCACCCGACGAACGGGTCCGGCTCCGGTTCTTGAACGCAGGCAATACCTGGGAGAGCATGCATCCACACGGCCACGATCTGACGGTGACACACATCGACGGCATCCCCCTCGGCAAAGACCACTGGTACCAAGTGGACACGTTGCCGATCGCGCCCGGGCAACGCATCGATGCGGTCATCACAGGATCCAAAGAGATGGAAGGCGTCTGGGTCTTCCATACCCACGTCACGTCCCACGTCACCAACGACGGGCAGTACCCCGGCGGTATGCTGACCAAGATCGTCTATCAAGGCTTCGAGGATGCCGCCATCGGCGCGTTCCAGAGCGAACTGATGGGCGGCCAGCCCTACCATGCCCCGACGCAGATCCCGCCCGACATCACCCACACCACGCGCATCGGCCTCGGCATCGATCCTGGCGCCGCCGCGGCGTGGTCGGCGCCCGTCGAGATGCCCTGCGCCCTGGCCAGTGCCACCGTCAGCGTCGAGGTCGACTCGCCGACGTCCACGTTGCAGGCACTGAACGAACTGACCGCCGTCGTCTA
>JBFIDG010000235.1:0-2253 GCA_041581335.1 Thermoplasmatota archaeon
CGAGGAGAATCCGGGAAGCTTCGATCGGCAATACATGGCCTTCGAGAACATCACGCCGGTCAGCAACCGGGTCGCGTTCTTCGAGTGCAAGCTCGCGGAAGAGACCGGCATGATCATCAGCCTCGCAGGCAAGTTCGAGGATTCCCGGGCCGCCACGGACTGGATCCTCGCCGCCACGGACGAGGCGAACAATTTCTTCCAGTTGGGCTGCAACGGCATGGCGCGCATCTACGTGGATGGGGCGGTCATCGGCGGCATCGGCAGCGACAGCGACCACCCGGCCGTCAAGCAGGCCGTCGACAACGCCTTCACCCGCATCCTGAAGGAGACCGGGGCGAAGGAATACTGCCCCACTTGATGCACAGGAAGCACTCCCCCAAATGATATCCCCTGCGGGGAACATAGTCAATGTTGGATGCACCGAGCCATTCTTGTCGAAGGCCCAGTAGAGAACCTATGGGGTGTACGCACCACCTACGGCACGCACCCGCACCCCCCGACACGCCTGGGCATCCGCCTCAAACGCGGCGCCAAGGCCGTCGTCGTCGGGGCGGTCGCGGCGTGGTACTTCCTGCGCAGATGATCGACCCACACGACTTTTGTGCAGCGAGTCTGATGCCCCGGCATGCGTGTCCTCTGGATCGCGGCCTTGTTCGCCATCGTTTCCCTCTCTGGCTGCTCCGGCAGCGGCGGCCTCGGAGCGTACCTCGTCATGCCCGGCGACCTGCCTGCAGCGTGCCACTACATGGATTACAACGGGCCGGCCGGCAAGCAGCTCCAAGAACACTATGGCTGGACCGGCAACCCTGGCCGCTTCGACCCTGACCAGGTGCCTGGCTTCTTCGGCGATGAGTCCATGGAGGTCGTCGACAACCTCGTCGCCCTGTACGAATGCGACGATCCCGACGAGGGCGACGTCTTCTCCATGGCCCTGCGTTTCCGTGACCTGAACGCCACCGCGTTCCTGGACGACCCCGAGGAATGCGACGACGCGGCCCTCATCGTCCATGGCCCCGTCGTGGCCGTGTTCGACGTGGACATCGATGGCTTCGGCAAGGCCGACCGCGATGCGCTGGCCAAGAAGATCGCGGCGCGGACGGGCGCGACGACGCCTTGCCTGACCGCGTAAGCAACGGAAGAAGCATCGAGATGCGGACCTGACCACTTATGTGGGGCGACGTGACTCGCCCAGTATGCGTGCCCTCATCCTGCTCAGTATCGTCGCCCTCGTCTCGCTTTCCGGCTGCTCAGGCGGCGGCGGCCTCGGAGCATACATCGTCCAACCCGGTGATGTCCCTGGATGCGTGTATGCAGATTATGACTCGGAGGAACTGGCGTTCCTGCGCGAGAACTTCAACCTGACCGGCAACCCCGGCAGCATCGACAACGAGATCCTCGCCAGCGAATTCGGTGATGACGGCGCCCGCGCCATCTCCAACCTCGTGGCATTCTACGAGTGCAGCAACGAACTCGAGAGCGTCGTCTCGGTCGCCATCCTGTTCGATAGCCCCGAGGCCACCGCCTGGGTCGAGGAAGACGTCTCGTGCGACGACAAGTATGAGTTCGCCATGGCCAACGGGCCGTTCCTGACGTTCTTCGAGATCGACGGCGATGAGAGCGGCAACGCGACCAAGCACGTCGCCCAGCGCATCGCAGCCCGCACCGGCATGGCGCTCGAATGCGCGACGCTCTGAACGGGCCGTGGGGCCTTCGGCGCTTCGACTCAGCCGACCGTGATGGTCAACGTCGAGGCCGGCGTATCGTAGTTCCACATCAACACGCGGGCCGCGCCATCAGGGACGACGCCTGATTCGGCACCGGCCTTGGCAAACGGATCGCCGACCGCGCCGGAGCTACTAGTGCATGCTCGCGTAGCTCCCACTCGACCTTTGCCGAAGGCGCGTCCGGCGCCGCAAGCGCCACCGGAGCGTCCTCCCCCGACCGTTTCATGCTCGTGACTACGTCACTCCCATTCCACGGTCGCCGGGGACTCACCGGTGCTGAAGCACCGGTTCGCCGCCGCCACTATTTCGTGGTCGTTCTACTCCCACTCAACAGTTGCCGGCGGCTTGTCGCTGATGTCGTAGACGACACGGTTGACGAGGTCCTTCAGCTTGGGGTGGTTGGTGATGCCGCGGCTGATGCGCTTGAGGACCTTCCACGGGATCTCCGTGGCCTGGGCCGTCATGGCATCGAAGCTCTCGACGGCGCGGACGCCGACGGTCTCGCCGTAGGCACGGATGTCACCCTGCA
>JBFIDG010000236.1:0-2212 GCA_041581335.1 Thermoplasmatota archaeon
GGATGGCGGGAGGGACCGATCAGTTCAGTTCAGTCCCCTCGTCTTCCTGTTCACTCTTCATCTCGGCGAAGTAGTTGTTCAGGGCGTTCGTGATGACGTAGCTGAAGGTCTTTCCACTGGTGAGCTTCACGTAATGCAGCTTCAGCAGCTGCTTCACAGGGAGTTTCACCTTGACTTCCTTCAGGCCGTCTTGGTCAGGCTTCTGTATGCCGAGCATCGCATCTGCGTCGATCATCAAGACTTCCTTGGACCGCGACAGACTAGGCGCTCGTGGTCAACGGGCGGAACGGTCAGTGCTCCACGGTCTGTGTGGCCAGGGGCAGCCAGAAGCTCGCCACCGTGCCGCGGCCGAGGCCTTCGCTGCGCACCTCGATGCGCCCACCCTGGGCCTCCAGGTACCCTTTGCTGATGGCGAGACCCAAGCCGCTGCCGCCGTACAGGTCCGCCGCATCATGGAGCTGCGTGAAGGGCTCGAACAGGCGCTCCGCGTCTTGCGGGGCAAAACCGATGCCGTCGTCCACCACCTTCCAATGGACCATGTCACCGGCGTCGACCTTCACGTGGACGGTGCCCCCGGGGCGGACGAACTTCAGGGCATTGTCCAGGAGCCCGCGGATGACGTTCTCGATACGACGGGCATCGGCGCGGGCCCAGGCGCTCTTGGGGCCGTCGTAGGACAGCCCGACGCGTTTGGCGTTGGCCATGGGAATCACGCGCTCCATCTCCTGGCGTGTCAGTTCCACCAGTTCGACATCCCCCAGTTCGACCTTCAGTTGCCTGTTGCCGATGCGCACCACATCGAGGATCTCGTCCACCAGATGCGACAAGCGCAGCGCGTTGCGCTCGATGACGTCGAGGCAGCGCAACTGGTTGTGTGTGAGGTCGCCGGTCTGCCGGTCGCGCAGGACATGCAGTTGCAGCCGCAGTGGCGTCAGGGGGTTCTGGAGCTCGTGACTGGCCACGGTCATGAAGTCCCGCTGCATCCGGTTGACAGCCTCCAGCTGCGCCACCTTCGCCTGTCGTTCTAGGCGGCTCTTCTCTTCCTGCGCCTGGACGAACTGCGCCGTGACGTCCGTGCTCAGGACAAGGATGGAGCCGTCGCGCAGATGCACGAACCCGACGCTGAAGTGGCGACCCCCCACTTCGAACGGCGACCGGACCGGGCCCGACTTCTTCGCTTGGCCTAGGCGGATCTCTGCCCGGTCACGATGCTGGGCAGGGATGATGTCCATGAGGGCACGCCCCGGCTTCGGCTGCTCACCCCACAACTGGCCCGCCAGGTCGGTGGCGCGCCGGTTGGCCGCCTTGATCAAGCCATCCGGCCCCACCAGCAGCATGGCCTCGTCTGTGTTGTCGAAGATCATGTTCAGCTCGTGGTTGGCCCTACGCAGTTCTGTGCTCGTCGCTTCCAGTCGCTGGGCATGGTCTTCGAGCACGACCGCATCCCGCTGGCGCAGACTCGAGATCAGGACCAGCATGATGGAGAACACGGCTAGAAACGACAGGCTCAGCGTGAAGTCCCGGGCGGCAAAGGGCCACACGAAGAACAAGCCGACCACGCCCGCGATGTTGAGCGCGGAGTAGATGGCGGTGTGCTTGACCCTGAGGAAGAGCGCGGCGAACAAGGAGACCGTCGCCAGGTAGCCGTAGTCACCGGTCATGTATGCGGTGCCTTGCAGCGACACCGTGAACAGCCACGCGATGAGGAACGTGGCCAGCACGAAGCCTTTGGCCGCTTTGTCGTAATGGCCCCGGCGGATCAAGGCGTAGAGGACGGCGTAGGAGGGCAGCGCCAAGAGGCTGGCGATGAAGACCGGGTCGCGGACGCTGTAACCTCCAGAGACGATCAACGGCAGGATGAGGAGGACCAGGATGTTCTGGACGCCGAATCCGAGGATGCTCCACCGTAGGTAGTCATGCCTGCCGATGCTGCGCGTGGTGCCTCCGCTCTCCACGGACACATGGTCTGGGCCGCGGGCTACTAAGGTCTGCCACGAATGTGCTAAGGGGAGAAGGGTGGTCGGGGATGTGTGGGTCGCGCGCGCATCACGGTCATCGACTGGATCATGCTCAGTCTAGCCATCGTCTCGGTGGGCATGCTATCGTACGAGACCTGGGGACACCCCAACGCCGAACAACGGGCCCAGATCCTCCTGGCCGACCTGATCATCGTCGGCATCTTCGCCTTGGAGTTCTCGGTGCGCTGGATCCA
>JBFIDG010000237.1:0-2140 GCA_041581335.1 Thermoplasmatota archaeon
CCCTCGCAGGCGAGCTTGCAGCCACCGTAGACGCTGATCGGCAGCAGCGGGCCGTAGTCTTCCGGGGTTGGCATCACGGAAGCGCTACCGTACACTGTGCTGGTGCTGGTGAACGCCATGTGCTTGATGCCGTGTCGCCGCATCGCTTCCAAGACCTGCCATGTCATGCCGACGTTCAGGTCGAAGTGGGCGCCAGGATCCGTCTCCCCGGTGCGGACCTCGGGGTTCGCGGCGAGGTGCCAGACGCTGTCCATGCCAGGCATGAGGTCATCGAGCGTCGCGGCATCAGAGGCATCGCCTTCGACGAACACGATGTGGTCCATGGCATCGGCCAGGAACGCTTTCTTGCCGCTGCTGAGGTTGTCGAGGACGGTGACGTGGGCGCCTGCGGCGACGAGGCCGTCGACGACGTGGCTGCCGATGAAGCCGGCACCGCCGGTGACGAGGATCTTGCTGCCCTGCAGATCCATGCTACTTCCTCACCACGAACGCGCGGTGCTCCTTCTCGAAAGGCTCCAGGTCGGTCTCGACCACGATGTTGACGCCGGCCTCCTTGAGGCGCCGGCGAACTTCGTCGTAGATGACCGGAAGCGGGCTTGCGACATCGATGCTGCGGGCCTTGATGAACAAGAAGCCGTGGCCGCCTTTGGCGACGAACTGCCAGTTGCGCAGGAAGATGTCCACTTGGTGGCGCTGGGCGACGTCCTGCACGAGGGTGCCGACGAAGCGGTCCATGTACGGGGCGTAGCGTTCAGGCTTGCCAGCGTCGTCCAGGATCGGGATGACGTTGCCGCGGGGTTCCATGTTCCAGAGGAGGTCACGGGTGGAGCGCGGCGAGAATTCGACGGCGAAGACGCGGGCGTCGCCTTGCAGGAGGTCACTGACGTGGCTGACCGTTGTGCCGCTGCTGGCGCCGAGGTACAGCACGTCGGCCGTGGGGTCGATCCAGGGTGTGTTGGCGTTGGCGGAGGCGAGGGCGGCCATCTTGGAGCGCCAGGCGTTCCATTGGCGGTATTCGACGTTGCCACGGGCGCGCAGGCGCTCGCCGTAGACCTTGGTGCCGGGGACGCGGTTGACGCTCCACAGCAGGCCACGATCTTCATACAGGCCGGCTTGCTTCATTTCCCTCATTTTCGACCTCCCGGAGGTGCGGCGGGACCGCCGCTGAACTTGTCCTTCTTCTTGCTACCGGGGCCGCCCGACTTCTTCGGGTAGGGCGCCTTGCCGGCAGGCTTGCGGTCGCCTTTGCTGGCGTCACTGGAGCCACCCGAGCTGCCGCCGCCTGTGCCGCCCCAGCCGGAGCGGGCCGGCTTGCGGTCGCCTGCGGGAGCCGACGACCGGCCCGTGTCGCTCGACCAGCCGGACCGTGCCGGCTGGCGGTCGCCTGCGGGAGCCGAGGCGCCGCCCGAGCCGCTGGACCAACCGGATCCGCTTGGCTTCGAAGGAGCCTGGGCAGCGCCGCTGGACCAGCCGGAGGAGGCAGGCTTGCCGTCGTCGCTTGACGCACTGGACCAGCCGGAGCGGGCCGGTTTGTCGCCGCCGGGGCGGGGGCCGAAGCCGCCGCTTGGGCGGTCGCCGGAACGCGGCGGGCCACGGGGGGCGCCTGGTTTGCCGTAGGGCTTCCCGCCGGGCTTGCCACCGGGTTTGCCGTACGGTTTACCACCAGGCTTGCCGCCGGGCTTGCCGAACGGTTTGCCACCCGGTTTGCCGCCGGGGCGTCCGCCGGGGGCGCGGGCCGGGGGCTTGGCCTTACGGAACTGGATGTTCTTGATGTCCTTGTCCAGGCTCTTGGCCAGGTCGTCGCGGAGGTCGTTGCCGGTGAAGGCGTCCGCCTTGACGGCGAGGCTGGCGTGCTGGGCGAGGGTGCGGGCGATGGCGCCACGCTGCCACGGCGGTGCCTGGTGCAGGCGCGGGTGCTGGAACAGGATGCCGTGCTTGGGAGGCTTGCTGCCTTCCTTCAGGTGGCGGAACAGGGCGGTCTCGGCGCCGTACAGTTGTAGCGTGCCGGTGGAGACGATGGCGAGCTTCTGCAGGCTGCCTGCCATGGCGATGAGGCGGGCACCGATGACCGGGCCGGTGACGCTGCTCAGGTTGGGCGCCATCTCTTCCATGATCTGCCCGACACGGGTCTCCAAGGCGG
>JBFIDG010000238.1:0-2113 GCA_041581335.1 Thermoplasmatota archaeon
CAACCATCGCCCTCTCGAGGTACGCCGCTGTCGAGGTTGAAATGGGCCTCATGGACCGGGCAGACCAGGCAACCGGCCTCGACGTGACCTTCCTGCAACGGCGCGAATTTGTGGGGGCACAAGGGCTCCGTGGCGGTCACCGTATCGCCCCGGCGAATCAGCACGAACTGCTGGGTGCCGACGCGGTGCAACGAGGGCGAACCTTCCTCCAGTTCCGCCAGCGCCACCACTTCTAGCCACTCCACGGTGTTCGACGCCGCAGGCGCTTGATAGTCCTGCCCGTTCATGCCGGGGCAGGGCTCCGTAACCCGGTCTGGTGCTGCCAGCGCGCCATGGGGATCATGATGGCAAAATAGGCGCACCATGCCGGTGTCTGGGCAAGGAACGTCCAGGCCATCCCTTCGTAGAGCGGCAGTACGGCCCACAGGGTGAGCAGGTATGCGGCCATGGGGGGGATGCCGAGGACGCCGCCTTGGGCGGCTTTGGCGCTGAACGACGCGCCGCGGGCCATGCCGAGGATCCACAACGTCACCAAGAAGGTCCCTGGTAGGACCGCCCACGCGGCGCTCAGTCCGGGCATGACGCTGCGCAGCCAGCCCACCAGCAACACCACGCCGGCGCCGGAAAGGAATCGAAGCAGGATCTCCCTCGCGCTGAGGCCCATGGCGGGGGCGTCCGCGCGGACATCGGGGATGCGGTCGCGCAGGAACGTCGCCCCCAGGATCGCGGACAACAGGAGGCTCGCCGGCATCCAGATGGCGGCCAGGTGGGGTGGTGTCAAGGCATGCAGGCCCAGGGTGCCCGCCGTGAACACCAGGATGAACGTCGCGACGGCCAGGCCAAGACGCAGGGGTAACGGGTTGCCCCGGGTCAACTTCAGGCTGTAGAAGTAGGCGGGCATGGCCACGAGGGCCGCAAAGAGACTCTGGCCTGCCGCGATGGATTGCTGGCCGACCGCGACGTTGCCGGCCTCAAGGCTCAAGAAGATCAAGGCGGCCGATGAAGTGATGGGGGCCGTGGCCAGCAAGCCGCCGAGGGTGCCTCCCAGGCGCCCGGCAAGCCAGGTGATGGCGACGACGGCGATGCCGGCCACGCCGGCGCTCCACAACAGGGTCCCCTCCATGGAGGGTGCTCCACCGGGCTGCCTATATCACTCCTGTGGTTGGACAGATATGTACATTATTGGAAGCTTGGTTGGCGTTTTCCTCGGAACGCCTTGACACCCTCGGCGAAGTCCGCTGTGCCTCCGGCCGCCGCGATCAGACCGCGCTCCAGGTCCAGGTGTGATTCCAGGTCGTTGCTGTGCTGGGCGTCGAGCAGACGCTTGGTGGACTCGCGGCTGTGGAACGCCCAGGCGCCCCAACGGGTGGCGAGGGCGACGGCCCGAGGAAGCAGCTGATCGGCCTCCACGAGTTCGTCCATCATGCCTGTGCGCATGGCCTCGTCGGCGCCCATGATCTCATTGTTGAACAGGAACTGGCGGGTGCGCTGGGTGCCGATGAGGCGGGGCATGAACCATGTGCTGCCGCCGTCGGGGCTGGCGCCGAGTCCAAAGTAGCCCGCGGCGAAACGGGCGTCCTTCGTGCCGATGCGGCTGTCGGCCACCAGGGCCAGGCCCAGGCCGCCTCCGGCCGCAACGCCATTGACGGCCGCGACGAGGGGCTTGCCGCATTGGTGCAGCATCACCATCAATGGGTGCAGGCGGGCGGTGGCATCCAAGATGAACTGTGTGGCGGTGCCGGCTTCGACGTGCTGCTCGAACAGGCCGACGTCGGCGCCGGCCGAGAAGGCCCGCCCGCTGCCCGTCAGCACCATGGCGCGCACGGAGTCATCCTCCAGGAGGCCCCGGAACGTGTCGTTCAGGGCTTTCAAGGTCTGCGGATCGAAGCTGTTCATGCGCTCCGCTTGGGCGAACGTGACGATGGCGACGGGGCCATCGCGGGTGACCTGCAACGCGTCCATACGGCGCCACGCGGCCACCCAGGCAAGACCATGCCGGTGCCCGGCTGCCCTTAGGCCCCAACCGCCCCGGCCGATACCCATACCCATGATGGCCCCGGAGCTAAGGCTGCATCATGTTCATCCTCTCACGTCAAGGTGGGCTGCTCGGCCG
>JBFIDG010000239.1:0-2105 GCA_041581335.1 Thermoplasmatota archaeon
CCGCTGGCCGTGGTGCAAGGCGTCTGTGATGAGGTTGGTGATGACCTGCGATTTGCCGGTGCCGGGTGGGCCGCGAATGACGGTGAGGGGGCTGCGTTGGGCTTCCAGCACCGCTTCGTCTTGGCTGGCGTCGCTGGGGACGACGAGGCCCAGGTCGTGGGCGCCGATGTCATCAAGGCCCGGCAGTTGGCCGTCCCACTTCGTGGCATGTTGGGGGTCGGGGTCATCGATGCCCAAGAGCTCTCCCAGGACGCCGAAACCTTTGTCCCGGGTGGCGGCCCAGTGTTTGAGCGCCTCGTAGTCCTGGTAGATGGCTTCGCTGCCTTGCGGGAAGCGCCCGAGCGCAACATGGCCGGCCAGTTGCAGGGGGCGTTTTTCGAACTGCTTCTCGTCGGCCGTCGTGAAGGGGTCAAGGACCTGGAAGGCAAGCCCGTCCTGGGGCTCGATCGGCACGTCATGTTCTTGGAGCGCCTGGTCCAGTCGCGCCATGAAGAAGGCGACCACGTCGTCGCCGGCTTGCAGGCCGCTCATGTCGATGATGTGATCGAGTTCGTCGTAGAATGCGTCGCTCAGGACGATTCCGCCGCGCTTGCGGATCGCGGCCATGAGGGCCCGGTTGACCACTGGCGGTTCGCCGTCAGCAGGGACGATGTACCAGCCCGCATTGCGCTGGCCCGCCCGGTGTTCGAGCTTGCACGGCCACAACAGGAACGGGGCGCGGAAGTAGAAGTCGCCGGCGTGCCCCGAGACGAAGGGGTAGCCGACCGCCATGTCGTGCAGGCCGGTCTCTTCTTCGACCCGGGCCGCTTCACGGTGCAGTGCGACGAGGTGGGCACGTGCCGCTTCGGCCGCCTTCGTCGCGTCGCGGTCGCGTAGGATGCAGAACGCGGCACCCCCCTTCAGGACCTTCTCAACGTGTCCCCCGGTCCCGGCGGCGTCGAGCGCCACCAGATCGCACGCGACCTTCTGCACGATCTTTCGCAGGACCAGGGCTGGATTGCGCCTGTCAAGGTGCAGGAGTCGGTCTTGGTAGGCGTGCAGGGTCGTGGAGATCTGGGTTGCGTGGGACATGCGGTCATTCCGTCGTGGTTTCGACGACCACATATCGTCGTCGTGGGGTTAGCTGTATCCACTTGGTCCGGACGAATCCGGCCGACCCAGCGCCTCGACCCTCAGGCCGGCGCAGCGCCACAACCTTGCGGTCGGGGGCTGGAATGCGCGCCGGGGCATGTCTCTGAAAGGCCGACCCGCGGGCGCGCTCAGGCCTTCCAGGCCACGACACGCGCGCCGGTCTTGCCGTCTGCCACGTCACGGCCGGCCAGTTGGATCGCGACGCGATCACCCAGCTTCGCGCGGACCCGACGCTGCTCGCCGAGTTCCTCGTCGAACCACTGCCCGAACTCCTCCAGGTCTTCTGTGTTGAAGCGCGTGGGCGCCTCCCGGTCGCTGACGAAGAGCATGGATTCCCACTCATCGACGCTGTACGGGCCGCCGGGGAGGTCGCGAGCCGCGGCGCGGCCTTCGATGCCGTCGTCGCGGCGCACGAACACGCTGGCAGGCGTGATTCCCGTGATGCGGGCCGCCGCGCTCTGTTCGCCTTCCATACTGGCCAAGACCAGGCAGGCGCCCCGGAGGCGTCGTTCGAGGTCCGCGGCGGCGCGTTCCTGGTCGCTGCAGTGGTCGCACATACGCTGCAGATCCTCTTCAGGGTGGGGCAGGTCCTCATTGCGCAGATGCGCCTTGAGGTTGCGGTGGACGACCAGGTCAGGGTAGCGCCGGATGGGGCTGGTGAAGTGACAGTAGTAGGTCGAGCCAAGGCCGAAGTGGCCCTCGTTGTCCGGCGTGTAGTATGCGCGCCCCATGCAGGCCAGCAGCTTCAGGACGGCGACCTCGGAGCGTTCGTTGCCCTGGGCGTTGAGGTGGTCGACGACGTCGCGGAACGGTTTGAGCCACGCCTCTTGCTCCTCTTCACTCATGGCGGCGAAGCCCTTTGCTTCCTCGGGTTCGTCTTCGGGTTCGGGCGGCAGGTCCATGCCGCCACCAAAGAGCTGCATCTTGCCGCCGCCGGAGCGCAGCTGATCGAGCAGACTCTGCGTGGCGGCCTC
>JBFIDG010000240.1:0-2091 GCA_041581335.1 Thermoplasmatota archaeon
GCAGGGCAAGTCGCCGTATGTCGGTGACCTGTGCGCCGGGTGCAGCCACGAGTTCCACGGCCTGCCCTGCACCAAGCATCGCCCCGTGCACGGCCCGCGCGGAACCGAACCCTGCCCCTGCCCCGGAGTCGTGGAGGAAGCATCGTGACCGAGCGCCCGATCGTCTACGCGCACGCCAAGCCCGCATACGTCACCCCCGAGGCATTCTGCGAGCACTTCGCCGTCTCTCGGATGACCACTTACCGGCTGCTGCACCAGGGCGCCGTCAAATGGGTCCGCGTCGGTCGGTCGATGCGCATCCCCGTATCCGAGCTGGAACGTTTCGCCAAGGACGGCGAGCGGGCCGCATACTCCGAAGTTTGGGGCGAGGAATGACCGCAATCGTGCTCCCTATCTTCGATGGGAACGCCGCCTGCGCTGAGGTGGCGCCGGAACTGTGGTTCCCGGAGAAGGGAGGCAAAGTCAAGTTCGCCGAAGACCTTTGCAAGCGCTGCGAGATTCAGCTCCCCTGCCTCCAGTGGTCCCTCGACAACAAAGAGCAGTGGGGCACGTGGGGCGGCGTCAGCGAGAACCAGCGCAAGCAGATCCTGCGGCGGAGGGATGCAGCATGATCGCCCGCCTGGTCGACGCCTTCGAGACCGTCGTCAACGCCGTGATCGACGCCGTGATCGAGCGAGTAATCGCCGCATGGGAGGAGGAATGACCGCCGACCTGACCGACGCCCTGGTCCCCCTCGCCGCGCAGCTCGTGGGCACCGTGCGCGACTACGGGCCGGAGGAAGTGGCGCGCGTGCTGGCGCAGGTTCCCGATGGCCGCCACGACGCGCTCGCCATTGTTCTGGCCGCGATGGTGGACCCGGATGCGCGCCCGAAAGAGTTGCTGGCGTGGACCGAAATGGGGCCGGTGCCGTCTCGTGAGTTCGAGGCCGGCCGACCGATGGCGCTGTGCGAGGAATGCGGCGAACTGTTGACCGCGAGCAGCCTCAACCGTCACGTTTCCCGGCGGCACAAGGTGGCGTCGTGACGTCGTGCGAAATGGCCGGGTTCGTCACGTCGGTATGCGATAATCAGGGGGCAAAAAGCGAGGCCCCGGTAAGCGCTGGTAACGCCCCGGGACCTCTGACCCGCCCATCGGCTAAGACGAAGGGAGGGCTTCGGCGATGATGGTATCCCCGGACCCTGACAGCAAGACCCCCCGCCGCATCCTCATCACCGGATCACGCGACTGGGTGGACGAGAAGGCCATCGACGACGCTCTGCGCGCAGCCTTCTATGAGTACGGCGTCGCCACCCTGGTCTCTGGGGGCTGCCCCACCGGGGCGGATGCAATCGCAGAGCGCATCTGGGAGGCCCACGCCTTTCCGGTCGAGCGGCACCCTGCGGACTGGGACGCGCACGGCAAGGCGGCCGGACCGCGCCGCAATCAGGAGATGGTCGACCTGGGCGCCGACATCTGCATTGCCTTCCCGCTGCCCGACTCGCGCGGCACCGTCGACTGCGCCAAGAAGGCCAAGGCTGCGGGCATCCGAGTTCATCCGGTAGGGCCGCACGCCGACATCCTGCGTGAGCTCGGTGACGACCGATGACCTGGTTCAAGGTCGACGACGGCTTCTGGGGACACCCCAAGCAGACCGCCCTCCCGCCCGGCCCCGTCGCCCTCTGGGTGCGCGCCGGGTCATGGTCCGGTAGCCAGCTCACCGACGGCTTCGTGCCCGCCCACATGGTGACGATGCTCGCCGCGAAGAAGCGCGACGCGGACCACCTCGTTGCCGCTGGCTTGTGGGAAGAGGTCGACGGCGGCTACCAGTTCCACGACTGGGCCAAGTGGCAGCCGACCCGCGACGAGGTCGAGAAGAAGCGTGCCGACGACGCCGACCGCAAGGCCGAGTGGCGTCGGAAGAAGGCAGAGCAGAAGGCAGCCGAAGAGGCGGCCGAGGCTGAGATGTCACAGCGTGACTCCGACCGGACGGACGCTGTGACTCCGAGCGGAGTCCGCGCGGAGTCCGCTCTACCCGACCCGACCCGACCCGACC
Organism: Thermoplasmatota archaeon; assembly: GCA_041581335.1. GTDB lineage: Archaea > Thermoplasmatota > E2 > JACPAO01 > JAHFTW01 > JBFGSX01. The sequence goes on from JBFIDG010000240.1 coordinate 2,033, forward strand.
CGACCCGTTCTTCTCCTACGGAGAAGAACCATGGTGGAACTACAAGGGGGGGATCTCAC
>JBFIDG010000241.1:0-2076 GCA_041581335.1 Thermoplasmatota archaeon
CACCAGATCCCCATCCCGGCGTATGCGGCGGACGTCAAGTGGGCTGAAGGCCTGCTCCTGGTGGGCACCCAATCTCCGGGCCAAACCGGCATCCTGGCCTACGATGTGAGCGGCGCGGCGCCGCTGCTCGTCGGCCACGTGTCGACTCTCAATGGTTGCCACATGCTCGCCGTGATGGAAGATGTCGTCTTCTGCGCAGGCAACGGTTCAGGGGTCATGATCTACCGCATTCATGCGGGCACGCCGACCACGTTCGACCTCATCGGCACCTACGACCCGCGTGCCATGGTCATCACGCCACTCGGTGGCACAGATTCCTTGCTTGGGCCGAGCACCCACGACATGACCGCCCAGCTTGACCCTTTGACCGGCGAACCCGTCCTTGTCGTCAGCATGTGGTACGACGGCGTCCACGTCCTCGATGTCCAAGACCCTGCCAAGCCCGTGCTCTTGGGCACATGGGTCGGTGAAGGCGCTGAGACCTTCGAGGGGAGCACGCACACAGCGATGCTTGCGGCCGTTGAAGGGCGACGCGTGATGGCGATGGTCCCCGAGTACACGTCGTGGCCGGGCGTCTACTTCGTGGATATGACCGACTGGGAACGGCCAGCATACCTGGGGACGTGGCTGCCGAAGAGCGCCGATGAATGGCAGGGTGAACATGCGCGTTTCAGCAGCCACAATTTCCAGTTCGTCGAGGGGCGCATCTATCTGGCGATGAACCACGGTGGGGTCTGGGTAATCGACGCATCGACGCTCGAGGCCATCGCCCGTCCCCAGGCACTTGGGTATTACATCCAACAAGAAGTCACGGCGCGCCCTACATCTACGTCGATCTGGGACGTCGTCATCCGGGACGGCGTCATCTATGCCACGGACAGCAACGGCATCGCGGTCATCCGGTTCGGCGGCGACGTGGGGTTCGACAGTTTCGCCTGAGCCCAGGACAACCCTGAAACCCGCACCCGTCTCGGCGCAGCCGTGCTCGCACGCTCGTTCGAACGCGCCGTCGAGGGCGCCGTCCATTGGAGCGTGGAGCATCGCAAGGCGGTCTTGATCGGCAGCCTGCTGCTGACCATGGCGTTGGTGCCGGGCATCTTCCAGATCAGCGTGCACAACCGCATGACCGATTGGCTCGATCCCGACGAGCCTGAGGCGGCGGCGTTCCTACGAGGCATCGAGGCATTGCCTGCGATGGTCGACTTCGAGCGGACCCTGCTGGTCTACCAAGGCGATGACCCGGCGGGCCTGCTGAGCATCCCGAGCCTGCGGGAGCAGGAACGCTTGGTGGATGCCGTGCGGGGGGACGTGCCGGAGATCACCGGCGCGCTGGGTCCCGTCACGGCCGTGCAGCTCACGGCGTATGAGATGGCGAAGGCCCGCGGCGAAGACCCGCAGACGGCGCGGTTGCCGGCCAGCGATCAGCAACTGCAACTCGCCATCGACCTGACGCAGCAGCACCAGGCGATGCTGCTCGACTACACCATGGCCAACGAGGGCATCGGCTTCATCGGCTTCACCTTCGCGGCGGTACCGTTCGAGGCAGAATCCAACCGCGTCGGCGGCGCCATCGACGACGCCATCCATCGGGCGTACGCCGAGGGCTTCACGACGCTCACCGGCGAACACAAGGAAGCCATCGGCGTCGCCAGCGTCACCGACCATGTCAATGGCCTCCTCACGCGGGACATTCTCGTCCTTGGCGGACTCGGCGTCGGACTCGTCTTCGTGCTCTTCTTGCTTGCCGCAGGGCGGCCCGTCGCCGTCGTGGGCGGCTTCCTGAGCCTCGCCCTGGGCCTGCTGTGGACCCTCGGCATCCTTGGTTGGTTGCAGGTGCCGTTCAATGTCCTCAACTTCGCCATCCTGCCCCTCGTCATGGGCAACGGCATCGATTACAGCATCCATGTCCTCGCCGAAGCGCACCATGATCGACGCGGCTTCGGCAAAGGCCTGGCCCGGCACCTGGGCAAAGCGCTGGGCGTGCCCATCGTCCTGGTCACCCTGACCACATGCATCGGCTTGGCGACGCTCGGCTTCAGTGGCAGCCCGTACCTGCAACAGATGGGCCTCACGGCG
>JBFIDG010000242.1:0-2005 GCA_041581335.1 Thermoplasmatota archaeon
CTGTACTACGAAGGCCGCTACGTCGAGACGACGCTCAAGGCGCTCGACCAGCAGCCTGCGGTGCGCACCATCATCGAAGAGGTCAGTAAGCGCCAACTGCCCAAGCGCTGGGTCCCCTTCAACCCGCAATGCCCCACGTGCCGCCGCATCAGTGGCGTCGAGGTGCTGAGCTACGTCGCACCGATGCTGCACTGCCAATGCACCCACTGTGCCAAGGGCAGCGACGCCCCCGATGCCGGCACCTTCGACGTGGACGCCTCCAAGCCCGGCATCGGCAAGCTGCCGTGGCGCGTCGACTGGCCGGCCCGCTGGTCCTTCCTGGGCGTCACGTTCGAGGCCTTCGGCAAAGACCACGGGGCTCGTGGCGGCAGCTGGGACACTGGCATCCCCCTCGTCCGCGACATCTTCGGAGGGGTCGAGCCGGAGCACGTCATGTACGAGTTCCTGAACCTCAAAGGCCAGGGCGCCATGCACAGCAGCAGCGGCCTCGCCATCAGTGCCAGCGACGTCTTGCAGATGACGCCGCCGGAGGTGCTGCGCTACCTGCTGATGCGCCAGTCGCCGCGCAAGCACATCGACTTCGACCCCGGACTTGGCGTCCTGAACCTGGTCGATGAGTTCGACCGCATGGAACGCGTCCGCTTCGGCGTCGAAGAGAACCCTGGCACGTTCACCGAGGTCGAGCGCACGTACGAACTGAGCTGCCCGCTTGAAGTCCCGGCCAAGGTCCCCAATCAGGTGCCCTACCGTCACCTCGTCACGGTCGCGCAGATCGCCGACGATGTCGCCGGCGTCGAGGACGTCCTGCGCCGTAGCGGTGAACTGAAGGGCGACATGGATGCGGCCGACCGGGCGCTGCTGGCCGAGCGCGTCGACCACGTCCGCTTCTGGCTGGCCCGGTTCGCGCCAGAAGATGTCCGCTTCGAGGTCCAGAAGGAAGTCCCCGCGGTCCTCGAGGACGACGACCGGGCGATCCTGGCCAAGCTGGGCCCCGCCCTGACCGACACGGAGTGGTCTGGGCAGGGCGTCCACGACACCATCCACAACGTCGCCGCTGGTCTCGATGTGCCGCAGAAGGCGGCCTTCCGTGCCGTCTACCGGGCCATCCTGGGCCGCGACCGTGGCCCCCGCGCAGGCTTCTTCGTCAGCAGCCTAGACAAGGCATGGGTCCTGGAGCGCTTCGCCGCCGCCTCCTAGGGGTCAATCCAGGTTGAATCAACGCTTTTCAGATTGATGGGGTGGCCAGGCCATGCGCATTCTCATGATCGCGGCCCTGCTCCTGATGGCAGGCTGCGCCGCACCCATCGACACCGCCGACGTGACCATCGCCGGTGGCGGCCTCGACAGCACCACCGCCATCGCCTTCGACGACGGGTCGCGCCCCACCATCCACTTGTACACGATCCATGGCAAAGAACACGCGCCGTTCTACACGGCCCACGACCTGCTGCTCGAGTGGTCGACCCAAGACCGCCATGACCTGGAGGTCGAATGGTTCGACTCCAGTTTCGGCTACGGCTACGCCCTCTGTGCGGTCGACGACTTCCCGCCCCGCATCATGGATGGCATCGCCCGTGGCTGCTTCGAACGTGACGGCTTCTGGGCCATGAGCGTCAACGGCGAGGCCGCTCAGGTGTCCATGGGTGAGATCCAGATCCGCGACGGCGACACCTTCGCGCTCACCTGGACCGGCTACTGATCAGCCCAGCAGATCGACCAGGTCGGCGGCCTTGCCGTCGAACTCTTCCGTCTTCTCCCGAGCCGTCGTCTGGCGGCGTTCCTGGGCCTCCGTCTTGAACTGGACGCCCTCTTCGGCCATGATCTTGCCATCCACCGTGGCCGACATGTACATCTCGACGGTCTTGGCCTTCAGGTTGCCAAGCACCTGGCAGCCTTCGCCGACCACCACGTGGCCAGACGACACCAGGTCGCCTTCGACCTGCGCCGCCTGGTACAACGTGACGTCGCCTTCGACGCGAAGCGCGCCGTGCACGATGGTCTTCTC
>JBFIDG010000243.1:0-1987 GCA_041581335.1 Thermoplasmatota archaeon
AGATCATCGGCCCCAACTGCAACCTTGGCGACGTCGGCGCCGCCATCGAGATGACGGCCAAGGACTTCGGCTTCAAGACGATCCAGAACCTCACCGGCCACAGCCTCGAACCATACAACCTCCACGCAGGCCTGACGGTCCCCAACGTGGGCATGCGCATCAGCCGCCGCCCCCGCATCGGCGACGTCCTCGCCTGCGAGCCCTTCGTGACCGATGGCCAGAAGGCCCGCGTCGAGAACTCCGGCCCCGGCAACATCTACCACTTCCAGCGCGCTGCACCGCAGCGCCTCCCCAGCGCGAAGCGCCTCCTGAGCGGCATCCAAAGCCGCCACCCCAAGCTCCCCTTCGCGGAGCGCTGGCTGACCGACATCATCGACCGCAAGAAGCTCGCCTTCAACTTGGCGCACTTGCAGAAGGCGACCATGATCAAACACTACCCGGCGCTCAGTGAAGCCAGCGGCGGCCAAGTGGCCCAGTTCGAGGCGTGCCTCGTCATCACCGAGGACGGCTGCGTCGTCACGACGGACCCCAACGGACCCCTCGTCGTCAATTGAGCCGCGCCGGCCCAGGTCGCGGCGCCCCGTCAGGCCAGGACGCCCAGCGGAAGCCTCGCAAAGTGCTTGGCGCAGACCGCGGAGCCGACGCCGGCGTGCCGTCAGCGGCGGTCCAACCAGCCATGCCGGAGCTCACGCTGGAGGGATCAGGGGGTTACCGGGGGCCAGGCGGCGAGCCTAGTCTTCGGTCTCGTACTTGCAGGTGTTGCAGTAGCGGACGACGAAGCGGCCTTCGACGCGGAACAGCAGGCTCGTCTTGCAGTTCGGGCAGACGCGCTTGTTCACGCCAGCCCGCATGGTGGTCTCGGTGTCATCGAAGTCGTCGTTGAACAACTCGTCTTCGCTGATATCTTCGTAGTCGTCGGACATGCGATTTCCCTGCGGGCGCGCGGCGCAGCTTGGCGGATGATTTAGATGCTTCCGGTGCCGGCTCAGTCGACGCTGATCTTGACGCCGTCCTCTTCGGGCGTCACTTTGCGGACCGTCACGTCGAGGATGCCGTTCTTGTAAGTGGCTTTGGTGGTCGACGGATCGACCTTCGTGGGCAGCCTCACCGACTTGTTGTAGCGGCGCTGGTCGTTGTCCACGGTGACCTCCAGGCGCTCGGCGGTCATCTTGAGGTCGATGTCCGTCTTCTCGACGCCGGGCAGTTCCATCGTGATGGCGATGGTCTTGGGGTCCTCGATGATGTCCGTGAGGGGCTCACGGTTGTCAGCGGACAGGGTCGGGGCACCGCCGGGGGCACGGCCGACCTGGGGCTTGTTGCCGAAGCTGCTGATGTGCGGCTTGCCGTCGGGGCCCATGCGGACATTGAATCCCGCGACGAAGCCTTTGCTGGGGTCGTCGCCCATGTTCTTGAAGGCGTCCTGGAGGCCGCGTTGCATGTCATCGAAGATGCGGCGGAAGTCGACGGGGTCGATGCCCATCTGCTTCATCCACTCATCCATGGAGCGGAACGGATCGCCGCCGCCGAAGGGGCCGGCGCCGCCGAAGGGACCGTTGGGTCCAAACGGGTTCCCACCAGGGAAATTAGCGAACGGGTCGGGGGTTTTCTCACTCATGCTGAGCTTTGATTGCCAGCGTTTCTACAAAGAAGTTTCGACGACGCGGGTGCTGATGTCCGGTTCGTCCGCGTGGGCGGCCCAGCGGTGCTCTTCGGCAAGGTCAGCGGCCTCGTTGTAGTCGCTGCTGGCATCGGTCTTGAAGTCACAGCCGCCGCAGTGCCCGACGAACGGGCCGGCGCCGAGCTTGTGCTTGAAGGAGGCCTTGTGGGTCTCGGGTGCGACCATGATCAGCACATCCTTGGCGTTGCGTAGGTGATGGCGCTGCTTGTGCAGCTTGCCAGCATCCATGGCGGCGCCGTTCGTGTGGAAGCGGCGGTGGCTGAACCCACCCAGAGGATTCTTGAGGCAGGCGCCGCAGGCCCATCGATA
>JBFIDG010000244.1:0-1968 GCA_041581335.1 Thermoplasmatota archaeon
TACGGCAAGCACGAGCTGCAAGCACGCGAACTGATGACGGCAGCCGCGGACGCAGCGATCGAGGACGCCGGCATCGATGTCAAGGACATCGAAGGCGGTTACTTCGGCAACGCGTTCGGCATGGCCGAGAAGCAAGGCCACCTGGGCCCGCTCATCATGAGCGCCCTGGGCATCCCCGAGGTCCCCGCCACGGTCATGGAGACCGCCTGCGCTAGCGCCGGCACCGCATTCCACCACGCTTACCGCGACGTGGCCGGTGGCTTCAGCGACATCGTGCTGACCGGCGGCGTTGAACGCGTCTCCATGCTGGACACGCTCACGGCGACCACGTACTTCGGCTACGGCTCCGACTACACCTTCGAGGGCGGCAACGGCTGCTCCTTCCCCGGCCTCTACGCCACCATGGCGCGCGGCTACTTCGAGAAGTACGGCGCCAAGGAGGAGGATCTGGCTGCTGTCGCGGTGAAGAACCACGACAACGCCTTGCACAATCCCATCGCGCACCTGCGCAAGAAGATCACCGTGGACACCGTGATGAAGTCCATGAAGGTCGCCGATCCCCTCAAGCTCTACGATGCCTGTCCGTTCAGTGACGGCGCCGCGGCGGCCATCCTGTGCACGCCCGAGATCGCCAAGAAGCTCACGGACACGCCCGTCTACATCGACGCCAGCGCCCGCAGCGGCAGCGTCGCCAGCCTGCACGACCGCCCCGACCTGACCACCATCCCGGGCACGGTCCGCGCAGGCCAGCAAGCCATGAAGGAAGCGAAGGTCGGCGTCGACGACATCGACTTCTTCGAGGTACACGACTGCTTCACCATCGCCGAGGTCGCCGCCAGCGAAGACCTCGGCCTCTTTGCGAAGGGTAAGGGCGCCCAGGCCGCGACGGACGGCGAGACCTACCCGGATGGCAAGCGACCCATCAACCCCAGCGGTGGCTTGAAGGCCAAGGGACACCCCGTCGGCGCCACTGGTGCCGGCCAGATCGTCGAGGTCGTCGAACAACTGCGCAACGAAGCCGGCGGCCGCCAGGTCGACGGAGCAGTGCGTGGCCTGACCCACAACGTCGGCGCCACCGGCGGCACCGTGGTCGTCAACATCCTGAGCAGGAGGAACTAGAATGGCGGATGTCAAGATCACCAAGGAACGCAAGGACGACGCCGACGACAGCGTGGACCCGCACAAGGCCAAGGCGCCGGTCATGTCCATGAAGCAGCAGACGGACAAGATGCGCGACGGCGAGTTGTGGGGTCTGCACTGCAACGAGTGCGGCTTCGATCAGTTCACGCCCATGGTGCGATGCCCGAAGTGCAAGAGCCGCGACATCGAGGCGAAGCAGTTCGCCAGCACCGGCAAGGTCGTCAGCTACACCATCCAGACCGTCGCGCCGGAGATCTTCATGAACGAAGTGCCCTATGCGTTCGCCATCATCGAACTCGACGATGGACCCCAGGTCAGTGGTTGGGTGCCGTTCATCACGCGCCCCAGCGACCTCCCCATCGGCGAGACCCTGAAGTTCAGCCCCAGCTACAAGCCGGGGATGATGTTCGACAAGCCGGAGAACGTGTACTAACACGTTCGAAGGGTTGTCGAACAGCGAACGAAGTGAGCAGACCTTGGCGGTGCGCTCGCGTACCGGCAAGGGGTTCGACAAGCCGGAGAACGTGTACTGACGTTATCCGGGTTGGCGCGTGAGCGCAGCGAGCGGACCTTCGGCTTCGAGCCGCAGGCTCGGAGACGATAGGCGACAAGCCGGAGAACGTGTACTAACACGTTCGAAGGGTTGTCGAACAGCGAACGAAGTGAGCGGACCTTGGTGGCGCGAGCGCCGGCAAGGGGTTCGACAAGCAAACAAACATCGACGTTTGGACCAACACGATGAAATGCCCGTCGCGGGCTTTTCCCGGCCATGCGTGCCCTTTTCGTGCTCCTGATCTTGATGTTGGCCGGCTGCGCCGAGGCCCCCGA
>JBFIDG010000245.1:0-1913 GCA_041581335.1 Thermoplasmatota archaeon
GAGGCCCGCCGCGAACTGGCCCGGGCCCTCAATGTCCACCGCATCCTCTTTGCCGGCCGCCTACCCGGCCTCCACAAGCACCCCGAGCTGACCCCGGAACGCTACGTCGAACTGGTCCACGCCGACCGCATGCGGGACTCCACGCTGACGTTCCAGTTCCGTCAAGGCTTCCACCCCATCGACGTCCTGCCCGGCTACTTGCCTTGGGACAAGGAGAGCCTAGGCAACGGGCTCCTCATGGAGTGGATCAACCTCGACCACCGCCAGAAAGGTGCCAAGGTCGTCCGCGTCCAGAACGTCCGCGTCTGCATCGTCCAGTTCGGCATGGACCGTATCGCCACATTCGAAGCGTTCCTGGCCCGCTGCCGGGAATTCGTCTCGGCTGCCCGCGACTACGAGGCCGACTTCGTCATCTTCCCCGAGCTCTACACCTTGCAGAACGCCAGCCACGGGCCCAGCGTCCCCGGCCCGGCGTTGGTGCGTTGGCTAGGAGAATGGACGGAGAGCTACATCGAAGCGTTCCGCGACATGGCCGCTGGATACCACGTCAACATCGTAGGCGGCTCCACGCCGGTCGTGGACGGTGAGGCCGTGTACAACGTGGCGTTCCTGTTCCACCGGGACGGTCGCATCGACCGACAATCCAAGATCCACATCACGCCCGGCGAGCGGCAAGAGGCCGGTTTCGTCGGCGGCGACCAGATCTCTGTCTTCGACACCGACTGCGGCAAGGTCGCCGTGCCGGTGTGCTACGACATCGAGTTCCCAGAAATGATCCGCCTCATGGTGGACGGCGGCGCCCGCATCCTGCTCGTGCCATACAGTACCCGTGACCGCCAAGGGCACCTGCGCGTGACCCGTTGTGCACAGGCCCGCGCCATCGAGAACCAGGTCTTCGTGGTCACCGCAGGCACCATCGGCAACCAGCCGTCCAGCAACGGCATGGACATCCACTACGCGCAAAGCGGCGTCTACACCCCGAGCGACTTCGCCTTCGCCCGCGATGGGGTGCAGGCTGAATGTGCGGTCAATACCGAGATGGTGCTCGTCGCGGATCTGGACCTGGAAGAACTTCGCCGCAGCCGCAAGACCGGCACCGTGCGGCCAGCCAGCGACCGCCGCCACGACCTGTACCGGTTGCAATCGTTGAACAACGTCGCCGACAAGGCGGGCAAGAAAGTCGTCGCTGGGTAGCTGGAGGCGGCGCCCACCGCACCGCCATCGGACCCCCGGGTCAAGATCAGCGGCGACGCAACCAGGCCAGCGCCGCCAGGGTCGGCAGCGCGATCCAAGGCGCCGGCGTGGACTTCGGCCCGTCGCTGCTGGTGCCATTACCTGGCACGGACGTTCCCGCTGGTCCCGGACCAGGCGCAGGCGGTTCGGTCGGCGTGCCGGTGGCGTTGCCGGTGTCGAGTCGGAACACGTAATCCCGGCTGGGGTACGTGCCGTCCGGGGACTGGTCGCTGAAATCGAGCGCTCCGATCTGACCGTCATGGAGTGACAGCGTCTTGATCATCGCGTCGCCGGCCATGGGATAGCCCAGATCGGCACGATCGATCGTCAGCGTCAAAATGGAGTCCTGGCGGTCGACGTTGAACTCGGCCGCGCGCTGGTCGCCCCGTTCGCCGCCCGCGTCGGGTTGCGCGATGAAGGCTCGCCACCCGGCGGGGCCATTGCCTAGAGATACCGTTGCGATCCACGTGTAGTTCCACCAGTTGTCGCGGCTGTCCGGGACATAATTGGACATCTCGAAGCGGGTCCCCCAGCGCGCGAAACTGTCCGGCGTAGACTCGAAATCATCGACGGCGGACAGGTCGGTCACCTGCATGCTCACGGAGATCGATGACGGGGTCTCATTGTGGAACCAGCTGGCTAGGATATCGAAGGAATCGGCGTGCTCGGTCGGGAAGGGC
>JBFIDG010000246.1:0-1904 GCA_041581335.1 Thermoplasmatota archaeon
ACCGAGTTGGCCGCCGGCGCCCTGCGGCGTGACGTCGACGTGGAACTTGGGCAGACCCGCGATGCGGGTGTCGTTGCTGGCGTCAAGGACGCCTAGGTCGAACACCATGCGGCAGGTCGGGCCGACACCAGTGCAAGCGGCACCCGGTGCCTGCACGGGGCCGAAGCCGCCGGCGGGTTCGAGGGCGCCATCGGCGCCGTTGATCGGGATGGCCTTCCATGCCGTGTCGGCCGGGGGCCAGGTGCTCTCGATGCGCCAGGCGCCGTGGTCGTCCTGCATCTCGACGTGGAGCTGGGGCTTGGCGCCGGTGCCCTTGAGGTAGTGGTCGAACCACTCCAACAGGTCCTGGGCCCAGTCGTGGCGGACGCTGGTGACGTTGTCGCGGTTGACGGCGAGGCTGCTGTGTTCGCTGAAACGGTCGGGGTAGCTGTGACCCCATTGGCCGAACAGACCCTTCATGTCGAGGCCCTTGGCTTCGAGGTCGTTGTAGAAGGGGAACGCCATGTGGGGGTCGACGTTCCAGTCCTGCATGCCGTGGATGAAGTAGACGCTGCCCTGGTAGTTCTGCAGGACTTCGGCTCCGAAGCTGCGTTCTTCCCAGTAGCCGCCTTCTTCCTGGTACGGGCGGATGGGGTCGCCACCGTACAGGTAACTGCCAGCGGCGACGGCGCCGCCGGTCTGGGTCTCGGCGCAGACGAGGTTCTCAGCGATCTGGCGGCCCTGCAGCAGCGCGGCGTCCGTGTCGCCGCCGGTGCTGGCGGGGTCGTTGCCGGTGTAGGTGAAGACGTAGTACAGGCCCCAGAGGACGCCAGGTCCGCGGGTCTCGACGCTGCCGTTCTTCCACATCAGGTCGAATTGGCCGTACAGGCCACTGATCGGGACGACGGTCTTGAGTTGGGGCAGGTCGGCGGCCATGGCGGCTTCCCAGGGGGTGCTGCCATCGTACGAGCGGCCGATGAGGCCGACGTTGCCGTTGCTCCAGCCGGCGTCGCCGAGGAAGCGGACGGCCTCTTGGACGCCTTCTTGCTCGACGGGACCCATGAGGTCCATGCAGCCGGTGCTGTCACCGGTGCCGGTGACGCTGACCTGGGCGACGGCGTAGCCGTGGGGGACCAGGTTCTGGATCATGAATTCGCCCAGGCGGCCGCTGTTGCGGCTTTCGGCGTGGACGTCACCCAGGATGGGTTCGCCCCAGTACGGGCCGACGTCGGCGACGACGGGGACCTTGCAGTGCTCGGGCATGTCCTCGGTGCCGGGCATGGCGGCACCGATGCCGATGCCGGCGACGGCGACCGTGTTGAAGCGGCCGACGGGGTAGTCGCAGCCGGGGATCTCCGGGAAGAAGATGCCCATGTGGACGTCAGCGGCTGGCAGACCGGTGCCGACGGGCTGGGCGATCTGCAGGGTGTAGCCTACGGCCGGCAGGATGCTGAAGTTGCCTGGGATGAGCGTCTTGCTGAAGCTCGTCAGGTCGGTCTCGAAGCCGAGTTTGTTGCGGTTCTGCACCTTCGTGATGACGGTCTTGCCGTCGGCACCGAGGGTGCCGGGGGCCAGGTCTTCGTCATCCACGGGGTCGATCGGGTCGTCGCCACCGGTCTTGGTGGCACATCCACTGAGGACCACGGCCATCATGATGGCCAAGGTCAGCGCACGCTGCATAGGTGACCAGGCGGCCTCGCCCTTCTTGGCCCTTGCGGCAGCGGGGCGGCGGCCGGGGCCCCCGAGTGGCTGCGTGTCTATGCGCCTATTCCGCTGCGGGGGCTTCGGGGACCTGGAAGTATGCGGCTAGCTCAGCGTTGATGGTGCTGAGATGCAGCATGCTCTGGCCCACGTGGACCTGGACGGGCTGGACGACGGGGCTGGGCAGGTAGCCGTTGCCGCTGTTGCTGACGCGCAGGCCGAGC
>JBFIDG010000247.1:0-1846 GCA_041581335.1 Thermoplasmatota archaeon
GGCCACGACGCGGTCTTCCCCACGCACACCTACTTGGCAGGCAGGGCCGTCATCGAGGACCGCGTCCTCGTGGCAAAGGCCGGCTCGGGCGAGAGCATCATCCCCTTGCCTGAGGAACCCTGAATGGGTTGGTTCCAGGACCTTCTAGACCAGACCCTCGACGCGCTGTCGTGGTTGCCCGACCCCCTCGTCGTCATGCTCCTGGCGTTCAGCCCCATCGGTGAAGTGCGCGTCAGCGTCCCCGTCGCGGTCTTCGCCCTCAAGATGAGCTGGGGCCAGGCCGCAGTCTGGAGCTTCCTTGGCAACCTCCTCGTCGCCCCGGTGGCGTGGTGGTTCTACCCGCGCATGGAGGCAGTGGTCCGCAAATGGCATCGTAGCGACGCCTTGCTGGACCGCATCTATGCGCGCACCCGGCACAAGCAATCCAAGTCCGTGGAGAAGTGGCAAGAGGCGGTCATCGCCTTGTTCATCGCCATCCCGGTGCCCGGCAGCGGCGCTTGGACCGGCGTCCTGGTGGCGCACATCTTCGGCCTGTCTTGGCAGAAGACCTGGCGCTACTTCTACGCCGGCGTCGCCGGCGCCACGGCGCTGGTGACGATCCTCGTCACGACGGGCAATTACGTCTTCTTCTAGTCCTTGGCCTCGTAGCCAGCCGCCTTCACGGCCGCTACCAACGCTTCCTTGGACACATCGGGCTTCGCCGTGACGGTCGCGGAGGCCGCCTCAAGAGAGACCTTGGCCTTCTTGACGCCGGGGACGCCCTCGAGGGCTTTGGTGACGTGGGCCACGCAGTTGTTGCAGGTCATGCCGCCGACGGCCAGCTCGAACGTCTGCTTCGCCATGACCTCCGATGGGCGGTCGTGGGCCATCAGCGTTGCCCCTTGGGTCTATCAGGGCGATGGGGGTCGCCGACTCGTGGCAGACGTGCGGATCCGGTATGGCTGGCTGTGGCTGCTCTTCATCGCGGTGATGATCGTGGCCGCCGGGCTCATCACGAGCAAAGACCAGACCACGGTCTACATCGGCCTCGGCCTCCTCGTCGGCCCCCTGGCCTTGACGGGCCTTGCGCTGGCGATCTTCTACGCCTTGACGTGGTGGCGCGCCTACACCGGCCGCGACTGAGTCCGGGGATTGACTGCCAAGGGGCTATACCGGGACGGGGGCCATCTCCCACCGCCGCTCGATGCATGCATCGGCCGGCGAAGGTTGAGACCATGCCCACATTCTTGGATATCCACAACATGCCTGGAGCGACCGCTGCCGCTGTCGCAGCCGCCCATCAGAAGGACCTCGCTAACCAGGCGAAGCACGGCGTCAAGTTCACCAAGTACTGGGTGGACGAAGAGCAGGGCAAAGTGTTCTGCCTCTCCGAGGCGCCCAACAAGGAGGCGTCGCAGGCCGTCCACGCGGCGTCAGGCCATCCGGCCGACGAGATCTACGCCGTCCAGGCCGGCCACTGATCCCCCGGCGCCCGTCGCAGCCGACACGCGGCCTCACTTCAGGCCGAGGTCCTCTCCCACCTTGTTCAACGTCTTCTTGATCTGCCGATACGACCGGCGCAGCTCGGCATAGAGCTCTGGGTGGTCGGCCACGAGCCGGCCCAGTTGCTTGTCCACTTCATATTGCGCCGTATCTGAGAACTTCTCGACAGCCGCCTTGGCGTCCACGGCGATGGACTCGAAGCGCTTGCGGAACTCTCGCGCCAACGCGGCAAGATCGTCGTCCATCACGATTCTACCTTGATCGCCAGACCTTTCTTGAACCACGGCGCCAGCGACTTCTGGATGGCGTGGCGGATCTTCTCGGCATCCTTGTCACTGAGTTCACCCTCGACGGTGACGGTGTA
>JBFIDG010000248.1:0-1838 GCA_041581335.1 Thermoplasmatota archaeon
ATTTAGGGGTTGGGGTGGCGGCCTGGTCCCTAAGGCCCGCGCCCCTGCGAGCAGAGCGGCAGGGGCCATCCAGGAGGCCAGGGCGCCCCAGCCAGGGCCAGTGACTCGACGACCCGGAGGTCCGCCGGGGAACGAATGGTCCGCTTGGTGGAGCTAGAGGGTGCGGCGGGAAACATGTACGGCCAGCGGCGCCGGCTTCCCGTGATGTCGGCGTGGCGACGCAGCCCACGCCCGACCCGCCTTCGCCGTGAGCCTCTGCCAAGGCGGATCGACGCGCCGACCGCCATGTCGGCCAGCCACATCCCTAGCCACGCAACCATGGCGGGGCCCGGACGCCCCGGGCGCGATCGCGCCGCGCAGGTACCGCGCCCCGAGCCAGAATGTACGTTCATGAACAACCTCTTGGGGTCAACCCCAAATACGCTGCCCTGACATGCTCGCTTCGTGGCCCAGTCCCCTTGCCCGGTGCATCTGCATCATGGCTAGTGTCGACTCGGTGCCGCTTTCGACGTGGGGCTTCCCATGAGGTCTTTGAAGATAGCGATCCCAAACAAAGGTAGGTTGGCCGACGATGCCACAGCAGTCCTCCGACGCGCTGGCATCCATCTGCACGGCTCCAGTGAGCGCAAGCTCTTCGCCAGTGCCCTCGGGGGTCGCATCCAGGTCCTCTTCCTGCGCGCCCAGGACATTCCCGCCATGGTCGCCGACGGCACCGTCGACGGAGGCATCACCGGGCTGGACGTCATCCAGGAATCCGGAGCCAAGGTCGTCGATCGACTTGACCTCGGATTCGGCCGCTGCCGCCTTGTCGCCGCGGTCCCCGTAGGTCACCCGGCACAGGAGCCCAGCGACCTCCCAGACGGTACGCGTATCGCCACCAGCTTCCCCGGACTGACAAAGGCGTACTTCGAGGGCCTCGGCAAGAACGTCAAGATCACCGAGGTCAGTGGTGCCTGCGAAGTGACGCCGGCCCTCGGCGTCGCCGACGCCATCACTGACCTTACCAGCAGTGGCAGCACCCTCGTCATGAACCACCTGCGTGAGATCGGCCTCATCCTGCAGTCCACGTGCCGTTTCATCTCCTGTCCCACGCTGGAAGAACCCCTGGCTGACGAACTCGACCGCGTCGTGTTCGCCTTGAAATCCGTGGTCGCGGCCGAAGGCAAACGCTACCTCATGGCCGACCTGCCCCGCGTCGCGCTCACCGAGGTCCGCGAGTTCCTGCCCGGCATCGCCGGACCCACCGTGGTCGAGATCGCGGGCGATCCTGACACCGTCGCCATCCAGGTCGTCGTGGACGACACCGAGATCTTCGACGCCGTTCACCGGCTGCAACGCATCGGTGCCCGCGGTATCCTCGTACTCCCCATCGAGAGGCTTGTCCCGTGAAGCCTATCCGGCTCTCCAACATCGACGAAGAACGGTTCCTGCAACGGGCCAAGCAAGTCCCCGCCGAGGTCTCCGAGGTGGCCTGGCGCATCATCGAAGAGATCCGCACCGGCGGCGACATGGCCCTCGCGGAGCTCACCGAGCAACTGGATGGCGTGCGGCTGGCGTCGCCTTGGCTCGACGAGGCCACCTGGGACGCGCTGGCCGTACAGTGCCCGGCAGATGTCCGCGCCGCCATCGACGGCAACCTCGCGCGCATCCACGCCTTCCACGCCCGCCAAGCGGGCAGCGAAGACCGCTTCGACGTCACACCCGGCGTCACATTGGGCCGCCGCCCCGTGGCTTACCGCAGCGTCGCATGCTACGTTCCCGGTGGTCGTGCATCGTATCCGAGCACCGTCTTGATGACCGTCGCTCCCGCCACCATCGCCGGCGTGGCCGACATCATC
>JBFIDG010000249.1:0-1837 GCA_041581335.1 Thermoplasmatota archaeon
GATGCGTTCGACCTCGGCATACGTCAGGTCTTGGCGCGTGTCATACGTGACCGTCGCCAGGTCGTACGAGCCAGGCTGTAGCAGGATCGTCATCAGGTTGGCGAATGGACTGGCGAAGATGTCGTCGAAGGTCTTCTCGATTTCCGCCTGGGTCTTCGGATACTCCACGTCTGCGAGTTGGTCGTTGCCACTGTTGGAGAGGATGAACTGGTTGACGAGTGCGTCGGGGGTCCCGCCTTCGATGGCCTTCCAGCCACGCACGATGCGTGTCAAGCTGGTCACGCTGAAGCCTTCGATGTCTTCGTGGGTCTCCAGACCGAGTTCCAACGCGTCCAGGAACTCGTGCGCCTTCGGCTGCGTCAGGTCGCCTTCTACGACGAGGAAGTTGCTCTGTGTGTCCGTCGCGCCGCCAAAGAAATCCCGACTGATGGCCAGGCTGTCATCGTGGACGCGGTCGCCCTTTGGATAATTCAGTTCGGGATTGCCGAACGGCTCCGGTTCGAGTTGTTGCAGGCCGACCCACGCGCCGCCGGTGATGGCGATGACCAGGACGATGCTGAAGACGCGTTGCTTGTGCACGACGCGGGCCAGGCTCAGCACCCATTCGCTGCCCTTGTGCTTGTGACGCATGCGGCGGCGCGCCGTCAAGGTGAGGAGCGCCGGAATGAGCGTCAGAGTGAACAGGAAGGTGACGACGAGCGCCATGGCGCTCACGATGCCCAACTGGGCCATCAGGATGCTCGGACTGAACGCCATCAGCGCCAGGCCCGTGGCGGTCGTCACGGTGGCGATACCCATGGCGATGCCGGCGCGTGCCCCGGCCGCTTCGAACGCACCGGGGTTGTCCATGCCATCCGCCTTGTGCTCGAGGAACTCGCTGATCATGTGGATACCATAATCGATGCCCACCCCCAGGATCAGCGGCACGATGGTCATGTTGAGCGCGGAGAACGGGATGTGCAGCCAGCCCATCAGGCCGGCCGTCCAGACGAAGGAGATCAGCAGGTTGGCGGCGCTCACCAGGAGTACCCGCGCATCGCGGAACGCCATGTACAGGATGAGGATGATCGCCCAGATGATGAAGGGGGCCAGGCGGCTGATGTCGCGCTGGGTCACTTCGCTGGCGTGGGCGTCGAGGGCGCTGACGCCGCGTACGGGCATCTCGTCTTCGACGTCGAAAGCGTTCCAGCGCAGCGTGCACTCGGTGTCGGCCGCGTCATCGTCGCAGGCGGCGACGGCGGCGCGGTACGCATCGACCATGCGGTACACCGCCTGGCCCAGTTCGACGCGGGTCTGGCCTTCGCTCGTGTCGAAGAAGATGAGCGTACGCCCGGCCGTGAACTCGGGGCTGATGACATCATTGATGCTGTCATCTGCAGCGTTGGCTCCCTGCCAGGCCCCTTCGTACTGCGCCGAGCCGAGGGCATCGGTGCCGGGCATGGAGAACGCCTCGATGCGCGGCGGCACCGGCTTGCTCGGGTCGATGTTGCCCGCGATGATGTTCGCCAGGAGGCCCTGCGGGTCGTCATTGGCGACGCCCGAGTTGGTGTAATTGATGACCTTGACAATGGTGGCCAGGTCGATTGCGTACTCGGCGAAGTCGATCTCTTGCTGCGCGAACTGCCAGAACTCGTCCATGCCCCGCACGTAGGCCTCTGAGCGCACATCGTCGCAGCCGATGCTGCTCAGGCTGTTGGGGAGCTTGGCCTGCAGCGCGTCGCACTTGTCCTCGTCGATGCTGTAGTAGATGTAGACGAAATCGTAGAAGCCGCGGAACTCCGTGCTTGCGTTCTTGGCGGCGATGGTCGTCGGATCATCTTTGGGGAGGATCTTCAGC
>JBFIDG010000250.1:0-1817 GCA_041581335.1 Thermoplasmatota archaeon
ACCGCGACGGCGACGGTGTTGCCAACGATGCCGACGCCTTCCCCGACGATGCCAGTGAATCGGCTGACTCGGATGGCGACGGCGTCGGTGACAACGCCGACCTGTGCGAAGGCTCCAACGACAATGCCGACATGGATGTCGATGGCATCCCCGACGGCTGCGACGATGACCGCGACGGTGACGGCGTGGCCAACAGCGACGACGCGTTCCCCGACGATGCCAGTGAATCGGCTGACTCGGATGGCGACGGCGTCGGTGACAACGCCGACGTCTGCCCAGGCCACGACGACGCCCTCGACTGGGACGGCGACGGCATCCCGGACGGCTGCGACGACCCCGAACCCCGCGTCGTCATCGGCAGCCCTGCCGACGGCGCCACGGTCGATGACGCGTTCACCGTGACCGGCACCACCCCCGGCACCGCGGCCGCGACGACGCAGAGCGTGCGCATCCCCGACGTCTTCGCCCACCGCGACCTCTCCATGTACGGCGTCGTCGTGGAGGAGTGGATGAAGCAGGTCCGCGACGATCTGCAAGGGATCCCCGGCTACCAAGGCCTGATGCCCATCGTGGCCGACGGCGAACGGACCCTGCACGTCTTCGTCGAAGGTGGCCTACCCAACGCCCTGCGCCCCGAGGTCCCGGCCGGTTGGACCCTCCAGGTCCACGTCGGCATCGACGTCGCTCCTCTGAGTCTGACCGTCGAACGCAACGCGGCCTACGCCCCCACGCTCCCCCGTGGCGGCGCGGTCAACCAAGGCCTTGGGCCCGGCACACCGATCTACATGCAGTTCGACGGCGTCCGCTCGTCGGTCAGCATCTGCACGGCCAACTACCTCTGGAAGGACCACGCAGGCAAGGTCTGGCTCGGCGCCGCTGGCCACTGCTTCCTGCCCTCCGGCGTCACCAACAACAACGGTGCCTTCGACTACAGCCGCGTCGAGGTCTTCGCCTGCCGCAGCGACTGCGTGTTCGGTGGCCTCACCGGCGCCCAGGTCTTCTTCGAGTGGCAAGCAGGCATGCCCTTCGTGGACTTCGTCAAGCTCGGCGAAGTCGGCTACGCGCGCCAGAACGGCGTCGGTCAGGACTTCGGCTTCGTCGAGATCCCCGCCAGCATGATGGGCGACCTGGAACCCGAGATGCCCGGCTTCGGCGGCCCATACAACGTCAGCCCCAACGGCTACATCGGCGACGTCTACATGCACCACGGCAACGGCGTCTGGACCGGCGAACATGCCGGCAGCAAGAGCCGGATCGGCCTCGGTGACGGAGATGGCGGCGACAAGACCAGCTGGACCATGATCGGCAGCGCCAACGGCGGCGACTCCGGCAGCGCGGTCAATGCCCTCAGCCCATGGAGTGAGAACGGCGGCATCCCTGCCGGCACCAACAACCCCCGCGCCCGCGGCATCCTGACCCATGGCTACGCCGACCCCGTCGTCGGCCTGTTCCCGACCATCCCGCTCGTGTTCGGCACGACGGTGGCCCAAGCCCAGGCCATGGCCAACGAGGGCGGCTTCTGCGTCGTCCCGATCTTCGCCAACGAAGACCCGGCCAGCAGCCCCGCAGCCCCTGAGGCGGACGCTTGCCGCAGCGCCGCGGTCCCCGCCATGGTCACCAACGTGGTGGCCGCCGGCGGCGACCAGAGCGTCGGCCTGAGCTGGGACGTCCCCGCCGACGGCGGCAGCCCCATCACGGGCTACACCGTCAGCTACGGCGCCGGCCAGACCGACCAGAGTCTACAGGTCAGCGAGAACACCGCCACGGTCACCGGTCTCGACAACGGCGTCGTCTACACCTTCACGGTGGAAGCGACG
>JBFIDG010000251.1:0-1813 GCA_041581335.1 Thermoplasmatota archaeon
ACCACTGCGGGGCGTCTGCGTGAGTGAAGGCTTCACGGTCTTCTTGGACCGTGACGGCGTCTTCAACCACCACCCGCCCATCGCGGTGCGCAGATGGTCGGAGTTCCAGTGGCTGCCGGGCGTCCAAGAGGCGTTCGCCCGTCTCAACCGGCCCGACGTCCGCACCTGTCTTTGCACCAACCAACCTACCGTCGGCTTGCTGCTATCCACGCCGAAGATGATCTGGCGCGTCAATGAGACGATGCGGGAGCACCTGGCCCACGCCGGCGGCGAGCTGCACCACGTCGAAGCGGCCTATGCGCCGAGCTACATCAAGCACCGCCGCCGCAAGCCCCGCCCCGGGATGCTCGAAGACGGCGCCGCCGCCCTTGAGACGACGGGCTGGAAGGTCGACAAGACCCGCGCCGTCATGATCGGGGACAACCTCAAGGACGCCGCCGCAGGCAACGCCTTCGGCGTCCCGGGCATCCTGCTGGCCACGACGCACGACCGCGCCACCTTGGAAGCAGGCATCGAGCGCGACGGATTGGACGCCATCGTGGTCGATGGACTGCCCGAGGCGGTCGAGGTCGTCCTCGAGCGGATCGAGCGAAGGGCCTAAACCGCCGCCAGCCGGTCGTCCTGCCATGAAGGTGGAGTGCCCTCGCTGCCACACCCACGTCGAGAAGCTCCCCGGTTCGGATCCGGTCTGTCCCACCTGTGGTTTCGGTGGCTCTGGTGCTGCCCCCGGCGCAGCCGCGCCTGCCGCAGTCGCGGGTGCTGCGCCGTCGTATGCGACCACGCCGCCCGCGGCCGCGCCGTCGTATGGTTCGACGCCGCCTGGCTGGGCCCCGCCTCAGTCCACCGACACATGGCAGGTCGGTGCGCCCAAGCCCCAACTCAACCAGACCATGGCGATCACGTCCCTGGTGCTGGGCATCGTCGGCTGCTGCTTCCTTGGCCCGCTCACCGGGATCCCTGCCGCCATCGTCGGCGGCCTGGCCATGAAGAAGATCAAGAACGAGCCCACGGTGTACGGTGGCAACGGCATGGCGCTGGCCGGCCTGATCCTCGGCATCCTGGCCACGGTCATCGGTATCATCACGATCATCTTGTTCGTCGCCGGCTTCGCGAGCCTCCCGCCCGAATGCCTCGAAGACCCCGAATCTGCCGCCTGCGACGAAGCGCTCAACGAGCCAGTGCATGTCGCCCCGGGCCCGGCGGCGGCGTTGGCCGCCCCCTTCGTGACGTTGGCCCGGCCCCGGCCGTGGTATGCGGGCTGAAGCCTGGGTCGCCCTCAAACTGGCCGTGCGCCATCACCCCCTGTGTGACCGCTTCGACACCGACCGGTTCGGTCCGGTCTGCAGCGGCTGCGCCATGTTCTGGCCAGCCGCCCTCATCGCGTGGCCCGTCGCCATCGCCGCCTGGCTGGATGGCGCCTCCGCCTGGGCGCTGCTCTTCGGCGCTACGGTCCTTGGCCTGCCGCAACTCCTGACCCTGCGCTGGCGCTTCGGACGCGCGCTGCGCGCCGCCATCAAACTGCTCGGGGGCATCGCCGTCAGCACGGCCGTGCTCGCCATCGCCGTCTTGCCTGCGCCGTGGAGCCTGCGCGGGGCCTTGTTCGCCGCCATGGGGCTCTCCTTCGCCGGCCTCATGGCGCTGCGGGCCCGCAGCATCTTGCGCACCTGCGATGCCTGCGTCTGGAAACGGGACTGGGGTCGATGCCCCGGCTTCGGCGCCCTGGATGCCGGCCCGCACGGCAACGCAACGTTGACGTGGCAGGAGGTCCAAGCATGACCGTGGAGCGCATCGATGCCGACCTGTTCTACGACCC
>JBFIDG010000252.1:0-1812 GCA_041581335.1 Thermoplasmatota archaeon
CGTGGGCGGCCTCATCACCGGCATCGTCGTGGGCACAAGCATCGGCATCTTGGCCGGACTGCTGCCTGCCACCCGGGCGACGAAGATCCAGCCCGTCGAAGCACTCAGCTACGAGTGAACGGGCGCAGATCTGGGAAATCTGTTATCCCCTTGCAGCGCCAGGTACATGCATGGACAAGCGGATCTGGATTGGCATCGTCGTGGTGGCCCTCGCGGCCGCGGCGCTCGCGATCCCGCTGTTCCTGCCCAAGTCAGGTGCAACGTTCGATGACGCCGCACCCGAGGGCGCCGCCGTGGGGCAGCCTAGCCCCTTGACCGGCCGCGACGGCCATTCGGCCAGCGGCACGGTGCAGCTCTTGGCGACGGACAGCGGATACGTCCTGCGGTTCGAGGACGTCCAGCAGACCCAGGGCCCCGACGTCTACCTCTACCTGACACGCGGACCAGATGCGACGGACAAGGCCGCCATCTCCGGAGGCCTGAAGGTATTGCTGCCCCAGGATAGCAACGGCCAGTTCACGGCACGTGGCAGCTTCAACGTGCCTTTGCCCGCCGATTTCGACCCCGAAGCGTGGGGCGGCATCACGACGTGGTGTGACCGCTTCGGAGTGCCCTTCTCGTCGGCGGCCATCTAGGGCCCTCACGGCAACCCTGATATCCCTGCTCGGGTCGGACGACCCCATGGAACTGTACAACTACCTCATCCCGTTCGAGGAGGTCCTGCCGCAGGTGAAGGCAGACCACCCCGACCTGGACATCATCGGCGTGCAGTTCCCTGACGGCCTGCGCGACCACGGCACGGAGATCGCTGAGATCGTCGAGAAGGAACTCGGCGTCCCCGTCGTCATCAGCGCCGACCCATGCTACGGCGCATGCGACCTGGCCGATGACGAGATGTCCAAATTGGGCATCAAGGTCCTGATCCACTTCGGCCACAGCGCCATGCCCAGTGTCCCCGAACTCGGCGGCGTGCACGTCTACTACATCCAAGCGTGGTCCACCCACACCATCACACCCATCGTGACAGAGGCCGCGACGCAGCACCTCAAGGGCAAGCGCATCGGCGTCTGCACGACGGCGCAGCACACCCACAAACTCGAGGAAGCGGCGGAGATCCTGCGCAGCCACGGCTTCGATCCCGTCATCGGCTTCGGGGACAAGCGGACGGCGCTGCAAGGGCAACTGCTTGGCTGCAACGTCATGGCGGCCACCAAGCTCGTCGACGTGGACGAGTTCCTGTTCATCGGCAGCGGCGACTTCCACCCGCTTGCCTTGGCGTTGGAGACGAGCAAGACCATCATCGGTGCTTGCCCGTACACCAACACCATCAACAGCTTCACCGAGCCGAAGCACAAGATCCTGAAGCAGCGCTACGCCGCCATCGCGGTGGCACAGGAGGCGAAGACCTTCGGCATCATCATCAGCACGAAGGGCGGCCAGATGCGCATGCAGATGGCCATGAAGATCCTCAAGAAGCTGCGCGACAACGGCAAGGAGGGCTACCTCATCCAGAACAAGCAGATCAGCCCCGGCGACCTGCTGTACTTCCGTCACCTGGATGCCTTCGTCGGTGTGGCCTGCCCTCGCGTCCCCATTGACGACCAGGGACGCTACTCCAAGCCGTTCCTGACGCCGCAAGAGCTCGACATGGTGCTTGGCCTCAAACCCATGGACAAGTACGTGTTCGACACGTACGCGGCCAACAGCCGCTGAACGCCTTGCAGGGCTGAGCGCAGCGAACGCCGTGCGGGGGAATCGAACGGGGCGCAGCCCCCTCGATGCGACAAGTACGTGTTCGACACGTACGCGGCC
>JBFIDG010000253.1:0-1797 GCA_041581335.1 Thermoplasmatota archaeon
CGGCCTCGCTGATGATGCGGGCGATGACGGTGGTCTTGCCGGTGCCGGGCGGCCCTTGGATCAAGAGGACGCCCCGGTCCTTCAGGGCCAGGGCCTTCTGCACGGCCTGGGCTTGGCTGGGGCGCAGCTTGCGTGGATCCAGCGCCTCGACCTTGGTGGCCAACGTCGGCAGCGCATCCGGGCGTAGCAGGTCGTCCGGGTGGGGGTCGGTGCGGCCGACGGCGAGGAACGCCTTCAACAAGTTGCGGTACAGCGTCGCGTTGGTGCGTGGCTGCAGGATGATCTGGTGGCCGCGGGGGAGGCTGGTCCAGCGAGCATCGTCCACTTCGAATTCCAGGCTGGAGCCGGACTTCTGAAGGATCGTGGCGTTGACGGAGTTCTTCTCGGAGGCTTTCTGGTCGGCGTGGCGGCCTTCCAGGCGGCTGCCCTTGACGACCCAGCGCGGGTCGCCGTTCATGACCTGGGCGCGGACCTTGGCCCCTTCCTTGTCCTTGACCGTGCTCTCGACGGAGCAGATGAGGACCTTCTCTGGGTCTTGGCTCTCTTCTTCCTCGACGCCGATCTCCTCTTGGAGGCACTGCACGTGGTCCCTGTAGGTGGGGACGCGGGCGTCCACCATGGGACTCACGTCGAGCCGGTGGCAGGAGCGACAATAGGTGACATGCTGCGCCGCGAACAGCGTGAAGCCTTGCTGACCGCCGCACATGCATCCCTCCATGGCCGCGCCAGGGGGGCGGGGTAGATGGTGGTTGGGGCCGGGGCCTCCCGGTTCAGAGCAGCCAGCGGTTCTCGTTGACCCACTTCATCTTGGCCCAGCGCTTGCCCAGCCCGTAATGGTCGCCTGCGCGCAGCGCCAACAGGACTAGTAGGATGGCCGCCTCGGTGAGGTGCGAGTCCCAGAGTGGGTTGGTCTGGCCGGCGTCGCGACGGAACGGCACTGAGGCGAGGAACATCAGCAGGAGCATGGTGATGCCAGAGATGGTGCCGATGCGCATGCCGATGCCCAGGATCAGGGACAGGCCGACGCCGAGCAGGCCGAGCATGAACAGCCACGAGACCAGGCTGCTGTCGGCCATGCCGTGGAAGACCTCCTCGAACCAGCCGGAACGGCTCATCAAGTAGCCGCGGGTCGGCGAGCCGCCGTTGACCCAGGCACGATCCGATGGCGTCGTCCAGCCCAGGCCGAAGGTCTTGTCCATGAAGGCCCAGAAGAACACCCAGCCCATCCCGATGCGGGCGATGGCAAGGCTGACGGACGTGAACCGGGCCGCAGTCGTCTCAGACATCCTGTTTTCATCGGCGACGAAGTAAATAAAGGCGAGTCTGCAGCGCCGTGGGGCGCGGCACAGATGCCCCGTTGTCCCATGGGGCAAGGGACTTTCATAGCGACGGCCTATTTCTGGACATGAAGGACCTGCCTTTGGAAGAGGTGCGCGCCATCCTCGAAGCGTCGCGCCTCGGCGTGTTGGCGCTCAGCGATGGGCCGGACGCCTACGCCATCCCCTTGTTCTACGGGTATGATGGAGAAGCGGTCTATTTCCACTGCCACCCCGGCATGAAGGACGAGTACTTCGACGCCACGGGCCACGCGTGCCTGGTGGTGATCCACATCGAGTCCGAGGACATCTGGGAGAGCGTGCAGGTCTTCGGCCGCCTGGAGAGGCTGACCTTGACGCATGACCTTGATGCCGCGAAGTCGGCGCTGTACAAGGTGCCGTTCCCTCCTCTGGAAGGCCATCTGCCCCATGGCAAACCGATGCGGAGCGAGCACAATGTCTACTATGCCCGCTTGACGCC
>JBFIDG010000254.1:0-1797 GCA_041581335.1 Thermoplasmatota archaeon
CAACAGGGGCCGGATCTGCATCAGAACCACGTCCGGAATGGCGTGGTGGCCGCGAAGACCGTGACGACGAGGCCAGCCAGCACGAGGAGCACCGGGGCGAGGCGGGCCCTGGCCTGCGTGGTCCGCATGGCGAGCAGGACGACCAGGGTGGCCACGAGAAGGGAGACCAGCAGGTCTGTGTCTTGCCAGGCAGCGACCGTGGCCGCGATGCCTCCGGAGGCGACCAAGGTCAGGCGGTCTTGCCTAGGACCACCTCCACGTGTAGTGTGCCGTCGTCATCGAGGCGGCTGGCCTTGGTGCGGACGGGGCCACCTAGGCCCAGCGCCGCGAGGCTGCAGGCGAAGCTCTGCACCGCGCAGCCACCTTGCATGTGCCAGCCGGAGGCCTCCGCGTCGCGGGCCGGCTGCGGGTCGCGCAGCCGCATGGTGATCTTGACGGCGCCGTGGCCTTCGGCCACATGGACCGCGCGGGCGAGCCCAAGCCGCGGCAAGGCGCGGGCCAAGTGGAGGGTCGCTTCCTCGATGCCTTGTCCGGTGGGCAGGCCATCCAGGTCCCGCCACCGTTCGAGCCAGACGAGGCCGGGCGGGTCGAGGGCGAGGCCCAGGCTGCCCGGAGGATCCCGTTGTACGGCGCCCGAGATCTCCGGCACCAAGTAGGGCCCCGTGGGGCTGGCCGGGATGAAGAGCCGGACGCCGTCCGGGGTCGGGACATGGTGCCCCGGGCCCTGCAGGCCAAGGTCGCGCAGCAAGGCCACGTGCTGGACCTCACCCGGGGCCGCGTCCCTGCGGGAGATGAGCAACAACGCCAAGCCGGTGACGATCAGGATGATGCCTGCGAGGGTCCACCAGAGCAGGCCGATGCCGGCTAAGCCGAGCAGAACGGCGGCAAGGCGCGACCCCAACGTGGCATCCACGATGCGGCCACGCACACCCCCGGCCTTCAGCGTATCGTTCATGTGCCCCCCCTCCCTGGCCTCGTCGTGCGGTGTCTGCTCGTCCTCATCCTGCTCGTCGCTCCCGTGGCGGCGCAGAGCTTTGATGGCGAAGCCGAGGACCAGGACGCCGTGTATGCGCCGGTGCAGTTGCTGCTGGACCAGTACCCCGAACTGATGCGCCTCGCCATCGCGGAATCCGAGTTCGACGGCACCCCCCACGATGCCAACGAACTCGTCGCCCAGATGCAGGCGTATTTCGCCGGCTTCAACGACCGACCCGCCTGGCCGGAGGGCAGTCTCGCCGCCGAGACCGCCGCCCGCGACGCCTACGGTCGCGTCGGCGCCTTGCTGGACACGGCGGCGTTGATCCCAGACCGTTTGGGGAGCCTCAGCCGCGTCGATGCCGGCTGCAAGGCCCGGCCTTCGGCAACGGGTGACCAAGCGACCGCCTGGTGGGCCTCTGCGTTCGACGACGTCGACCAGTTGGACCTGCTCCGGGGCAGTCTTCGCCTCTTGGCGCTCCAGGTCGAGACCCCCCTCGATGCGGCGCCCGTGGAGGCTTCTGCTGAAATCCTCGATGCTTGGCTTGCGACCACCGTGGTCCGTGTGCAGATCTGCCTGGAGGAACTGTACATCCGCAACGGCCTCGGTGCGCCATCGACGTCGTTGACCGGCCGCCTCGACGGCGAGGGCAGCGCGTCCTCGTACCTCCGCCTCATCCTGTCCCCGTCCAAGGCCTACCCCAGCCAGGAGGTCTTCGTGACGGGCCGCGTCGTCGGTTTGCGGGACCTACCCGCATCCATCGCGGCGCCGACGCTTGGCTGGCAGGCCACTGTGCCCGTGCAAGCCCGCGGCTACTTCTC
>JBFIDG010000255.1:0-1764 GCA_041581335.1 Thermoplasmatota archaeon
CCCGACTAGATGCTCTGGAGGCGGCCGCCGTCAACGGGCAGCACGACGCCACGGATGAACGACGCCTCGGGACTTGCCAAGAACGCGATGGTGGCCCCAAGCTCCTCGGGGCGCCCCAAGCGGCCTTCTGGCGTCGCGGCGATCCAAGCATCGTGGACCGCGTCCTCGCTCTTGCCTTGGCTCTTGGCGTTGGCAGCTTTGATGGCGCCCAGGCGCGGCGTGTCCGTGAATCCCGGTAGCACGGAATTGATCGTGACCCCCGGCGGCAACTCCCGGCTCAGCGTCTTGGCCCAGCCGGCCATGGCGGCCCGGATGGTGTTGCTGACGCCGAGGTTGGGGATGGGTTCGCGCACACTGGTGCTGATGACGTTGATGATGCGGCCATAGCCGGCTTTCTCCATACCGGGCAGCAGCAGACGCACAAGGCGCTGCGAGGCAAGGACGTGGCGCCCGAACGGCACGAGGAACGCTTCGTCGTTGTCGGTGTCGAGGAGTCGGCCTGCGGGCGGCCCGCCGGTGTTGTTGATCAGGACATGGACGTCTCCATGGCGCTTGACGTGGTCGCCCACGACCTGCACGAGGGCGTCCCGGTGGTCCAGATCGGCCACGATGGCGAACGCCTCGGGTGCGCCGGCGTCCTTCAGTTCCTTGAGCAGAGACTCGAGCTTGTCGCCGCTGCGGGCCAGCGCGGAGATCGTGAAACCTCGTGCGGCCAATGCAAGTGCTGCAGCGCGTCCGATGCCACCGCTTGCGCCGCAGACCAGGGCGTGCTTCGAGTCCATGGCGCCGCGACCGCGGCGAGGCCTCTAAGACCGTTCGCTTCAGAGGTACTGCTGGTGCAGCATGTAGATGGTGATGTGGTTCTCGTCATCGTTGTAACGAGTCCACGCTTCATTGTGTCCCATGCCATCACATGTCTATGTCGCGGTATTAGTCGGCTGTCGTGAATGCCGGAAACCATCCACAACGTCTTGGACCCGGCCCCCCTGCTGGGGCTGTGGGCCCCGTCCGCTACCCTCCCGCCATCCTCGTCGCGCCCGGCCTCGCCGCAGGCATCCTGGCCCACGTGATCGGCGGCGCACCGCTGGCCGAGGGCGACGGCGTGCAGGCCACGAGCGCCATCCTCAGCGCCCTCGGGGTCGCGCTCTTGAGCTGGCCCCTCATCCGCATGGCCCAGGCAGGCACCCCCGCAGAGCCATGGCACGACCCCACGAAACTCGTGGTCGACGGCCCATACCAGTTCACGCGCAACCCCATCTACCTCAGCTTCCTGTTGCTGCAGGCGGGCGCGCCCCTATGGTGGGGTTGGTGGATGCCTTTGGCCCTCGTCCCGATCAGCGGCTGGCTACTGACGCAGTTCGTCATCAAACGCGAAGAAGCCTACCTCGCCGCCAAATTCCCCGAATACGACGCGTACCGGGCCCGCGTACGGCGCTGGCTTTGATCGGCGCGCGTCTGCGCCTCGCGGGGGCGACAGAGGACCATCACCACAAGTGGTCGGCATCGCCGCGTGCAGGCCGGAGCGGCGCGACCTACTGCCGGATGAGCACGGCGCGCACAGGACTGGCATCGGCGCCGGCGATGTGCAGCGGGAACGCCGAGAGCGTATAGTGGCCCGGCTCGACGTGGGACAGGACGAGACCTTCCAGATTCGCCATGCCCCACTTCAGCAGGGCTTGATGGCTCTCGAGGCCCTTGGATTCGAACAGGTCCGTCGATGGCGTGTCGAACCCGACGAGCTTGCAGCCGGCGTCGCCGAGGGCG
>JBFIDG010000256.1:0-1730 GCA_041581335.1 Thermoplasmatota archaeon
ACCGCAAGTGGGAGATGCAGGCGACGAAGGTGTAGCTGCGTCCAAAGGGCCCTGGTGGACGTCGACATGGGCTATCGCCCTCGCCATCGGCGTGGCGATCTTCGTGATCGGCATGGTGGTGCCCTGGGAATGGTTCCGACCAAGCCACTGGAAGAAGCGCCCGTGACCCTCTTGACCGTGGCGCAGCGCATCCCCCTTTCCATCGCGCTCATCGCCGGAGGGCTCGCCATCGCCATGGAATGGATCATCGGGTTCGCCCTACCCCCGGCGACGCCCGGTCTGAGCCTCGTGCATGATTATGTCAGCGCCGCTGGCGCCGATGGGGCGCCCTATGCGTTGACGTTCCAGGTGATGGGCGCGGCCGCCGCCGCGCTGCATCTTGTGTTGGTCCTCCGGCTTTGGCCAGCTTGGCAGGCCGCGCCTTTTGGCCGCGCGGTCATCGGACTTTTCGCGGCGTTCTTCGCCTTCATCGGCATCAGCATGGCGTTCCGCTGCGACCCCCACTGCGCCATGACGACATTGGAGGCCCAGGTGCACAACGCCCTCGGCTGGATCGCCTTCCTGAACCTCGGCTTCGCAGGGATCTTCTCCGTCGTGTCCCATTACAAGATGCCCCGGCCAGGGTCGCGGGTCATCGCGGCCATCGCCGCGGTGATGGTGGTCCTCGCCATTGGGCTGCTGCTCAGCGCCCTCACAGATGTCCTGCGCGGAGCGACCGAGCGCGCGACGATCATCGCCATGATCACGTGGACCGGTGCCCTGGTCTGGCAGCTGCTCAGCGGGCCTGCAGGACAACAGCGGCCTTCCAGGCGTCGCCGTCAAGGTTGACGCGGCGCACCGGGATGCGCCCGGTCTTGGGGTCGCGCAGGTCATCGAAGCGCAGTGGGCGCAGCTTGCCGGCGTCAAGACAGATGAGGCCGTTGCCTTCGCCCTCGGCGAGGAACTTCACGGCACCCGCGCCGAGGGTGCGGGTGTATTGGACGTCGAATGCGACAGGGTCCGCGCAGCGCAGCTCGTAGCCGATGATCTTCGTCACGAAGCTCATCTTCTGACCCTTGGCCTTGAGGCGGGCGTCGACCTCGTCACGCACCGCGCGACCCAGGTCGATCTCCGACATGCGCGGGTTGCCGTGCTCGTCGAGCTCGAGCTTGGCGATGCGGCGCAGATCTTCCTCGGCCAGACGCTCCAGAAGGCCTTCAGCAAGCACGACGAGGCCCCATTCTTGACCGGCCTGCTTGCGCTTGTTGATGGCGGTCTCGACGAGGGCCGCGATGTCGCTCAGGCCGATATTCTTGACGTGCTCGAACTCCTCACGGATGACGACCAGATCGGCGCCGCTGCCGATGGCCATGCCGACGGAGAGGTGGCCAGCGCTGCGGCCCATGGCGGTGACCAGGTACCAGCGACCCGTCGTCTCGGCATCGACACGCAGGTTCTTGCACAGTTGGGCGCCGAGTTGCTTGGCGGTCTCGAAGCCGAACGTGGGCGCGTCGCCGGGAAGGGGCAGGTCGTTATCGATGGTCTTGGGGACGTGCGCGACACGGAACGGGTGGCCACCGGCCGAGATGGCGTCCGCGATGTTCGCAGCACTGGTCGCGGTGTCGTCGCCCCCGACGGTCACAAGGCCATCGAGGCCGAGCTCGTTGCACGCCTTGACGACGTTCGCCATGGTCTCCGGGCTCTTCTTGGGGTTGGCTCGGTTGGTGAACAGGATGCCCCCGCCGCGGGTC
>JBFIDG010000257.1:0-1729 GCA_041581335.1 Thermoplasmatota archaeon
CATGGGCACCCGTGGGGCCCTGGGCGGCCTGGCCTCTTCGACCGGCGACGCCGTCAAGGTCCTGGAAGCAGCCGGCTTCGACGTGGTCATCGTGGAGACCGTCGGCGTAGGACAGGCCGAAGTGGACGTCATCCGTCTCGCAGACACGGTCTGCGTCGTCTTGGTCCCTGGCATGGGCGACGACGTGCAGGCGGTCAAGGCAGGAGTCATGGAGATCGCGGACGTCTTCATCGTCAACAAGGCCGACATCGACGGCAGCGACAAGGTCTACGCCGAGGTCGAGGCCATGATGATGCTCGGGCACCCAGACGAAGACGACTTCTGGTGGGCCCCCATCGTGCGCACCGTGGCCGAGAAAGGCCAAGGTGTCAAGGAGGTCGCGGAGGCCTTGGAGCGTCACAAAGAATGGTCGCACAAGAGCGGCACCTGGGACAAGCGGCGCCGCGAGCGCCTGTGGAGTCAGGTCCGTGATCTGCTGGAGCGCCACGTCACCCGTTTCGCGTTCGACAGCCACGGGGCGCCGTTGCCGACGTTCAAGGCCGAGTTCGAAGCCGCCCAACGAGGCGACATGGCACCCCAGGACGTTGCGCAGCACATCTTGGCTGCGATGAAGGAATAAGGGGAGAAGGATGCGCCGAGGCGCTTACCAGGTCTTCTTGGCGAAGTTGTACCAGATCAGCAGCGCAAGCAGCGCGAAGATGCTGGCCATGGTGATCGCGATGAAGTTCCCAGGACCGGCGTCGTAACCCTGCGGCGTGAGGTTCTCCGGCAGGGAGGTGGTGCCCGTGCTCTGGAGGGTGGCCAGCGCGGCGGCGTCTTCACTGCCGTAGACGATGAGGATCTGGCTGCCGTCAAGGGGCTGGAATTTGTTGAACGCACTGGCGCTCATCTCGGTCCATTCCCCGTCGAACTCCTTGTACAGGATGTGCAATGAGTTGTTGCCATCCACGGTGTGCGTGCCGCCCCAGCCGTTGACGTCGTGGTAGCCGCCGCTGAGGGTCATGGCGGTGCTGGAGACCTTCATGTCCAGCAGGTCCATGGCATCGACCATCTCGCCGCAGGCGATGGTCGGGGGTTCGAAGTGCCAGATGCCTTCCGCTCCCCGGTGCATGTGGGTCCGGATGCCCATGCCCTGGCCGCCCTCGAGGGTGTAGGCCGGGTTCGCCGTGAACGCGACCTTCTGGCCGTCCACGTACACGTCGAAGGTACTGTGCCAGTGGCCGGGGCAGGATTCGCCCTTGGAGGCGATGACGCCCTCGGCCTGTGCGACGTTGAAGCCGACGACCGCGGCCCAGATCAGGAGGATCAGGATCGGGATGCGGAACTTCTTGATGGTCGCCCCGACGTTGGTCTTCTTGGCGGTCTCTGCACGCGCCCTTCGGCGCTCGCGGGCATCGGTCATGGTGGGCTGCGATGATATGTCGGCGTCTAAGAAGCCTCCGTAAGCGGCGTGGCAAGTGCCCACGCACCCCAGCACCCCCTGTGGGCCATGAGCCGGCCGGCCGACGGCCCGAGGCCTCAAGAGCAGCCAAGCCGATGGCGATGCATGGCTCTGAAGCGGCCGCCGCAGCCGATGCCGGCCGAGGTGCGCGTGGCGCTCGACAAGACAGGCTTGCAGGCAGCGTACGACGCACGGCCACCCTACCAACGCAACGACTACCTGATGTGGATCAATCAGGCCAAACGCCCAGAGACCAAGCAGAAGCGCCTGGACCAGATGCTGGACGAG
>JBFIDG010000258.1:0-1722 GCA_041581335.1 Thermoplasmatota archaeon
GCCTGGAGGCACTCCAATGGATACCATGGCGAACGAGGCCATCAAGGAGATCGCTGACCGCGAGTACCGTTTCGGGTTCACGACGGACCTCGAAGAGGACCGCGTGCCGCCGGGCCTTGACGAGGACGTCATCCGCCTGATCTCCAGCAAGAAGGGCGAGCCAGCTTGGCTCACCGAGTGGCGCCTCAAGGCGTACAGGCACTGGTTGACGATGACGGAGCCGAAGTGGGCCAAGGTCCACTACGAGCCCATCGACTACCAGTCCATCACGTACTACTCCGCGCCCAAGTCCGCCCCGAAGGTCGGGTCGCTGGACGAAGTGGACCCGGAGATCCTGGCGATGTACGACAAGCTCGGCATCAGCCTCGCCGAGCAGAAGCGCCTGCAGGGCGTCGAACTGACCGACGAGGAGAAGGGCATCGACCCGAGCCGCCCGAAGATCGCCGTGGACGCCGTCATCGACTCGGTCAGCGTCGCGACCACGTTCAAGGCCGAACTGGAGAAGCAGGGCATCATCTTCTGCTCCTTCGGCGAAGCGGTCCACAACCACCCGGAACTCGTCAAGAAGTACCTGGGCACCGTGGTCCCCGCCGGCGACAATTTCTTTGCCGCGCTCAACAGCGCCGTCTTCACCGACGGCTCCTTCTGCTACATCCCTCCCGGCGTCAAGTGCCCCATGGAACTGTCCACGTACTTCCGCATCAACGCGGCGGGCACCGGCCAGTTCGAGCGCACCCTGCTGATCGCGGACAAGGGCGCTTACGTCTCCTACCTCGAGGGCTGCACTGCACCGCAGCGCGACGAGAACCAACTGCACGCGGCCGTTGTGGAGCTCATCGCCCACGAAGACGCACAGATCAAGTACAGCACCGTCCAGAACTGGTACCCCGGCGACAAGGACGGCAAGGGCGGCATCTTCAACTTCGTCACCAAGCGCGGCCTCTGCGAAGGCAAGCGCTCCAAGATCAGCTGGACCCAGGTCGAGACCGGCTCCGCGATCACCTGGAAGTACCCGAGCTGCATCCTCAAGGGCGACGACTCGGTGGGCGAGTTCTACTCCGTCGCCTTGACGACCAACATGCAGCAGGCCGACACCGGCACGAAGATGATCCACATCGGGAAGAACACCAGTTCTACGATCATCAGCAAGGGCATCGCCGCTGGCAAGAGCGAGTCCACGTACCGCGGCCAGGTCAAGATCGGCAAGCGCGCCGAAGGCGCCCGCAATTACTCGCAGTGCGACAGCCTGCTCATCGGCGACCAATGCGGCGCCCACACTTTCCCTTACATCGACGTCCAGAACCCCACCGCCCGCATGGAGCACGAGGCGACCACGAGCAAGGTGGGCGAGGACCAGATCTTTTACTGCCGCCAACGCGGCCTCAGCGAGCAGGACGCCGTGAACCTCATCGTCAACGGCTTCTGCAAGGAGGTCTTCCGGGAGCTCCCCATGGAGTTCGCAGTGGAGGCCCAGAATCTGCTGAACGTGAAGTTGGAAGGCGCAGTCGGCTGAACCGGAGAACCCATGATCATCATCAAGGACCTGCACGCAGAAGTGGACGGAAAGGCCATCCTGAAGGGTGTCAACCTCACCATCAACGAAGGTGAGGTCCACGCCATCATGGGCCCCAACGGCTCCGGCAAGTCCACCCTCGCCAACGTCATCGCCGGCCGCGACGGCTACACCGTCACGCAAGGCTCGATCACATACCTCGGCAAGGA
>JBFIDG010000259.1:0-1695 GCA_041581335.1 Thermoplasmatota archaeon
CGAGAAGGTGCTCGGCGAGGCCATGAAGGAAGAAGGCCACGAGTTCTACTTCATCACCAAGTGGCCCCTCGCCCCCAAGCCGTTCTACATCATGCCCGAAGACGGGACGCAGGAGAGCCGGCTGTGCCGCGCCTTCGACCTGGACTTCCGCGGCGTGGAACTGATCAGCGGCGGCCAGCGCATCCACCAGCCGGACCTGCTCGAGCAGGGCATCGTGCGCTGGGGCCTGGACCCGAAGGACTTCGGCGACTACCTCGCCGCATTCCGCTACGGCATGCCGCCCCATGGTGGCTGCGGCATCGGCATCGAACGCATCCTGATGCAGATGCTCAGCCTGCCCAACATCCGCGAAGCCATCCTGTTCCCTCGCGACATGGATCGCGTGAGCCCGTAGGCTCCCCGCGAAGCGGCTCGCGCTCTGGAGGCGCCCGTGTCCACCTGCTGTGGCGCGGAAGCGAGACCGCCGTGGCGGCCAAGTTAGCTGCTGTCTGGCAACGGCCCGAGCCTCAGGTGCGCCACGTACAGATCGACGTTGCCATGCCGCAGGTCGGGCCACGCCACGTACACGCCGGCGCCGTGCACCGAGACCTCGATGTAGTCGCCGATGAAGTACGCCTCACCGGGTGGTGACGGTGCGGCCGAGACCTTCTGCTCGCGCCAGCCGTCGCCGGTGTTCGTGGCCATCCAAAGGTCGTAACTGGCATCGGCAGGATCATCCCGCCGGTCAAGCCACGCGGCGACCAAGGTACCGTTGTGCGAGTCAATGGCCGCCAAGAAGCGTCCGCTGGCATCGTCGCCACCATCGATGCGGCTCGTCGTCCACGTGGCGCCGGCGTCGTCGGAGGTGGAGACCAGGATCTCGCCGTGGCCGGCGGCGTCCTTGTCGGCGATGATGGAATGTAGTCGGCCGTCCGGCGTGATGGTCAGGTCGGGCAAGGCGAAGGTGCGGTAGTTCGCATTGGTGGTCGCGGTGTCCGGCGAGCCCAACTGGACCACCGTCGTCTCGGGGCCCCAATCGGTGCCGTCGCTGCTGCTGCGGTGCATGACGCCCAAGGGCGAGTAGGTCCTGTACGTGGCATGGATGGTGCCGTCGGGGGCCTCGGCAAGGCTGGCACTGATGCCTGATCCGGCGTCATCGAACTGGCCGGCCCGCCACGTCTTGCCGCCATCGTCGCTGACCGCCCAGCGCATGTCGTCTGCTTCGTTCTCCAGGGGTTCTCGGGGTGGGTAGCCTCCGCCGTAGTTCCAGACCAGCACGAGCCGACCGGTGCTTGTGGCGAGGAGGGCCGGCTTGTCATGGAACTCGAGCCCTGCTGCGGGGGCGTCGACGATGACGGGCTCGGTCCATGCGTCGCCGTCAGACGAGGACATCACGAACAACTTGTGGCGGGCGGGCCCTGTGCCCCCGTAGCCGATGCCTGCGATGTGTGCCGTGCCGGCGTCATCGAAGATGACGACCAGGTCGCCGACGTACTCTTGGCCCCAGAGGGGGCCGCCCGGTTCATCCAGCCTTCCAGGAACATATTGGTGTGCCCACGAGGCGCCACCGTCGTGCGTCGTCCAGATGGAGCCCCATAACATGTGGTGCTGGTATGGGAAGCCGGCCACGTCGACGGTGCCGCCCTTGTAGTCGTTGGCCGTCACGACCGCCGTCAGTGCATCCGTGGGGTCCACGGCGATCGAGTACTCGTTGGC
>JBFIDG010000260.1:0-1681 GCA_041581335.1 Thermoplasmatota archaeon
CGTGAACACCACGTCCTCCTCGGCCCGGCGCAGGTACTGCGCGTGGGAGTCCTTGAACACGAACGAGATCTTCTTGCCGCTCGCCTGGGCATGACGCAACGCCATGAAGCCGCCGGCCAGATCGGCGCCCACGTTGAGCGTGCCGAAGTACATGCTCTTGAGATGGTTGCGGGTCCGGCGGTTGAGCGGGATCTTCACAGCGACCCGTTCCGGCGTCATGGCCACGACCTTCGGGCGCACGTAGGCGATCATCGGCACATTGGCCACGGCCCAGGCGCGCATGGCGAGCGTCTCTTTCAGCATCAGGTCGGCCAGCCACGCCACCGGCTTCATCTTATCCATCCGCGCAGTGGGCCCCGCGTGGACGCGGAGATATGGTTCGACGGCGCCTGTTCAGGCAACCCCGGACCCATGGGGGCGGGCGCCATCGTGCGCATCGGAGGCAAGACCGTGAAGGTGTCACAGGCCAAGGGCATCGGCACCAACAACGAGGCCGAATACATGGGTCTCATCGCCGGGCTTGAAGAGGCCGCCAAGCGCGGCGCCACCCACATCCATGTGCGCGGCGACTCGCAGCTCATCATCCGACAACTCAGCGGCCAATACCAGGTGAAGGCCGCCAATCTACGCCCCTTCTACCAGCAGGCCAAGGCCCTGCTCGCCCGCTTCGAAGGCGTCAAGTTGACCTGGGTGCGGCGGGAAGAGAACGGCGAAGCCGACGCCGCCGCCCGCGACGCCGTGTTCTAGCCAGCCGCCTCGGTCCCCGGGATGCCGGAGCACCACCCTTATTGGCAGCGCACTTCGTATCACGATCATATGGCAGAAAAGAAAAGCGGGCTCATGGCGCTCTGGAAGAGCATCGATGCTGCGCTCGTGTCTGCCAACAAGAAAGCCAAGCGCATCCTGTTGATCCTGCGCTTCGCCGCCGTCTTCATGGTCCTCACGATCCTTGGCTCGTGGACCTTGGCCGGCCTCTCCATCTGGCGACCCGACCTGGCCCAATACTTCTACCTGGGTGCGGTCGTGCTGCTCAGCATCGGCCTCATCCCCTGGGCGGCCGTCTTGATCCTACCCCTGCGGTTGAAGAGCGTCACGCGGCTCATCGACAAAGGCTACCCGGCCAACGCCAAAGAGATGGGCCTGCGGGTCATCGCCCGCAAGCTCCACGACGAATCCATCGAGACCGAGGAGCTCCTGTTCGGCACCGCCGTCAACGAGGGCAAGAAGATCCTGCGCAAGATGCAGGAGAAATCCCAGGCCGAAGAAGAGGCCAAGCGGGACGCCGAACGGGCCTACAGCGACTTCCGCGACGACCCCGAACCGCCCCGCCACACCTGACAAGGGTCGCTCGGCAAGGCTCTTGAGGGGTCCGCGTCATGGTCGACGCGATGGGGGCTGTTGCGCCGCCTCGGGTCGGTCGGGCCTTGGGGCGTCTCTCGCTGGCGTGTGCTGCCAAGCCGAAGTTGACCACGACACTGATCGTCATCATGACGGTCATCGTCGGATTCGGCATGTTCGACCTGCAGACCGATTCGGATCTGCTGAAGATCCTCCCCAAAGATGATCCGACGACCATCGCCGCCAAGAACGCAAGCACGGAGTTCCGCGGCTTCTACGATTTCGTCTACATCTACTACAGCATCGACGAGGACAAGTGCGACGCGCTGCAGGCCAAGCTCCC
>JBFIDG010000261.1:0-1666 GCA_041581335.1 Thermoplasmatota archaeon
GCTTTGCGGGGGCGGACGACGACGAGCCAAGCGACCAGCGCGCCACCCATCAGCCATGGGCTCACGGCGTGCAGTTGCGCATCCAGTTCAGGGTAGGCGTGCAGGAACGGCGCCGGATGGATGTGCGGGCCCCAGTAATCGATGCTGATGTAGCCGACGGCTGCCGCGATGACGGCCAACAGTTCCCAGCCCCAGCGATCCTTGCGCATATCCTGGATGAGGACCAGGGAAAGTAGCGGCATGCCCATGTGGGTCACGAACAACACGGGATTGGCGTGGCCGTCCAGCACGCGGTCCCACTCGTAGGTGCCCATGACGTCCGGGAAGGCGACGAACAGGTACGTGGTCCAGACGCCGATGTAGATGTTCGTGATGAACGCAGCAGCGTCGAGCCACTTGTTGCGCCAACCGGTCAGCTTGTAGACCAAGGCCGCGACGAACCATAGTAGGACCGCGTTGGGGGAATCGGACACCAGCGGCCAGAGCCATACCGTGACGAAGTCGGCGTGACCCGGCCGGAACTGCCCGACCTGCCAGTAATAGTACCAGCCACCCACCATGCCGAGCGTGCACGCCAGCAGCAATGGCACGAGCCAGCGCCAGCGGGTCTTGCATTGGTGCAGCAGGAGCCACGGGTCGGCCACGAACTGGCATTGGCGCTGGCGGTGTTAGAGGCTGTGGTCTCGCAGTGGCCGCGCCAAGCATCCAGCACCCCACAGCGGGCCGAAGAATGCAGGCCACGAGCAGGCTTGCAAGTCACGACAACAACCTCTATCCCCTGCCGTGGGGGTCGGACCCCCATGCGGCGCGCCACGATCCTTGCTTCGGTTTGTTTCCTGCTGATCGCCGGCCTGGCAGGTTGCGCAACGCAGGATGCGGCGCAGCACGAGCCTTCGACCCCGGACCCCCCTGCATCCGGGCAAGGCCAACCGGATGTTGTTTGGGCGACCACCAGCGAGGCTCAGTACGATGTGAGCGGCGGGCACAATGAGACAGGCACCGCGCACGTCGTGCTGACACGCTCCACCTCCGCGTGGGAGGCTACCATCGACCTCACCATCGGTGACCGCACCGAACGCGGCACCGCTTCCTTGGACCTGGCGACCGGCGAGTGGGGCATGATGTCGGTCACGGGGAGCGAAAGCTACCTCCAGCGCCTGCACGACCCCGTCCAACCCATGCCCGCAGCCATGAGCAAACGCCACACGGCACAGCTCGAATGGAGTCCTGTCGAGCTATTGCCCATCGGGCCGCAACTCTGGCTGGACCAGCCCGGGAACCATACGTGGAAGACCTGGGCCATCGGCGTGGCAATCCAGGAGGATGCTTGGCACATCAATGCCTCATCCATCTGCATCGCCCGCTGCACGCCCGCCGGCCCAGACCACGACACCATCTACATGGACGAACGCCGAGTCACCATGTCCGGGGCCATCGGCGACCTACTCCCCAGCACCGCAACGATCACCTTGGAGCCGACGGCGTTCGGATACACCCTGACTCGTACGAACGGCACCCACAGCGTACCCGATACACCGCTTGGATCGGCACCTGCCAAACCGGCGACTCCAACGCCGGCATGGTGCGCTCCGCTG
Organism: Thermoplasmatota archaeon; assembly: GCA_041581335.1. GTDB lineage: Archaea > Thermoplasmatota > E2 > JACPAO01 > JAHFTW01 > JBFGSX01. Next base: position 1,596 of record JBFIDG010000261.1, read on the forward strand.
CCGTGCGAAAGCGGCTCCGGAGAGATCCCGAGTTACCGTGTCGCGTACGACGTCCTGTTGAACAGCACCGA
>JBFIDG010000262.1:0-1637 GCA_041581335.1 Thermoplasmatota archaeon
GATGGCCCCGACGAGGATCAGGCCGACGAACATGTAGACGTACGCGGCGGCGGTGTTGCCGTACAGGAAGCTCCAGATCTCGTACCACTTGCCGGTGGAGGCGTTGGTCCACCAGGACGTCGTGAAGACGGCGGCAAGGATGAGACCCAAGATCGCCGGGTAGGCGGCCACGAGGTAGCGCCCCGTCCAGGCGACCGGGTGGGGTCGCAGTTCGGTCTCGAGGCGTTCTCCGGGCAGCAAGCGGACGGTCATCCCGGCCACACCATCCCGGGGCCGCCGAAAGCCGTTGCGACTCAGAACCGGCGGGTCGCCGTGGCCCGCAGCCCGGCCGCGAAGGCGAGGAAGACCGCGATGGTTGCAAGGTTGACGAGCCAGATGCCGTGTTCGAGCAGGCGTCCGCCGACCTGCACGCCGATGGCAACGGCGTACGGCAGCCATGCGAGCATGGGCTTGATGCGCCCGGCCCAGGCGACGCCGTACCAGACGACGCCCATCAACAGCGCCAGGACGACGCCGACGACCGCGACCATCCAAGCGGCTTCCCAGGCAAGCCAGTACCAGCGCATGCCCCATTGGGCGGCGGCGAAGTAGCTGGCGTAGAGGAGGACCCAGAACGCGATGACGGGCAGGGGGCGCTTGCGGATCAGGCGGCGCACCACGGCGATGTCCCCTTCGTCGGGTTCGCCTTTGACCCTGACGTGGCTTGGCCGCGCGGAGGGCATGGCGAAGACCGCCAGCAGGAACAATGCGGCGCCCGTGGCGGTGGTGACGTCCATGCCGACCAGGTCGACCACGAGCCGCTCGGGAAACTGCATGGCGACCTGTTGCAGGTTCTCCCAAGCCGCTCGGATGCCCGACCCTTGGACCGGTTCTGGCAGGCGCTCGCCGCGCAGCAGCAGCACGGCGGCGACGGCTGCGGGGGCTGCGACCATGGGGGCCAGGGCGGCCGCGATGAACGTGAGGGTCCCGAGGGGGCCTTTGCGGACCTGCCTCGGGGCGACGTGGCCCGCGTCGACGCCGACCTTGATGCGGCGGATGCCGTGACCGCCCAACAACAAGACAGCGGCGTGGCTCAGTTCATGGACCAGGACACCGAACCAGCTGACGAAGCCGTAGGTCTTGCGCTGGTAGCGCAGCAGGCGGTACATGCCGCCCCGCAGGACCTGGTTGACGGCGACCGCTTGCAGGCGCCACAACAGCCAGGCGATGGCGATGGGCACGAGCCCTGCGAGGATCCAGTCGAACCTGACCACGTGCGGCGACCGGCGGTCGGCCGTTTGACCATGCCGTTCACGGCACGCCGACCAGGCGGTCGTGGGGCCAGGGACCCAGGACGCGCACAAGGATCTCGGCGGTATAGGTGACGGGGCCATCGTGGTCGTCGTCGACCTCGCGGCTGCCTTCCAGGGTGATCTGTTGCCCGGGCTGAAGCTGGGCGTCGCCGACGCGCACCCCGCCATCGTCGGACATCTGGACCGTGATGGTGCCCAACGCTTTGCTGGGGATCTCTATGCGGCTGTCGGACGTGACCTGGTAGTGCAGGGGGCAGTCGCTGGCGTCCCAGACGGTGCTGGCGATGACGGTCGTCGGCTTGGCCTCGACGTGGTTCCAGGTGTCCGGGCCAGCGTAGTATTCGA
>JBFIDG010000263.1:0-1630 GCA_041581335.1 Thermoplasmatota archaeon
CGGGTCGTCAAGGATTTAGCCCTGCTGGGGCGATGGGGTTTGGTGCCGTCGGCAGGAGAAGTGGAACAATTCGCCTACTGCGCGCACAATTGGTGGCTCGCCCGGGGCGGTGTCGAAGGCGTCGGCCCCGGCGTCTCCCGCGGCATGCGGGAGCATTCCCAGAAGGGACGGGCCCAGCAGCAGGCGGAGGGGGTGCGCAAATCGGCGCGCGAGGCGTTCAGATGGATGTTCCGCATCCTCGCCGTGGCAGGCTCCGTGGCCTTCCTGGCCTTGGAGTTGTACTTCCTGCGCACGGATCCGTTCCACTGGTTGTTCTTGCTCACCGCCTTGATCCTGGTCTCGGCCAGCGCGGGCCTGTTGGTGATCGCGAGCGTATCTGAACGGGAGTATCGAACGCGCGTCATCAAGGCAGGCCTGGTGCCTGGCCGCGTCGGCCGCGGGGGCTGGGAGGGGCAAGACGTGATGCAGGACCCTGAATGGGGGATCTCCGGTTCGCCGGACTACGTGATGGAGACCGAAGGCGGCCCCGTCCCGGTCGAGGTCAAGACGGGCCGAACCCCAGACCAGCCGTTTCCCAGCCATGAACTGCAGGTCGCCTGCTACCTTCGCCTCTTGGAGGCCACCGATGGCTCGGCGCCGGAGTATGGCCTATTGACGTACCCTGACGGCGTCTTCCGCGTCGCCTGGGACGACGCGCTCAAGCGCCGCTTGCGTGCTACCCTGGATGCGATGGCGGCCGCCGTTGCCGCAGGCAAGGCCGACCGTGACCACGACCACGTTGGCCGCTGCGTCGGTTGTGCCCGCCGCGCGTCCTGCGACCAGGCGCTGGGTTAGAGCGCGGGCAGGATGAAGCGGAAGGTCAGCCAGCCGACGAAGGCCATGAGGGCGATGTGGCGGAAGCCGCTCATGACGCGCCCTTCGCTCAGGATGCCGCCGACGATGCCGTTGCCCATGGCCTGGACCATGGTGGCGTTGAAGTAGATCTGGCTCATCGCGTAGGGATCGATGCTGCTCAGCGAGAACGCCTGGTTGCTGCCGGCGCTGCTTGCCGAGTCGGCAGCCTCGGCGATCTGCGGGATGAAGCGGATCTCCAGGATGCCGATGACGACCATGAACACGAAGAACACGACGTAGATGACGATGAGGTAGGTCATCATGGCGACGCGGCGGTCGGCTTGTAGGCTCTTGATCTCGTACGCGTCCTTGGCCGCGGCTTTCAGGATGTCCGCGACGGAGCCGCCTGTGTGACTGGCCTCGATGACCAGGGTGACGGCGCGGCGCACGAGGCTGCTGCGCACGCGGCGGGCCATGCGCTCCAAGGCGTCGTTGAAGGAGACGCCCCAGGCCACTTGGCGGGCCATGCGGTCCACTTCGACGCTCAGCGCACCGTAATCGGACAGGCTGGCGTTCTGCAACCCGGTCGCCAGCGGTAGCCCGGCGCGACGGGAGTCGGCCAGGTCGTTGAGGAAATCCGCGAGCCGGGTCTCGATGTCGTTGATGCGGACGATCTCGCGCTGGATGTAGAACCCGATGGGGCCCGCGGTGCTGACGATGGTCAGCATGGTCAGGTCCATCGCGGAGCGGTCCGTGAACGTGAAGGGGCCGATGCCCGGACGGCCCGTGACGGCGA
>JBFIDG010000264.1:0-1620 GCA_041581335.1 Thermoplasmatota archaeon
AACGGTACTCGCGGTCAGCGATCTCCTTGATGGCCTCGTTCGCCATGGTATCCATTGGAGTGCCTCCAGGCTTCAACCTGGTGGCCCCGGCAGCGCCGAGACTGGCCTCGTATAAGAGGAAAAGGGCCAGGGCCAAGGGCCACGGGACCCGTGTCCTCAGGCCCTAAGTAGCTGGTTGGGTCCATGCAATCTGTGGACGGACTGAAGTGTCCAGAGTGCAAGGGGGATGTCGTCGAACCCCTCGATGGGCATTATGAATGCCAGCGCTGCGAGATCCAGGCGCAGATCCCGTTCACCCAGGACGGCTCCGTGTACTACAACAAGCCGGCGTCACGCTTCAAGGCCATGACGTTCCCTGCCATGTCTTTGCTCGGATTGTTCGTGATGGCTCTCGGGTGGGCCCCCCTGGTACCGACGATCCTGGTGACGGTCTTCGCCTACATTTTCCTGGATTCACTGGTCTGGGCGGCGGGCGGCGGCGCCAGCAAATTGGCCGCCATGGGGACGCGGTTGGTGGTCGTCGCTATCGTGGCGGGCGCCGTGTACTTCCAACTCGGCGGCTGAAACACCGCGGGCTACGGCTTGACAACGATCCCCCACGCCTTGCGGCGTGGCATCACGCGGCCAAACCTATGGTTTGACCACGTCATCGGGGCCGCTGGCCCCGAATCTTGTCGCGAAGCCTACGGCTTCACGACGATCCCCCACGCCTTGCGGCGTGGCATCACGCGGCCAAACCTATGGTTTGACCACAATCTTACCGAACTGCAAGCCCTTGTCCATGCGCTCCTGGGCGGCGCGGGCGTCGTCCAACGGGAACACGGAATCGACGACGGGGTGGATCTTACCCGCCTTGGCCAGCTCCAGGGCCCGTTCCAGGTCCTGGGGTGTGCCCATGGTGGAGCCCAGGATGCTGAGCTGCTTCCAGAACACGAGCTGGATGTGGGTCTCGCCGATGGGCCCGGTGGTGGCACCGCAGGTGACGAGCCGGCCGCCGGGCCGCAGGGTGCGTAGGCTGAGTGCCCAGGTGGCCTGGCCGACGCAGTCGATGACGATGTCCATGCCTTGCTTGCCGCTGAGGCCGAACACGGTCTTCCACCAGTCCTTGTCCGCCTTGTAGTCGATGACGTGGTCGGCGCCGAGCGCCTGCACCTTGGCGACCTTCTCGGCGCCGCCGGTGGTCGCGTAGACCTCGCAGCCCCACGCCTTGGCGAGTTGCACGGACATGACGCCCACGCCGCCGCCGGCCCCGATCACGAGGACCCGTTGGCCGGGCTTGGCGCGGGCCTTGCGGAGCATCCGCGTCACGGTGAGCGCGGTCAAGGGGAACGCTGCCGCCTCCTCCCAGGACCATGCGGCGGGCTTCGGCAGCACGCGGGTCGCGGGGGCCACGACGAACTCAGCCAGGCCGCCGCCTTGGGTCTCGCCGATGATCTTGGGCTCTGGGGGCACGATCAATTCGCCGTCTTCGTCTTCTTCGAAGTTGAGTCCTGGGTTGACAATGACCTCGTCGCCGACCGCGACGCCGGTGACGCCCTCACCCAGGCCTTCGATGACGCCGGCCATGTCGGTGCCGCCGATATGGGGCAAAGGCAAGCGCAGGCCCGGCCAGCCTTCCCG
>JBFIDG010000265.1:0-1577 GCA_041581335.1 Thermoplasmatota archaeon
ACGCGGCAAGATCGTCGTCCATCACGATTCTACCTTGATCGCCAGACCTTTCTTGAACCACGGCGCCAGCGACTTCTGGATGGCGTGGCGGATCTTCTCGGCATCCTTGTCACTGAGTTCACCCTCGACGGTGACGGTGTAGGTGCGGGGCACAGTGGGCTATCCTGCGCACATAGAAAAACCCGGAACTGCGCCGCCGAGGGGGCGTGCTGGCGCAGGCACCGGACCGCGCGGGGAGCCCGGGGGAAGGAAACGGACCAGAAGGGTCTGCACAGTCTTGGCTGCGGGGGCCCGCTGGGCGGGCGGACCTTCTCGTCCGCGAATGCAAGTGAACGGACCCGAGGGGATTCGAACCCCCGTTCTAGCCTCCGGAGGGCCAAGTGATATCCAAGCTACACTACAGGTCCGCGTGGATGGCTGCCGACTTGACCGCCCCATTTGACCATACCGGCTCTTTCAAGCCCTTGGCCGCGTGGCAGGGCCATGGTCCGCTGGGGTCGCGCCGCCATCATCTTCGAGTCGCTCTTCCTGGGTGCATTGACGTGGGCCGATGTCGGCAGCGGCTGGCGCCTTCGTGAGACCATCAGTGACCAGGTGTACGGGCCCTGGAGTTGGCTGCTGCTGGCGAGCTTCTTCATCCACGCCGCCAGCCTGGCCACGCTCGCCGTCTGGCGGGCACGTGTCCGCGTGCCGCTGCTGATCGGCGCCGTCGGCATGTTGGGTGCCGCGTTCTTCTGGACGGATCCGCCGGGCATCGACTCCTGGGTGGGCACGGTCCACGTCATCTCGGCCGTCATGGCCTTCGGCGGCGTCGCCAGCGCGGCCTGGATGGAGCGCGTCCACCTCGCGGTCGTGCCTTTGGCGCTCCTGGTCGTCGCCTCGACGCTGGTCATGGCAGCGGCCGCACAAGAGGGTGGATTGTTCCTGGGCATCGTCGAAAGGCTCCAGGTGTACATCAACGGTGCCTGGATCATCAATGCCGCCTTGGCGCCACGGGGCTTTTCAAGCAAGGCCGGGTCGCGCGCCACGTGACCCACTGGGCCGATGTGGAAGCCGAACGCCTGATCGCGAGCCGGGGCAAGGGCCCCCACGTCTTCGCGACGGCCATCACCCCGAGCGGCCCCATCCACGTGGGCAACATGCGCGAGGTGCTGACGACCGAGGCCATCTACCGCGCCACGGTCCAGATGGGCGGCGATGCAGAGTTGATCTACATCGCCGACGACTACGACCCCCTGCGCAAAGTCTACCCGTTCCTGGACGCCGCCTACGAGGTCCACGTCGGCAAGCCGCTGCGTGAGATCCCCTGCCCGGACGCCGATGGGATGCCCAACGGCTGCGGTCGCCACGACTCCTACGCCGCGCATTTCCTCGAACCTTTCCTGGGCAACCTGAAGGAACTGGGCATCCAGCCCACGGTCATGTCGGCCTACGACCTGTACTACGAAGGCCGCTACGTCGAGACGACGCTCAAGGCGCTCGACCAGCAGCCTGCGGTGCGCACCATCATCGAAGAGGTCAGTAAGCGCCAACTGCCCAAGCGCTGGGTCCCCTTCAACCCGCAATGCCCCACGTGC
>JBFIDG010000266.1:0-1571 GCA_041581335.1 Thermoplasmatota archaeon
CGTCGGCGGCAAGGTCCCCTACGATTCCCTCCTGAGCATCGTCCAGATGCCCCCCGGCATCCCCGTCGCCACCGTCGGTGTCGACCGCGGTGACAACGCCGGCTTCCTCGCCGCCCAGATCCTCGGCGTCGCCGACGCCACGATCGGTGCCAAGGTCGCCGCCCAGCGCGCCGAAGCCGCCGAGAAGGTCCTGGTGGATGACAAGTCCATCCAGAACACGGTCGAAGCGTAGGCTAGCGTTTTTCAGCGCCCGGGCTGCTCAGGCAGCCCATGGTCAACAATCCGGATCGCAGCTGCCGTGCCTTCTTTTGGCAGGACCACGAGCCATGGGCCTGCGGTGCGGACACGCGCAAGACCGAGTACCACTACTGTTACGAGTGCTGGAGCCAGGTCGTCACCGTCGGCGATGTGCTTGCGTGGCCGCCTCGCACGGAGGTCGGGGTGGAGACCCGCTGGTGTCTCGGGGCGACCCGCGTCTTCCAGCTCACTCCCGGCCAGATGGCCAAATGGCTCGATCGGCCGGCGGATGGCGGAGGCTGGCTGGAAAAAAGGCAGCCCGTGGCCGAAGCCTGGTCTCGTGGGGACCAGCTGCATGGAGGCCCATGGTTCGTCTATTTGCTACGGTTGACCGATGGCGCGATGTATGTCGGTCAGACCCGAAATCTGGAGAAGCGCCTCGCGGAACACAACGGCGGCCGCGGCGCGCGCGTGACGACGGCGAACCAACCCGTCGCCTTGGTGCACCAGGCGGCGGTCAGTTCTCGCCAGGCGGCCGTGGACGCCGAACGGCTGTTGCGGGATTCCCTGCGCAGCGCGGGCCTGCGCGTCTCCATGGGCGAAGACCCGGATGGTGCCTGGGCGATCATCCCAGCTTGAGCCCCGCCTCAACTCTTATCACGGACCCCTTTGTGGGCGACCACGCCCATGGAGATGCTGTTCGACGCCGAAGAGTTCGTGAAAGAGGCCGTCCAGAAAGCCAAGGACGCCATCGGTGACAAGATCGCCGTCATCGCCGTCAGTGGCGGCGTCGACTCGACCGTCGCCGCCCACATCGTCAAGGAGGCCGTCGGCGACAAGCTGCACGCCATCTACGTCGACACCGGCTTCATGCGCAAGGGCGAGAGCGAGGAGACGGAGGCCATGTACAAGCGCATGGGCCTCAACCTCACCGTCGTCCACGCCGCCGACGAATACTTCGAAGCGCTCGCGGGCGTCACCGACCCTGAGAAGAAGCGCAAGATCATCGGCGAGAAGTTCATCCGCATCTTTGAGCGCGAGTCCAAGAAGACCGGTGCCACCGTGCTGATCCAAGGCACCATCGCCCCCGACTGGATCGAATCCGGCGGCGGCAACCGTGACACCATCAAGAGCCACCACAACGTGGGTGGCCTCCCGGATGACATGGAGATGGAACTGTGCGAGCCTCTGTACGACCTGTACAAGGACGAGGTCCGCGCCGTGGCCCGCTTCCAGGGCATCGAGGTGGCCGAGCGCCAACCCTTCCCGGGTCCCGGCCTGGCGGTGCGCGTCATCGGTGACCTCACGCCGGATCGCGTCATGATCGCCCGCGA
>JBFIDG010000267.1:0-1548 GCA_041581335.1 Thermoplasmatota archaeon
CCGCGCCATCGGCGGCAGCACCGGCGCCGTGGTCAACGGACAGTCCTTCGTCGGCTGGAAGCTCAGTGGCAGCACCGGCAACGGCGCCGGCGGCCGCTATTACCTGAACCAGTTCACGCACGAGCGCAGTCAGACCTGGGCTTAGGGCTCTGGAAGGCCCGGGGAAGCGACGGAGTCACAGGCCCGAGCATCGCCGGGGGGGCTGTAGGCCTCAGCCCCGGCAGCGCGATTTTAGACGATTGTCCACGCGTGCGGAAAAAGTCGGGACCGCGCGGGCGCGCCTTCAGGTTTCGTAGAAGGGCCAGGCACTAATTGTGGGGGCCCGGAAGTCGACGCCAGTGTAGTAGTGGCTGCCGAGGTCATTGACTGCGGCCGATACACCCCAGATGGCGGGGTCCAGCACCGCCGTCGCTTCGCCGAGCCAGCCCCAAGGTTGTGTGATGTCTCCCACCGGCATCATGTAAGTGTTAGGGGCCCAAAAGGCGCGGTGGAGAACATCACCTTGCAGGCTCCACATGTCGATCGAGTTCACGGCCCCGAGCGGAGCCGGGACGATGCCAGCCACCGTGGTGCCGCCGCCACCGGCGGAGACCACCACGCTGGTAGCCGTCACGATGCTGTTGTCCACCAGATCAGCCACACGTGCAGGGAAGCCCAGTTCGCCGAAGCGTTGCGCGACCTGGGCATCACTTGCCACGAGGTCTAGAAGGTACCATCCGACCATGGTAGGGGTATCGCCCATTGGAGGAACGATCGCCACAGTGCTGATGGCCACGCTCGAGCGGCCCAGGGTGTGCCCTTGCCAGCTCATGTCGCACGTGAACTGCTGGAAGCTCCCGCCGACCGTTCCAGGCCAATCCATGATTACTGGGTGGAAGAATTCGATAGCCTCAGGGACCTGCGTGCGGACCGTCGTCTCGTCGACCCTGAAGGAAAGCAAATCCGGGCCCGTGCACCGGGTCATGCCGAGCCCCGTAGCAGGGATCGAGCGGCCGGTGTCTTCGCTCGTGTGGCGTGCGCTCAAGATGTCAAGAGTCTCCATGCCGTCAGAACCTGGCTGAGGAGATGCCAGCGCCGAGGCTGCCGCGAAGCCCTCCCCGTTCGTCGCCTCTGATCCGTTCTGTCCGGGCGCAACACAACCGGCCATCGCAGCGACTAGCAGGATGGCGACCGACCACTTCATCATTCGGCGAGGATGATGAATTATTTAATGGGTCCTGCAAAGAGTGCAGCGACGCGGTTCTGCTTTGCCTTGAGGCAGAGTTTCGCGCCAGGCCGCGCGGGTCCTTGACCCATGGCGATGGGGCAGTTCTTCAAACCCGGGCGACTGGCCAACACATGCAACTCGCCATCGTCGACCTGGAAGCGCACCGCGAGCCGGAGTTCAGCCGCTTGACCATCGACTCTGTGGCGCACGCCATGGGCATGGAAGCCGTGGTCTTCGGCATCCACGATGACATGGACCCGATCCTGGATGCGGAGCGTATCTTCGTGACCGGCAGCCCCGACATGGTCAACGAGGTCGACTGGGCCCCTCTGATCGCGCAG
>JBFIDG010000268.1:0-1520 GCA_041581335.1 Thermoplasmatota archaeon
CCGGATGTGGGTGTGTGGGCGGACCGGCTCGTCGGGCGGGGAGAACAGGAACTTGCCCGTCATGCCAAGATGGACGCTGGCTTGGTGACCGGAATCGAAGTGCCAGCGCATCACCTTGGCGTGGCGGTCGATCCGGGTCACGGTCGTGCCGGCCATCTCCGTCCATGCGCAGGGGCCGTGCTTGCGGAGCCGGTCGGGCGCCACACGGACCTCGAGGATGCGGCGGCCGACGAGTCCTTGCTCGAGCCCGCGACGGATGGTCTCGACCTCGGGCAGTTCAGGCACGGGTGTGCCGACCCGGCCGGCGTTGAAACCCTATCGGCGCCGGAGCATGGCGAGCGCCGCCAGCGGCAGCCACCATGCCAGCGGAGTCGTCTGGGTCTCGCCGCCCAGCTCCACGACCTGGCTGATGCGCCCGCGGGGCGTCTGGACCTCGATGCGGAGCTCCTTGGAGCCGGCCGGCACATCGACGACGAAGGCATCGCCGTCGCGGGCCAGCCTTTCGTCGGAGGCCTGCTTGTCGATGAAGACGTGCACCATCCCTGATGGGACGATGGAGCCGTCGTCATAGAACGCCTCGAAGCCCACGGTCGTGACACCCCCGGCCGTCTGCACGCTGGTGACGTTGATGCGGGCCGCCGGGCCGGCCATGGGACCGGTCGCGAAGGAGCCGGTCTCTTGCACGATGTTGCCCGCCAGATCCCGGGCCGTGAGCGTATACTCGTGCAGGGTCTCAGGGGCTAGCCCAGTGATCCGGAAGCGGACCTGGTTCGCCGCATGGGTGGCGACCTTCTGGTAATCCCCGATCTGCAGGGAGGCCCACACAGGCTCGTTCCAGTTGGAGACCATCTCAGGCGGTGCCTGGAGCGGTGCATAGGGATCGATGTTGTTGAACAGCACTTCTTCCAGCACCGGTGCGACGAGGTCCTGGCGCCACCGCACGTCGCCGCTCATGCCCGCAGGCAGGCGTAGGTCGATGACGGCGTGGCCCACGTCGCGGGCATGGAAGGTGAAGCCGCCCCGAGCCAACTCGAGGTCGCCCGCCGTGACCGGCGCGGCGGCCTGGGAAGCGAAGCGGAACACGAAGCGATCGGCGCGGGGCTCGAAGTGCCCATCGGTCTCGAGGCGCACGAGAGAGTCGAGGGCGCCCTCGCCGATGGTGTCGACGAGGGCCATGACGACACGGTCGTCGATGACCTTGGTCTTGAACGGCGCGTCATCGAAGGCGAACCAGTCCATGACGGTGCCACCACCGCCTTGCAGGAGAGCCCAAGCGGAGGGCTCAGGGCCGAGAGCCTGGAACGTGGCGTTGTTGCTGATCAAGAAGTCTGAAGCGGACACCTCGAGCCAGCCGTCGGTGTGGCTCCACGTCAGGTCCGGCGCGGTGAGCCACCAGCCCTCGTCGCTGCGCAGGCCCCGCAGGACCTCCGTGACGCCGCTGGTCGCGATGCGGGCGGCACCTTCGACGTGGATCCAGCCGTACAGGTTGTCATGTAAGGTGATGGCCCCCATGTCCGCCA
>JBFIDG010000269.1:0-1517 GCA_041581335.1 Thermoplasmatota archaeon
ACCACCATGGTCAGCTCCGGCAGCTTGATGCGTTCCACGTGCCAGGTGCGGTCTTCGAAATGGATGTCCCAGAGCGGGTCGCCGACGCCGGGCTGTGTTCCCGCGATGGCGATGCCGCCGCCGGCGGTGCTGGTGGAGGTGTCCACGGGGCTGCCACCGCCTTGCGTGGTACGCTCCACGGTGTAGGCGTCTTGGGCGAGGCGGGGCAGGTCGTCGATGCCCTGCAAACGGTGCAGGGCGGCGACGGCGGCGACGGTGAGGGCCGCGCTGCTGCCGGTGCCGCTGGCGCTCGGGACGCCGCCCTCGGTCTGGATGCGGACCGCGTCTTCACCCTTCCAGAGCTGCTCCACGGCCATCTTGAGGTAGGAGTGGTAGCGTTCGTGGATGCGGTAGCCGTTGACGGTGAAGCGGTCGCCGCAGACGTCCACTTCGACGACGGTCCGTTGGTCCGTCGCGGCCGCAATGGCAGGATGCCCGTACACGACCGCGTGCTCACCAAAGAGGATGAGCTTGCCCGGGGCTGAGGCCACCGCACGCAGGTCCTGAAGACCGTCCACGCCGTCGGAGGCCCGCGGCAGCGTTTAGGGGTTGGGGAATTGGTCGAGGTGGTCGATGCCTCGGTAGACGTCGCCGCGCAGGCCGATGCGGAGGACGCGGATGCGCTGCTTTTCGTGGTCGATCTTCAGCAGGACCCGGTATTGGCCGATGCGGAGGCGCTGCGTCGGGGGGTGCCGCGAGTGGCCTTGGATGGGCTTCAGGTCGAAGCGCGGATGGGCCGGATCGTCGGCGAGGTCGTGCAGGACCTTGCGGAGGCCTTCAGCGATCATAGGCGGGAGGTCGCGCAGCTGTTTGTTTGCTTCCCGGTGGGCTTCCAACGCATAGCTCATGCCAGCGGTTCGAAGGCGTCGTCGTCTTCGTACATGCGGTCCAGTTCGGCCAGGAACTCGGTCTCTTGGGCGCTGACGACGGTGTCGAGGAGGCGTTGCACGGCGGCGTCGAAGGACTCGCCTGGCTGGCGGAGCTGCGCGAGCCGCGCCTTGGTTTGCGCATGGAGTTGCACGGTGGCATACTCTACCATGATAGTAGACTTGGTAGAAATGGTAGATAAGGGTTCAGGCGGGGATGATGCCGCGAGCATACTGCGCCCACGCGATGCCCGGCCCGCCCACGAGGAACCAGGGGTTGAGTCTGCCCGGGTCATCGTAGCGTAGCGGGTGGCCTTCCAGGTCCGTCACGAGGGCGCCGGCGCCTCGGCACACCGCGTGGGCCGCCGCTGTATCCCAGGGCATCGTGGGGCCGAGCCGAGGGTAGATGTGGGCGCTGCCTTCGGCGATCTTGCAGAGCTTCAGCGAGCTGCCGAAGGAGACGTCGCTGACCTCGTGACCGTCTGCTCGTAGATTGTCAAGGAACGCATCCACGGCGTCGCCGCGGTGGGATTTGCTGACGACCGCCTTGAGTCGCTTCTCCGGCTGGGCTGCATGGATGGGCTCCCACGACCCATTGCGGCGCAGGGCGCC